>JBJOID010000177.1:0-9031 GCA_046047315.1 Candidatus Hydrogenedentota bacterium | reverse complement strand
GCTCATTGGCTCGGGCAGGCCCGCATTGAAGGCCGCCACCCCGGCTATGCGGTCGCCTTGTTCACAGGCGAAGCGCATCGCCATCATGGCGCCGTTGGAAACCCCCAGTAAGAACACGCGCCTCTGATCCACGCCGTGCGTCGCGGCGATCGTGTCCACCATGCTGGATAGAAATGCTACGTCGTCGACGTTATCCCGTACCGCCCGGCTGTGTGTGCCGCCCCGGCCGTCATTCCAAAAGTTGTCCAGTCCTTCGGGGTAGGCAACGATATAGCCCCGCGTTCCCGCGCGCTCGGTGAGACCCAGCACATGCTCCACTCTTGACGCACTCCCTCCTCCGCCGTGTAACACGATCAGCAAGGGATATGCGTTATCGGCGAGATAGCCCATCGGAAGGCGCACGTCATAGAAACGGCGTTCACCATCGACCTCAATCTCGTAAGAAGGATCCAGCATGAAGGCCGGTTTTGATACGGTAAAGAGAATCAGACCGCTGGCTCCCGCCGCGACAAGCAGAATTCGGATCACCCAGTAGCGGGCGCCGCGTGTTTCATTGGCGGGTGTTGTCATGGAACTCCTTGCCGATACTGCGCCATGGCTCTGCAATCGGGCCGTTGCTGATGGTATAGTACCGCGCCGTGACAGAGGAAATAAGAACCCTATGATACCCGGAGCCCTGCTGGCCCTTGACGTGGGCGATGTGCGCACCGGCGTGGCCGTGAGCGACGCCCTGCAGATCATGGCCTCCCCCTATCAAACCGTGCCGATGAAGGGCCATATCGAAACCGACGCAGCCACCCTCGCGCGGATCATCGAGGAGGTGGGGCCGGTGGCCATCGTGGTGGGGATGCCCCTCAACCAGCACGGCGAGCCAGGCCCCCAGGCGGGCAAGGTGGCCGCCATGGTCGAAGCCTTGCGCAAGCGGGTCACCCCGCCGATCGAACTGGTCGACGAGCGCTTTTCCACGGCCGAGGCCCACCGGCATCTGCGTGCCGCCCAAGTGAAGGGCAAGAAGCAGAAGGCCAATGTCGATCAGGTGGCCGCCGCGCTCATTCTGGAAACCTACATGCAGCGCGAGAAAAACCGTGGCGCGCGCTGAACGTAAGCCAGCTCCGGTGGATGCGGCAACCGAACTTCGACGCGAGGTTTCGGCGTGGCGCTGGATGCTCACCGCACTGGTATGGTTCTGGGCACTGGCGGGCGCCGCCGCCGTCGCGGCCGGGGTGCTGGCGCTCACCATCTATGTGCGCGCCACCTACGAGGGCGTCGCCGGTCCCGCTGTCAGCATCGAGGTGCCCTCTGGAGCCTCCGGCGCGCAGGTGGGAGAACTGCTGGCTGAGAAGGGACTCATCGAGCACGAGGGGCTTTTCCGTCTTGCGCTGCGGCTGAATCCCCCCACGGGCGCGGGCATTCGGCACGGGGTGTATGAGCTGCCCAAAGGACATTCTGCGCGGCAATTGTTGCAGCGCATGCTCAAGGGCCCCGACCGCAACCTCTTGGCCGATCAGGTGAAGCTGACCATTCCCGAAGGATTGAGCGTCGCCCAGATTGCGGAGCAGTTTGAGAACCCGGCCTTGTTCGCCGCCTCGGCGGCGGACCCGGAACTCATCGCCAAGGTTGGCATCGAGGCGGAATCCCTCGAGGGATTCCTCATGCCCAACACCTACTTCTTCGATGACAAGCCCTCGGAGAAGGAAGCGGCGCAGCGCATGGTGGAGCAGTTTATCCGGGATTACGATCGTCTGCTGCAGGAGCTACCGGGCGCTTCGGCCTTTGACAAGAAGACCATCGTCACCGTGGCCTCTCTCATCGAGGAGGAAGCTCGCACAGACGAGGAGCGTCCCGTGGTGGCCAGCGTAATCTACAACCGCCTCAAGCTGGGCATGCCCCTCCAGATGGACAGTACCCTGCAGTTCGCCCTTGGCAAATACGGGCAGCGCATGCTCGATGTCGACAAGCAGGTTGACTCGCCCTACAACACCTACAAGTACCGCGGGCTGCCGCCGGGTCCCATCGCGAATCCCGGCACCGCCAGTCTGCGCGCCGCCATGCAGCCCGCGCAAACAGACTACCTGTACTTCGTGTCGAACGCCGACGGCAAGTCCCACACCTTCAGTCGCACGCTGGCGGAGCACAACGAAGCCGTGGCCCGCTACAACCGCGAGATGCGCATCCAGCGGGAAGCTCTCCGCTCCGAGGAAACCCAGGGGCAGTGAGGCGTATCAGGCGCCCTTGAACTCAGCGACGAGCTTCGTGATGCTCTCCTTGGCGTCGCCAAAGAGCATGCGGGTGTTTTCCTTGAGGAAGAGCGGGTTGTCCACGCCGGCGAAGCCCGACCGCATCGAACGCTTGAGCACAAAGACCGTACGGGCATGGTCGACGTTGATGATGGGCATGCCATAAATGGGGCTGGTCTCGTCCTCGCGGGCGGCTGGATTCACCACGTCGTTCGCGCCAATCACGATGGCGATGTCCACCGTCGGCATGATCGGGTTGATGTCGTCCATCTCCACCAGTTGCTCATAGGGCACGTTGGCCTCGGCCAGCAGCACGTTCATGTGGCCCGGCATGCGGCCCGCCACGGGATGCACGGCGTACTTCACCTCGCATCCGTTGCCCTCAAGCAGCTCGCCCAGCTCGCGCACCACATGCTGCGCCTGCGCCACGGCCATGCCGTAACCCGGCACGAAGACCACCGAGCCGGCGGCTTCAAGCAGGTAGTAGGCGTCCTCGGCGCTGATGGGGCGCACTTCGCCCTGCACCGCCGCGCCGCCGCCAGAGGAAGCCGTGGCCGCGCCGAAGCCGCTGAAGAGCACGTTGGCAAGGGAGCGGTTCATGGCTTTGCACATGATCTGCGTGAGGATGATGCCGCTCGCGCCGACCAGGGAGCCGGAGACGATAAGCACCGTGTTGCCGATGACGAAGCCCGCCGCGCATGCCGCGAGGCCCGAATAGCTATTCAGCAGCGAAATGACCACCGGCATGTCGGCGCCGCCGATGGGGATGGTGGCCAGCACGCCGAAGATCAACGAGATGCCCGTGGCCACGCAGAACAGGAGGAAGGCCAGCTGGCTGTCCGGCTGCATGACGAAGACGATACCGCTGCCCGCCGCAATGAGCAGCACCAGCCCGTTTACGAACTGCTGTCCGGCGAAGAGCACCGGCTTGCCATCGATCTTCTCCGCCAGCTTCGCGTAGGCGATCATACTGCCGGTGAAGGTGACGCCGCCGATGAGCATGGCGAGATATATCGCGAGCACCTCGATGTAGGCATTCGCTGTACCATCGAGCAAGCCCCCGTAATTTCGCTGGTATTCGGCCCAGGCCACAAAGAGACTGGCGATGCCGCCGGTGCCATTGAACAGCGCGACGAACTCGGGCATGGAGGTCATGGGCACGCGCACGGCGGCCACGGCCCCGATGACGGTGCCGATGACAACGCCCACGATGATCCACTGGTAGGTGATGATGTTCTTGTCGAGCAGGGTGACGACGACCGCCACGCCCATGCCCACGGCCGACACCAGGTTGCCGCGCACGGCGGTCTGCGCCTTGCCCAGCATCTTCAGGCCGAAGATGAAAAGGCAGGCCGAGACGATGTAGGCGATTTGGATCAGGGTATCCATTACTTGCCCTCCTGCTTCGTCTTGAACATCGCCAGCATGCGGTTCGTCACCAGGTAGCCGCCGACCACGTTAATGGAGGCGCAGATCACGGCGAGTAGGCCGAAGCCGGTGGAAACCCACCCGCCGTCGGTGTGACCCGCGGCAATCAGTGCACCAACGATGGTGATGCCCGAGATGGCGTTCGCGCCCGACATCAGCGGCGTGTGCAACTGGGAAGGCACCTTGACGATCAACTCGAATCCCAGGAAGATTGCGAGCACGAAGGTGAAGAGCAAAAGCAGCATGTCCATCGTGTGTTCCCTGTTTGGTCCGGTCAGCCCTTGGCGCGCGCGGCCAGCAGCATCGGATGCCGCCATTCGCCCTCGTGCACCACGAGGCAGCCGTTCATGATTTCATCCTCAAGGCGAAGCTCAAAGGCTTTGCTTTCCTTGCCCCAGAAGTGTTCCAGCAGGTTGGTGATATTGGCGGAATACATCTGGCTGGCGTGCATGGCCACCCGGCCCGGCACGTTGGCAAGGCCGATCACCTTCACTCCCGCCACCTCGATTTCCTCGCCCAGCTTGGCGCAGGCCACGTTGCCGCCCGTCTCGATGGCAAGGTCCACCACCACGGAGCCAGGCCGCATGCTGCGCACCATCTCCTCGGTCACGATCACCGGGGCCTTCCGGCCGAAGACCTGCGCCGTCGTGATCACCACGTCGGACTGGGCGATGACCTTAGCCATCGCGTCCTGCTGCATCTTGCGCTGCTCGTCGGTGAGTTCCTTCGCGTAGCCGTCCTTGGTCTGGCCGGTCTCGCCCAGGTCCACCTTCACGAATTTAGCGCCAAGGCTCTGCACCTGCTCCTCCACCACGGGGCGCGTGTCGAAGGCTTCCACGCGCGCGCCAAGGCGCTTGGCCGTGGCGATGGCCTGAAGCCCCGCCACGCCCACCCCGATGATGAACACGCGTGCCGGCTTCAGCGTGCCGGCCGGGGTCATCATCATCGGCAGCACCACGTCGAGCCGGTTCGCCGCCATGATCACGGCGCAATATCCCGCCAGGTTGGCCTGGGAACTGAGCGCGTCCATCTTCTGGGCCAGCGTGGTGCGGGGAATCATTTCCATCGCGATGGCGCTCACGCCCGCCGCGGCGAAGGCGTCCAGCAAGTCGAAGGATTCGAAGGGCTCAAGGTGGCTGACGTGTATGGCGCCGCGCTTGAGCTGGCCAATCTCCTCGACGGCCGGCTTTCGCAGCCGCAACACCAGGTCGGCCTGGCCCAGCATGCTCGCGCGGTCCGCCGAAACAGTGGCCCCGGCCGCTTCGTAAGTGCTGTCCTCAATGCCTCTTACGTCACCCAGTCCCCGCTCGATGCAGACCTCTGCCCCTTTGCCGGTCAGTTTCTTCACTGCATCGGGCAGCAGCGAAATCCGGGTCTCTCCGGGATAAAGCTCCTTCGGTACGAATATCAGCATGTGCAAATCCTCGCTTGAACCTGGAGGGGGATAGCGCCGGGACAGATCCCGGATGCCGGGGGAATGAAAAAAAGGCGGGCTCACCCGGAGCCCCGCCACACCAATCTTCATTCCAGCGACGCTATAAGCGCGGGAGTATACGATCCATCAGTGGCCAGATCAATCGAAAGGGGCGCACTCAGCCCATCGGCACGATCACCTCCAGCCCGCCCATGTAGGGGCGCAGGGCCTCGGGCACCACCACGCTGCCGTCGGCCTGCTGATAATTCTCGAGGATGGCCACGACGGTGCGGCCGACGGCCAGACCCGAGCCGTTGAGGGTGTGCACGAATTCCGGCTTCTTGTCGCGCTTGAAACGGATGTTGGCGCGCCGCGCCTGGAAATCCCCAAAGTTCGAGCAGGAGCTGATTTCGCGATAGGCGCTTTGACCCGGAAGCCACACCTCGATGTCGTAGGTCTTCGCCGACGAGAACCCCATGTCGCCGGTGCACAGGGTCATCACACGGTAGGGCAGGCCCAGCTTCTGCAGGATGGTCTCCGCGTTGCGGGTCAGCTTTTCCAACTCGTCCCAGCTGGTTTCCGGCGTGGTGAACTTGACCAGCTCCACCTTGTTGAACTGGTGCTGGCGGATCATCCCGCGCGTGTCTTTGCCGTAGCTTCCTGCCTCGCTGCGGAAGCACGGGGTGTAGGCCGTGTAGTGAATGGGCAGCTGTTCCGCCGGGATGATTTCATCCCGGAAGATGTTCGTCACTGGCACTTCCGCCGTAGGCACCAGCCAGTAGTCCGTATCCGCCACCCGGAAGCCATCTTCCGCGAACTTCGGCAACTGCCCCGTGCCGCGCATACTGTCCGAATTCGCCATGAAGGGAGGCAGCACCTCGGTGTAGCCATGCTCTCCGGTGTGCGTGTCCAGCATCAGGTTGATCAGGGCGCGCTCCAGTCGCGCCACCGGCCCGCGTGACAGGCAGAAGCGGCTGCCGGTAATCTTCGCGGCGCGCTCGAAGTCGAGCATGCCCAGCCCCTCGCCAATCGCCACGTGATCCTTCGCCCCAAAGTCAAAGGCGCGCGGCTCGCCCCAGGTGCGCTCCACCCGGTTGTCGTGCTCATCCCGGCCCACCGGCACCGATGCATCCGGCAGGTTGGGGATGAGCAGCAGCGCGTGGGTCATGCACTCATCCAGTTCGCGCGCTCGCTCCTCCAGACCGGCGATAGCGGCCTTGATCTCGGATACCTGCGCGACCGCCGCATCCGCATTCTCACCCGATTTCTTAAGGCGCCCGATTTCCTGGCTGGCTTTGTTCTGCTCGGCGCGAAGTTGTTCCATTTCGTAGATGGCTGCGCGGCGCTCTTGGTCCAGTTGCTTCAGCGCGGCGAGGTCCACATGCGCGCCCCTGTTCGCCAAGGCGGTGGCCAGTTCGGCTTCATGCTCGCGCAGGTACTTGATGTCGATCATGCAATCATTCGTTCCTTGTTGAGGTCGTAGTCCAGCGGCTGCCCACTCCAAGCCTATGCGCACCCACGGTAACCCGTGCATGGTGCAGTTTGCGGGGCGCGCCGGGCTTGGCAAGCGGCAATAATGGCATGGACCGCGGGGATGGATGCAAAACCGGTGCCGGTCTTTCTTTTGCCGAGCAGAAAAAAGTTTCCTCTGAAAAACAAAAACGAACCGCGTTCGTGGTAGAATCACAGTGAGAGCGGAAGAAAAGGCGCTGACCATGATTGCCCGGTTCCGAGAATTGCCCCGTGCGTTGTACTACGTGTCCGAGGGGCTGCGCGGCCTAGAAGGCAGTGGCCCCTACGAATTGATGGCGATTGATGAGGGGAGCGAAGTCACCCGTTCACGGGGCTTGCCGAAGGATGATTTGCTCGCGATGGCCTCAAGGCTGTGCGGTAACTTCCCGGAGGCTACCGTAGCCATGGGTAAGACCTTATCCGGCCATGCCTATGCCGGGATTCAATGCGCCTGTGAAACGGAACACCGGATGCGCTGCCCGCACCACTGCCAGCATTCCCGAGGCCGACCCCTGATGCTCATTGTCTCCCATCTCGACGGCGCCCCGCCCGATATCGAGACCATCGCGGACGCACGCGAGCGAGTGGTTGAAGCAGTTCACGATGATCTGGCTTCCGAGCGCGGCCATTCCGATTCCTTGGAGAACCCGCACCTTGCGCATTCTCGGCACTCCCATGCGGAACGCGAGCGGGAGTACCGGCGCTGGCTCAACAGTTAAGGCGGCTACTTGCCCAAAAGATCGAGAATCCGCTCGAATTCGTCCAGCGAGTGATACTCGATTTCGATGCGGCCCTTGCCGTTGGAGTGGTGCTTCACATGAACCTTCGTCCCGAGGCGTCGGCGGAGCTTGTCTTCGACGCTCGTGATGTTGGGGTCCGGTGAGGCGGCAGGCGAGGTTGCTTTTCCAGCCTTAAGTTTCGCGGCGAGTTCCTCAATCATGCGCACGGAGAGACCGTCACGCACGGCCCGCTTGGCCAGGGCCAGTTGCTGGGCGGGATTCGTGACGGCCAGCAGTGCGCGGGCGTGTCCCATCGAGAGTTTGCCCTCCGCCGTCAGCTCGCGGACATGCGGCTCTAACTTGAGCAGCCGCAAGAGGTTGGCCACGGTGGCGCGCTGCTTGCCCACCTCGTCCGCCAGTTGCTCCTGCGTCCAGCCAAATTCGTCGATGAGCAACTGATAGGCTTCCGCCGTCTCAATGGGATTGAGGTCTTCGCGCTGGATGTTCTCGATGAGACCCAGCCTCAGCATGTCTCGGTCGTTCACCTCGCGCACCACGGCGGGTATGCGGGTCAGATCGGCCATCACGCTGGCGCGCACCCGGCGCTCACCGCTGATGAGCTCGTAGACGCCGTCCTTCGCCTTGCGCACCAGCACCGGCTCCATCACGCCATCGCGCTTGATAGACGCAGCCAGTTCCTGCAGGGCTTCCTCGTCAAAGTGCGTGCGGGGCTGCTTCGGGTTTGCCCTGATATCGGTCGGGTCCAGCTCAATCAGGATAGCCCCATCGGCCAGCGCCTGGGCCACCGCCTCGCTGGGCGCGGCCTTGGGCGCCATCGCCTCGGAAGGCGCGCCGCCCCCCAGAAGCGCCCCGAGTCCCTTGCCCAGACCGGTCTTCTTAGCCACGCTTTGCCACCTCTTTCGCCAGGTCCTGATAGGCCCGGGCGCCGTTGCTCTTGGGGTCGTACAACACCACCGGCTGGCCGAAGCTGGGGGCCTCGCTCACGGTCACGTTGCGTGGGATGACGGTGTTGTAGACCTTGTCCCCAAGGTGGGTGCGCACATCGTCGAGCACCTGCTTCGAGAGGTTCGTATGCTGGAACATCGTCACCAGCACGCCATGCACGAAGAGGCTGGGATTGAGGTTGTCGCGCACCTTCATGATGGTTTGGAGCAACTCGCTCAGGCCTTCAAGCGCGTAGTATTCGGCCTGCAAGGTGATCATCACGCTGTCCGCCGCCACCAGCGCATTCAGCGTCAGCAGGCTGAGCGAGGGGGGGCAGTCCATGAATACATAGTCATAGCTTGTGGCCAGCGGCTCCAGGGTCTCGCGCAGGCGGTACTCGCGACGGGGCACATCCACCAGCTCCACCTCGGCTCCCACGAGTTCCCGGTTCGACGGCACCAGGTGCAGCTTGTTGATGAAGGTCTCTACGCGCGCCGAGGCCAGCGGCACGTCTCCGCAGAGCGCGTCGTACACCCCGGCCTCGATGGCGTTCTTGTCCACACCCACGCCCTGGGTGGCGTTCCCTTGCGGATCCATGTCAAGCAGCAGGGTCTTCTTGCCGGCCAAGGCCATGCAGGCGGCCAGATTCACGGCGGTCGTGGTCTTGCCCACGCCACCTTTCTGATTTGCCAGGGCGATAATCCGCGCCATTGCCGCACCACCGGTTGAGGGGAAATTCAAGGGAAGCCGATATGATACGGTCCAGGCGCGGGGCA
>JBJOID010000176.1:0-2534 GCA_046047315.1 Candidatus Hydrogenedentota bacterium | reverse complement strand
GCCAATGCACCCCACCAGGTCGCCCGCAATGCTCGGCGCAAGGAACTTCTTGCGCACCGCATCCGAACCAAAGCGCGCCATCGCCGGGGTGCACATGTCCGTCTGCACGCCAATCGCCATCGGGATCGCGCCGCAGTTGCAATAGCCCAGCGCCTCGTTCATCACCGCCTGGTACGAGTAGTCCAGCCCCATGCCGCCATACTCGACCGGCTTGTTGATCCCCAGCAACCCGAGGTCGCCCAGTTTCTTGAAGACCTCGTGCGCGGGAAAGATCCCGTCCTTTTCCCACTGGTCCACGTAGGGATTGATTTCCGCTTCCACGAACCGCTTCACGGTCTCGCGTATTTGATCATGTTCAGGGGTCAATTGCATCGTCGTTCTCCTGGCTCAGAGGCGGGCCACGCCGTAAGTGTTGGGGTGAATCACGCGCGCCGCGGCCTCGCGGCAGGTTTCGAGGCAGAAGGCCAGCACCTTGCGGCTGTCGCGCGGGTCTATCAGGCCGTCGTCCCAGAGGCGGGCCGTGGCGTAGAGCGCCTTGCCTTCCTTGTCGTACTGGTCGATGATCTGCTGCTCCATCATCTGCAGCATCTCGTAGTTCGGCTCGGTGCCCTGCTTGAGCGCCGTCGCCTCAATCACGTTGCTCATCGTCTTTGCCGCCTGCTTGCCGCCCATCACCGAGATCTGGTTGTTCGGCCACGCGAAGATGAAGCGCGGATCGTAGCCCCGGCCGCACATGCCATAGTTGCCCGCGCCGAAGGACGCCCCGATGTGCAGCGTCAGCTTCGGCACCGTCGCATTCGTCACCGCCTGGATCATCTTCGACCCATGCTTCACGATGCCGCCGCGCTCCGCCTCCGTGCCCACCATGTAGCCGGTCGTGTTCTGCAGGAAGATGAGCGGGATGTCGGACTGCTGGCAGAGCTGGATGAACTGCGCCGCCTTCGTCGCGCCGTTCGAGTCGATCGGGCCGTTGTTGCCCAGGATCCCCACGGGATAGCCCTCGATCTCCGCGTGCATGGTGAGCGTGTGCGGGCCATAGGCCGGCTTGAACTCAAGGAACTCCGACCCGTCCACGATGCGCGCGATCACCTCGCGCATGTCATAGGGAATCTGGTAGTCCACCGGCACGCAGCCGAGGATATCCTCCGCGCTGTACAGCGGCTCCTTATAGCTGCGCCGCGCGGGCGGGGTGTAGTTGTCGTTCCAATGCAGGTTGGCGAAGATATCACGGCAAATGCGGATGGCATCGGCGTCGTCCTCGGCCATGTAGTCCGCCGTGCCGGGCGTGTAGTAGTGCATCTCCGCGCCGCCCAGTTCCTCGTCCGTGGCAATCTCGCCCGTGGCTGCCTTCAGCAATGGGGGACCCGCGAGGAAAATCTTCGACCGTCCCCGCACCACCACGAGATAATCGCACAGGCCGGACTGGTACGCGCCGCCCGCCGTGGACGAACCGTGGGTTACGCCCACCACCGGTAGCCCCATCGCCGACAGGCGCGCCAGATTGGCGAAGGACCGCCCGCCCTCGACGAACATCTCGGACTGAAGGAACAGGTTCGCGCCCGCGCTCTCGATCAGCTGCACGAAGGGCAGCTTGTTCTGCATGGCGATTTCCTGTCCGCGCAGCCCCTTTTTCAGGCCCATCGGCGTGGCCGCCCCGCCCTGGATGCCCGAGTCGCTCACCCCGATCATGCAGCGCACGCCGTTGATGAACCCGATGCCGCCGATCGTGTTGCCGCCGCAGATCTTCCGGTCGCCATCGTCATCGTGCATCTTGTAGCCACACAGCGTCGACAACTGGAGGAACGGCGCGCCGCGGTCGAGCAGCAGGTCCAGACGTTCGCGCGGCAGCAACTGCCCGCGCTCCCGGAACTTGTCCACCCGCTTCGCCGAGTTCGCGCGTATCTTCGCTTCCAGCCCGCGGAACTCGTCGATCAGCGCCAGGTGTCCCTTGCGGTTCTCCGCGAACGTCGCGGAATTCACGTCCACCTTCGATTGAAATGGAGGCATGCCTCAGGCTTCCTTCTGCTTTTTGCCCGGCGCCTTGGCCAGCACCGGCTTGAAGAACAGGTCGATCACTTCATTCACCCGCTCGTCGTAGGAAAACTTCGTGGGGTTGCTTTGCGCCAGCGACATCAGCGCATTGGTCGACGCATCCAGCGCCATCGCCATCAGCGCCGGATCGCCCGATATAAACAGTCCCCGCTCCACGCCCTCGCGAAACAGGGACTCGATTTGCTGCATGAACTTGGCATAGATGCGCCCAATGCCGTTCTTGGGAAAACCCGCCTCCCCCTCCAGGTGCATGGCGTGCAGCTCATGCTCCAGCATCTTCACCCCCGCCGGACTCTCGCGAAACGCTTCCCCCTTCGCCCGCGCATACAGCACCAGCTTCTCGTGCGGATTCGTCCCCCGCGCCATCGCCGCCTCGAAGATCTGCCCCGTCCGCCGCCCAATGTCCACCGACACCCGGCGGTACAAATCCTCCTTGTTTTCGAACAAGGCATACAGCGTGCTCACCGCAAAGTCCGCCCGAT
>JBJOID010000175.1:0-3451 GCA_046047315.1 Candidatus Hydrogenedentota bacterium | reverse complement strand
TACTCAAAGGCGCGGGCTATGCCACGGGCATGTTCGGCAAATGGCATCTGGGGCCCGGTGATGAGCACCACCCATCACAGCGAGGCTTCGACCAAGCGCTTGCCTCCCAAGGCAAGCATTTCAATTTCGTCACACGGCCCCCCGTGGAAGATGCAAAAGACGCCTATCACGCTGACTATATGACCGACCGCGCGGTGGACTTTATATCGAGGCACAAAGCCCGCCCCTTCTTTCTCTACCTGCCGCACTTCCTCGTGCATACGCCGATTGATCCGAAGCCCGGAATAGCCGAAGCCTGGAAGAAGAAGCCCGCGCGCGGCACGCATTGGAATCCGGATTATGCGGCCATGATTCAAAGCCTCGACGAAAGCGTTGGGCGCGTGATGCAGGCCATCGCAGACGCTGGCATTGCGGACCATACGCTCGTGATCTTCACGTCGGACAATGGCGGCGTGGGTGGATACTATCGCACGGAAGCGCCGTCCAAGAATCGTGGCACCACCGACAACGCCCCCCTCAGTGGCGGCAAGGGCACCCTGCGCGAAGGGGGCGTGCGCGTGCCCTTCATCGCCCGTTGGCCGGGGACCATCCCGGCGGGTTCAGTTTGCGAGACCCCGATTGCCCATGTGGACCTCATGCCCACGTTCGCCGCATTGAGTGGCGCCGCCCTTCCGGAGCAGCCCATCGACGGCGTGGATATCTCCCCCCTTCTTGGCGATGCAGCCGCCACGCTGAAACGCGACGCCCTGTTTCTCCATTTTCCGGTCTACCTCCAGTCCTACGTTCACGACAACGGATGGCGCACCACGCCGGGCAGTTTCATCATCGCCGGGAATTGGAAGCTCATTGAGTATTTTGAGGACGGCCGGAAGGAGCTGTTCCACCTCGGGGAGGATATCGGTGAGACCAGAAATTTGCTCGAAGCCCAGCCCGATATGGCGCGCAAGCTTCATGATCGCCTTGTTGCGTGGCGTTCCGAAGTCGGTGCCGCCATGCCGGAGCTGCTAACTCATCCGAAAGAGGATGCACCTTAAAAATAATATAATTGACAAAAATCCTGATTCGCAGTAGCGTAGCGACAGGCGCTCGATGGCGAATGAGGAGTAGGGCGATGTCGCAAGATACAGGCGGCGTGCCGGACTTTCTGCTGAGTTACAAGGAAAGCGACCGGGCCTGGGCGGAACTGATACACCGGATGCTCGACGAGGCCGGTTATTCGGTGGCGCTATATTCGTGGACCTATAAGGCCAGCCGCGACAAGCTCGCCGAGGTCGAGGCGCTGGGCAGGCGGGGCGCGGTCTTCGTGCCCATTCTGACGCCCGCCTACATGACCACCATCAATTCCGAGCACTATTGGTTCGAGGCCTTCAGGGAAGGCCACTTTCCAGTGCTACCCGTGTGGGCGCGCGAGTGTGACATTGAACGTCTGCTCTTCGTGCACGAATATGTGGATATCCGCGATTGCAGCGTGGAGGAAGCCCGGAACCGCATTCTCCCTATGGCCCGCCAGTTAAAGGGGGTGCCTGAGCGTCCCGCCCGGCAAGTCTCCCCTTACAACCAGGAGACGCGCGGGCTAAAACTGCATAGCCTGGCTCCAGTGAGGCGCGTTCCTTTCGAGAGGGCAAGCCCCTACACCGGGGGCGATGCGCTCCTGAACAGCATCCGCTCCTTCCTCGAAGTCGATGGCATCGTGACCTTGCTTCCGCATGAGAGCCGTATGGGGGGCTATGGCCGGCGCAAGGCCTGCATCGAATACCTTTACCGGGAGGAAGAGCGTTACCGGCTCATCTGGGTCGTGCGCGCAGGGCACCCGGCAATCCTGGCCGAGGACTACGCCCAACTGGCACAGGTGGTTCGCTTGCCCGAGGCGAAGTCTCGCGACCTGCCCTATGTGGTGCAGGCGGTGCGGCGTTGGTTGAACGAGAACAGCGGCTGGCTGTTGCTCTTCTACGAGCCTCCCTCCCATGCCGCCATCACGGAGTACCTGCCCGCGCCCGGCCGTGGCCACGTGTTGATCAGCACAAGCCGTGCATCCTGGCCGGAAGTGCGGGCTTGCCTGCATGTGACCCCCTGGACACCCCCGCTGGTGGAACAGCATCTTCGTGGTCTTCTGGGAGAAATCGAACCGGCCCTGCTGGGGCGGCTGGTCGAGCAGCTTCACGGCTATCCGATCGCCGCCGACCTTGCTGCACGTCTTGCCCTGGCCAAGGGGTGGGCTCCCGATGCGCTGCTGGACCGGATACTTGCCCGCTCGGTGGCGTTGGAAACCGTGCTGGCCAGCAAGCCACCGCAGGCGCGCGCGCTCGCCGTGCTCCTCAGCCTCTGTCTTTCGGAGCTTTGGCAAAACGCGCCCGTGGCGGTTGATCTGCTGCGCAGCTTTGCCTACATGGATTCCTACAATATTCTTCCCGGCATCCTCGTCTCCGGCGGAGAGAAACTGCCGGGACCGCTGGGCAAGATGCTCTCCGACAGCAAGGGCATGGAATCCTGTACCGCCACCTTGCACCAGATGGGCCTCATCGAGGAACGCTTCGGCAGCATCACCTTCCATCACCTTTTGCAGGGACAATTGCGGGAATGGATGGAGGCGACGCCGGGCGGCCCGTTGCACGAGATTCACCCCCAGTTCAGTCAGGCACGCAGTTTCTCTCTGGCAAGGGCGGAGGGGCCGCTTTGGTGCCGGCGCATGGTGGAATTGCTGCTCTCCATATTCCCGGAAAGCGCTCAGTTCGATCTGAAAGTCCGGCAAGCCGCCAAGCTGATCTCCCACGTCCGCTCAGTGCTGGAACATGCCGCGCGGCTGAACATCGAACGCGGCGACTGCATCGAGCTATGGAGCCGCCTTGGTGAGTATTTCTTGTACCGCGAGCTACTGGAACCCGCGCGGGAAGCGCTGGAGCACGCGCTCAAGCTGGACAAGCTGCCCCAGGTGGGGGCCTCGGAAAGGCGCTACGCACTCTTCAAGGCGTTGGGGCAGGTCTGCGCCTATGACCATTGCCCCTCCGAAGCGACGCCTCATTTCGAGCAAGGGCTGCGTCTTGCGGAGCGGCGTTTCGGGCGAAAGCATCCCAAGGTCTCCGAGATGCGCGTGCTGCTGGGCAACGCGCGGCGCAAGTCCGGTGACCTTGCCGGAGCGCTGGCCGAGTATGAGGAAGCGCTCGACATCGACAAGACATTGAACCGGGGTCCACATGAAGACACCATGCGCGACCTGATGCTAATTGGCATCACCCGGCAGGCGCTGGGCGATCAATCGACGGCATGGAGCAATCTCGAAGAGGCGCTTTCGATGCAACAGTTGGCGCTGGGGCCGGAGCACATCTCGCTTGCCCAGGTGTCGCGGTGCATGGCGCAACTAAACCGCGAGATGGGCGACCTGCCCGGGGCGCTGCACAACCTGAAAACCGCGATCGAAGTAACTGAACGGCTCCTTGGCTGCGGTCACCCATCC
>JBJOID010000174.1:0-4312 GCA_046047315.1 Candidatus Hydrogenedentota bacterium | reverse complement strand
GACCGCGCGGATACTCGACCACAGTTGCAAAGCGAAAGGGGTTATGCCCCAGGCTTTGCTGCCTTCGTCGAGCCAGCCGTGCTCCTTGAACTGGAGGGAGTCGTTGTAGCCCACCATGTCGTAGGTGAACACGGTGGCGCCCATGCGGGCGAGGGTGATGCTGCGCCCAGGGACCGAGCAGGATTCATCGTTCTGCAGACGGCCGTGCTCCCAGTGACCGTGCGGGCAGAGCACCGCCGGAACTTTTTCCTCAGGCAGCGGGTGGGGACGGTAAAGATTTCCCGTGACGAGGAAGCCGGGCCAGGCCTCGAAATAGGCACGCTCGACCGTGTAGCCGTCGCGCTCGACCCGCCCGGAAATCTGGGCATTCAGGGGCGTCTTCTCCGGCAGGGGATACAACCCGGCACCCAGCAAGGTGCGGCGGCGGATGGTTTCGCGCTGCGCCTCCCACGCTTCCAGACTTTGATAGACAGGCATCGTGTATACAGTGTCGGTGTTGCGGTCATGGAGGTGGCGTCGGTCGTCAAGCCGAGCCTCTCCCTCCAGCACCCGCTCGTATTTGCCGCTGCGTCCCGCCGCATTCACCGTATTCTCCCCTTGCTCCGCACCCGCGATGCCCGCAAGTAGCGCCGCCATCAAGCTCAGTCTTCGTAACATAACACCCCTCTCCTCCCGGCAAATGCGGGTATTTACGCCTTTCGAATCAATAAAACTGCGTTTAGCGAAAGAAAAGTCTTGACAAGGTATAATGTAGATGGCCTACACTTGGCAAGTGTGGTAGACTATGTGCTGGCAGTAGATTCCTGCCAAAGCACTGCCGCTTGCCCGCACCGGGGGCTGGCACGGGAAACGGGCGTGTGACAAACGCTACAGGGAGTGGAGCTTCGTGAAGATTCATCGGATTATTGCATCAGGGCTGCTGGGGATCTCGCTTTATTTCAGTGGCATGGCCACGGCTCAGGACATCGCCTGCAACGTGCCGATGACGGCCGCTGCAGCGGGCACCAATTCCCCGGCCACGGGCACCTTTGAATTTGCTGGCACCGAATCCCCGCTAAGCATCGAAGTGACTGTGGCGCACAATGTTGCGGGAGCCACGGGCATTGAGATTCGCTCGGGGGCTATTGGGCAGACCGGTGCGCTGATCACCAATCTTGGCGGTGCCACCGCCTCTCCCACCACCTACACGCTGACCACGCCCGAAGCTCAGGCGATTCTGGCGGCCGGTATCGACTGGTATGTGATCGTGACGAGCGCTGCCTTCCCGGCTCCGGCGGGTGCGATTCGCGTTGATGGATTCACCTGTCTTTCGAGCAGCCCCGGCGAAGGTGAAGGCACGACCGAGGGCGAGGGCGAGGAAGGCGAGACCCTGCCCGAAGGCCTTGGCGACTATGAGTGCAACCTGTTGCTGAATGGCGCCCAAGTGGTTCCCGCGAATGCGACCGGAGCCACGGCTACCGCGCAGTTCACGATCATCGATTCGGCCACCGCGCAGCTTCGCCTGCAGGCCAGCCTTGCCACGCTCGGTACCGCATTCATCTACAAGGGTGCTCCGGGCGAAGCGGGTGAGCAGCTTCGCCGTCTCGGCAACATTGGCACGGGTATTCCGTTCCTGCTGTTGACCTTACCCCTCGCGGAACTGGAAGATTACACCTCCGAGCCGCACTACATCGAGATCGACGCAGGCGCCCAGACCATCCGCGCCGATATTGTTGGCTGTGAGTTCGACGATGGTGTTCCGGATCCGGAAGGCGAGGGCGAAGGGCTGCTTGAGGGCGAAGGCGAAGGCCAGGCGGTGGACTGCCTGGTGTTCCCGAATCCGAATCCCGACAACCTGATTTGCGCCGAGGATCTTTCCGGGGCCAACGTGGTACCCCCGACCACCTCGTCCTTTACGGGTTCGCTTCAGGTGACCGGCCCGATTGAGCCGGGCAACCAGTACGCCTTGGTGGTGCGCCACAACATGCCGGCCCCGACCAGTATCGGCCTGTATCTGGGCGAGCCGGGTGAGTCGGGTCAGGTGTTCCTGAGCTTCACCAGCAACCTGACCTGCCCCTTCGTGGCGCTGCTTCCCAGCAGCTTCCTGGAAGTGCTGGAGCAGAACCCGATGTACCTGGAAATCGTGGATGCGGGCGATACCAACGCCACGCTGCGCGCCGACCTGCCCTGCACCCTTCCCGCCGAAGGCGAAGGCCAGACGGAAGGTACCACGGAAGGTCAGGTGGGTGAAGGCGAAGGCGAGCCGGTGAACGACCTCGCGGGTATCGCAGACTTCCTGCTGCTCACTTTCCCGCAGATCGACACCAACCCGAAGAACGGCCGCCTGAATACGGCTGAAGCCTCGGGCTCGGTGACGACCCTGACGCCAGAGCAGTTCCAGACGCTGGACACGAATAGCGATGGCAGCCTTACCCCGGGCGAACTGCACCGCTTCGCGGGTCCGGTTCGTCTGCACAATGCCGACATCAACGGCGACAAGACCATTACACTGTCCGAGTTGCTGCGTGTGGTGGCCTTGTTCAATGCGGAAGGTTATGCCTGCGCTGATCCTGCTGGCAGCACGGAAGACGGATTCACCCCGGTACTGACCAAGGAAGACGCGGGCAAGGGCGATTCGCTTCCCTGCCTCCGCCACGCCTCGGACTACAGTGCGGGTGGCGACTTCGAGATTGATCTCTCGGAGCTCCTTCGCACCATCCAGCTCTTCTACTTCGACACCTACAGCTACTTCTGCCCGGCGCGGGACTCCGACGACTTCTGCACCGAGTTTGAAGCCGCCGAGGGTGAGAAGTAACGGCAGGGGCTTTCACGAAAAAAGCACGGGGCGGCCGCGAAAGCGTCCGCCCCGTTTTCTTTTTTTAAGACATCACAGAATCAGCATGGTGTCGCCGTAGGAGTAGAAGCGGAAGCCTTCCTTGATGGCGTAGGCATAGGCCTCGCGGGTGAGTTCTTTTCCCGCGAAGGCATACACCAGGGCAAGCAGGCTGGACCGGGGCAAATGAAAATTCGTCTGGAGTGCATCAACGCCGCCGAATTGGTAAGGTGGGTATATGTACTTTCCGGTCATGCCCTGACCCGCCACAAACCGGCCCGCCTGATGCTGCGTTTCCAGCACGCGCGTGGCGGTGGTGCCCACGGCAACCACCCTTCCCCCCGCGGCGCGGGCTTCGTTCAGGGTCCCCGCGGTCTCCGGGGTAAACTCGAAATACTCCGGGTCCACCGAATGTGATTCCACGGTTTCCGCTGTCATCGGCTTGAAGGTGCCATAGCCCACATGGAGCGTGAGGCAGGTCTGCCGCACCCCCTGCGCGCGCAGCGCGTCGAGCAGTTCACGGGTGTAGTGCAGGCCCGCCGTCGGGGCGGCAACGGCGCCGGGACTGCGCGCCACCACGGTCTGATACCGTTCGGCGTCCGAGGGCTGCTCCTCCTTGCGTTGAATGTAAGGCGGCAGGGGAATGCGGCCAATCCGCTCGAGCATCGGAAGCACGTCCGGGGGATCAAAGGTGATGATGCGCTTGCCATCGGGCAGGGCCTCCCCCGCCTCCGCACGGATGCCCTCCGCTATTTCCAAGGCCGTTCCCGGCTTGACCTTCGCCGACGGACGCATCAGGCAGCGCCACTGCCCCGGCGATTCCTCGCTGAGTAGAAAGACTTCCACCTTGCCCCCGCTCGGCTTGCGCGCTTCGATGCGGGCCCGTATCACCCAGGTATCGTTCATTACCAGGCAATCGCCCGGGCGCAAGTAGCGCGTGATCTCGCGGAACCGGGTCTGCTCGATGCTCCCCGTAGCGCGGTTCACCACCAGCAACCGGGATTCATCCCGGCGCGGCGCGGGCGTCTGGGCAATCAAGGCCTCAGGAAGTTCGAAATCAAGCTCTTCTATTCTCATGGAAGGTTCACCGGGTTGGTCAAAATCGGCGGCGGGAGTGTAGCAAACCGTGGGGAGAAAGGTTAGACAGCGCGGCCGGAGCCTGTTAGAGTAGGGGTAAGTGACGCGCGAAACCCGCTCGATGGGAAGTAGGTCCGAGAATTGTGGCGATATTGAGCTTTAAATGTCGCGCTCCCCTTCGGGGTCGCGGGACGGGCATTCTGGTTGTCGTGTTGGCCGGCGCCTTTTGGGCTCCCTTCCAGGCGGCGGGCGAGCCGGTCAGTTACAACCGCGACATACGCCCGATTTTGTCGAACACCTGCTTCGCATGCCACGGGCAGGACGCCAACACGCGCAAGGCGGGGCTGCGCCTCGATGTGGAAGAGGCCGCCAAGGCGGCGCTGCGCTCGGGAGACTTCGCCCTGGTGCCGGGCGACCGCAGCC
>JBJOID010000173.1:0-2701 GCA_046047315.1 Candidatus Hydrogenedentota bacterium | reverse complement strand
GCAGGTGAGCACCTGTATGAATGGGTGAACGACTGGGCCAAGCTGCCCGAGGGCAAGCGATTTGGCTACACCCACGCCATTCGCGAGGTCGCCGACGGCCGCGTATTCATCCACAACCAGTCTGAAGACTCGGTGGCCATCTTCGATCCGGAAGGAAACTTCATAAGTTCGTGGGGGGCGGAATACGCGAGCGGCGCCCACGGGATGGACCTTCGCAGCGAGGATAGCGTTGAGTACCTCTACCTTGCGCTCACCGGTCAGCACCGGGTGGTGAAGACTACGCTTGACGGCGAAGTGGTGCTGGAGCTGGGCGCTCCCACGCGCGAGCAGTCCAAGGGCTATCTCGATCCCTCGAAGTATGTTCCCACCAACATCGCCTTTGCGGACAATGGCGACTTCTACGTGGCGGACGGTTATGGGCAGAACTTCATCCACCAGTACAACATCAAGGGCGAGCATGTGCGCTCTTGGGGCGGTGCCGGCGACGAGCCCGGCAAGATGCGCTGCCCGCACGGCATCTGGATGGACACGCGCGGCGAGAAGCCGGAGTTGGTTGTGGCAGACCGGTCGAACGTGCGCCTGCAGTATTTCTCGCCCGAAGGCGAGCACCTGCGTTTCGTGAATGAAGGATTCCTGCACCCCTGCCACTTCGACCAGCGCGGCAGCGATCTGCTCGTGCCCGACCTCTACGGCCGGGTGACCGTGCTCGACAAGGACAACAAGGTGATCACCCACTTGGGCGAATTGCCCGATGCGAACAAGCAGGAAGGCTGGCCGAATCTCCCGGCGGAGCAGTTCAAGCCCGGCAAGTTCAGCAGCCCCCACGGCGCAAGCTGGAACAAGGCGGGCGACATCCTGGTGGCTGAGTGGACTCAATTTGGCCGCATCACCAAGCTTCGCCGCGTGAGCTGAAGCGTCGATACGAAAACGAAAGAAAGGCCGGGCATCGCTTGCCCGGCCTTTTCCTTTTACTTTGCACTGCGCTTAATGGTGCGAGAAGCAGCGCTCCATCGTGAAGACCATGGAAGCCCCCACTTCGTTGCAGGCAACGATGGCGTCGTAGTCGTTCATGCTGCCTCCCGGTTGAACGATGGCGCGCACCCCGGCGGACGTAGCTGCATCCACGGCATCGCGGAAAGGGAAGAACCCATCGCTGGCCATCACAGCGCCCTCGAGCGTTTCAGAGCCCTTGTATTTGCTCTGCGCCTTGTATATCGCCTGTTGTACGGCGCCCACGCGGTCCTGTTCCCCCGTACCCACCGCCAGCGTCTGGCCGTTCTTTACGATGACCACCCCGTTGGAGCGAACGTGGATGTTCACATACCAGGCAAAAAGCATATCCGCCAGTTCCCGAGCGTCGGGCTGACGGGCGATATCGATCCGGCCCTTCTTGGCGTGCTCGTTGTAGGCAGGCACAAGGTCCGCCACCGTGCGCACCCGCGACAAATACGGCTGAGCCAACACAATGCTCCCGTCGTCGAAGACCTTGATTTCCCATCCGGTCGAGTCTCCCACGTAGCGTGGCAACACGTCGAAGGCGGGCAATTGAATGACGCGGATTTCCTTATTTTTCTTATAATGGTCGGCATTGTTCAGGATCTCGAGCGCTTCCACCGTGAAAAAGGGCGCAGCGATCCCCTCAACGATGGTGCCCATGATGCTGTCGGCCGTGTCGGCGTCCACCTCGGTATTGAATACCACCACGCTGCCGAAGGCCGCCTGGGCATCGGCGTCACGGGCGCGCTCGTATACCTGCCTCAGGGATTGCCCGTCTCGCTGCATGGCCACGCCCGAGGGATTGCAGTGCTTCATCACCGCGCAGGCAGGCTCGGCGATAAATTTCAGGATGCCCACCGCATGCTGCATGTCTTCCAGATTCGTCTGGGAAAGTCCAGATTTCCCCGTCTTCAGCAGGTGATACCGGCCCAGCACGAGCGACGCGCTGTCCGCAGGTCGGTAGAAGGCGGCTGGCTGGTGGGGATTGGTCCCGTACCGTAGATCCTCCACCTTTTCGTATGCAGTTCCAAAAAGTTCGAAACCCTCCGGAAAATCTCCCTCCGTGCGGGTACGATACATTTGCTTCAGATCACGTTCAGACATGGCGGGACTCCTTGGAAATCGGGACATTGCGCACCCAGCAGGGCTTGTGAGACAGGCGGTATTTTGCCACGCCCACACAGGGAGGTTACAATACACGCCCTTTTCGCCTATTCCTGCTTTCGCAGGAATGACGCAACCGACGCCTAAGGAATACTCATGTCCGAACCATCCAAGGGTTTAAGCTACCGGGACGCTGGCGTCGACATTGACGCGGCGACCGCCGCCCTCGCGGGAATGAAGGAAAGCATCCGGCGCACGTTTAACGACAACGTGCTTCAGGACATCGGCAGCTTTGGCGCGATGTACTCCCTCGCGGGTCTCAACCTTGAAGATCCGGTGCTTGTCTCGAGCGTGGATGGCGTGGGCACGAAGCTTAAGCTGGCCTTCATGACCGGCAAGCACGACACGGTCGGAATCGATATCGTGTCGCACTGTGTGAACGACATCCTTGTTCAGGGCGCCACCCCGCTCTTTTTCCTGGATTACCTGGCCGTCGGCAAGCTCAAGCCGGAAGTCATCGTGTCCGTGGTGGGTGGCATCGCCACGGGATGCCGTTATGCGGGATGCGCCCTGATTGGCGGTGAAACAGCCGAGATGCCCG
>JBJOID010000172.1:0-4335 GCA_046047315.1 Candidatus Hydrogenedentota bacterium | reverse complement strand
ATTGGAAGGCGCATCAGCAGATGGGTCTGGTAGGCCGCATCATCAACTCTTCCTCAGGTATTGGTGACGTCATTCATATGATCGCCCTGAAATGATAGGGAAGATTGAGTCGATTACTCGATATGTCGTTTGCTCTGGCGTTACGAAGCGCCCAATCTTTAACTTCGTTTCATCCGTCATTCGGCCTGATCATGCTGTCTTTGTCTTCGCCTTCGAGGACGACTACAGCTTCGGGATCATGCAATCATATTCACATTGGCTATGGTTCGTGACCAAGTGTTCGAAATTAAAATCTGATTTCCGATACACCCCACCAACGGTCTTCGATACCTTTCCCTGGCCGCAGTCGCCGTCTGCCGCAGAGGTGCTTGCCGTGGCCAAGGCAGGGCGTCAGATACGCGCGGCGCGCGAACATACGCTGAGCAAGATTAAGGGCGGCCTTCGAGCGGTATACCGCGAGTTGATGGATACGCCGGGCAAGAATGCGCTGAAGGACGCGCACGCCGCGTTGGACGAGGCGGTGATGAGGGCCTATGGCTTCTCGGCGAAGAAAGATCTGCTCGCGCAATTGCTGGAGCTGAACCGCGAGGTGGCGGGGCGCATTGAGCGTGGGGAGGCGGTGACCGCGCCGGGGATACCGGCAGGATATCCCAATCCAGAAAGTCTGGTATCCGAAGACTGCGTGCGGCCAAGACCCTTGTAGCGCGGGGTAGAACATCCCCCGCCCTACGGGCACTTCCTTTTCCTGGCCGCTCCTGCGGCGACCCCACCCGTGACACGACGTGGGAGCGCCAGCAGATACGTGACACCGCAGGAGCAGTGTCACGAGGACGGAGGAGGTGCGGAAAGAACATCCCCCGCCCTACGGGCACCCCCTTCGAAGGGGGATATTGTGTATCCCTTCATTGAGGAGAGGAAGCGCGGTCTTGTGTCACTTTTTCAAGGGTGGCAGGCCCGAGCGTGCCGAGAGGCTGACGGGGGATGTTCTTCTTCCCTGTGTCCGCCTGTCGCGGGGGGGCATGAGGGGGGCGTTCCCCCCGCAGGTCGGGGGATGTGGCTTCCCGGATTCGATTCCCCGGCGCAAAACCGGGTATTCTATCGGCCCGCCTCTTTGGCGTTTGCGCCCCGATAGTTCAGTGGATAGAACGTGTCTCTCCTAAAGACGAAACGCAGGTTCGATTCCTGCTCGGGGCGCCATCTTTTTTTCCGCGAGTTGTGCCGCTAACGTAGTTTTCACAGGGCTTGCGTTCCCTTTCGCAAGGCAGTATCATCGTGGGCGAGTTGGGCTGGCGCATGCGCGTATGCGCTTGCTGGCCAATGGGTTACAATCGCCGCGCCCCCTGTTTGCGGCTTAAAGGGACACGGAGACTGCGACGCATGGAAGTTGATCCCATCATCCGGAACGCGCGAAACGTGGCGGAACTGTTTCTTGGGCGCGTGGCGAAGACGCCGAAGCTCATCGCGTATGAGTATCAGGACGCGCAGGACCGCTGGCACGCGGTGACCTATGAGGAATACGCGCGGCTGGTTCGCGAGGCCGCCTTGGGGCTGCGACAGTTCGGTATCCACAAGGACAGTTGTGTCGCCATTTGGGGCGAGACGATGCCGGAATGGACGATTCTCGACCTGGGCACGGTATCGCTGGGCGCGCATGTGGCGGGCATCTATCAGACCTGCACCCCCGAACAGGCGGCTTATATCATCAACGACTCGCGCGCCACGGTGTTGTGCGCCGATTCCTATGAACGACTGAAGTCGATCCTTGAGATTCGGGATCAGATACCCAACGTGACCAAGTTCATCGTTTGGAGCGGCGACCCCGGCAACGAGCCGAATGTGACGACGCTGGCCAAACTCTATGAGGAAGGCGAAGCGATCAACCAGGCCGAGCCGGGGCTTTATGACGAACTGGTGAAGCAGATTGATCCGGAGACCTATGCGATTCTGGTGTACACCAGCGGCACGACGGGTCCGCCCAAGGGCGTGGTGCTCACGAATGGCAACTGTGTGTCGGTGGCAATTAACGCCTGCGAGCACGCGGAGTTCTTTGGCGAGGAAGATTCTACTATTGCTTATCTGCCGCTGAGCCACGTGGCCGAATACATGGGATTCCTCACGCGCATCATCTGCGGCGTGTGCGCCTATTTCTGCCCGAACTTCGCCAAGGTGGGGCAGGTGCTGAAGGACAAGGGCCCCACGGTGCTGTTGGGCGTTCCGCGCGTGTATGAGAAGGTCCACCAGAAGATTATCTCGACGGTGGAAAGCGCGCCGCCCATGCGGAGGAAGATCTTTTACTGGGCGCATTCGGTGGGCTGCGAGGTGGTGCGGCATCGTGAAGCGCGCAAGCCCATTCCGCTGCGCCTCGCCTTCAAGCACCGCCTGGCGGACAGGCTGGTGCACTCCAAGGTGCGGCAGCAACTGGGTGGACGCGTGCGGATGATGTTCACCGCCGCCGCGCCAATTGACCCGCGCCTTGTCGAATTCTTCATGGCCTTCGGCATGACCATGCTGGAAGCCTATGGCCTTTCGGAAACGAGCGGCGCAAGCCATGTGAACCAGCCGGATGATTTCCGTTTGGGCACGGTGGGCAAGCCCATCAAGGGCTGCGAACAAATGATCGCGCCGGACGGCGAGATTCTCCTTCGCAGTCCTGCAGTTTTCCGCGGTTACCTGAACCGCCCCGACGCGACGGCCGAGGTGATTGACGAGGACGGCTGGTTCCACACGGGTGACATCGGCGAGATCGACGAGGATGGCTTCCTGCGGATTACCGACCGCAAGAAGAACCTGTTGATTACGGCGGGCGGCAAGAACGTGGCCCCGGCGAACATCGAGACCCTGCTCAAGCGGGAACCGATTGTGTCACAGGCGGTGGTAATGGGCGACCGCCAGCCTTACCTGACGGCCCTGATTACGCTCAACCCCGAAGTCCGGCAGGGACTTTCCGATGAGGAAATCGCGGCACGCATCGAGGCGGTGATCGCGCAGACAAACACCGAGGTGGCGCGTTACGAGCAGATCAAGAAGTACCGCATCGTGCCGCGCGAGTTCACCATCGAGGACGAAGAGATGACGCCCACGATGAAGATCAAGCGCCGCGTCATCATGGACAACTGGGGACACCTCGTCGAAGAGATGTACGCGGATTCCGAGGAAGCCGTGCACTCCTGATTCACAGCCACTTCTATACCACTATCTCAGCGCTTTTGGCCTGGGCTTCCTTGCGGGGCTCAGGCGAAAATGTCATGCACGATATTTCCGTGCACATCGGTAAGGCGCATGTCGCGGCCGCTGTAATGGTAGGTCAGCCGGGTGTGGTCAAAGCCGAGCAGGTGCAACAAGGTCGCATGCAGATCGTGGATATGCACCTTGTTTTCAATTGCCTTGTATCCATATTCATCGGTTTGACCGTAGATCGTGCCAGGTTTTACCCCGGCACCCGCCATCCAAATCGTGAATCCGAAGGGATTGTGGTCGCGCCCGTCACTGCCCTGGGCGAAGGGGGTGCGTCCGAATTCACCTGCCCATAGCACCAGCGTTTCGTCCAATAGCCCCCGCGCCTTGAGGTCGGTCAGCAGTCCCGCTATGGGTTGGTCGGTCGCCAGGGCGTTCTTGCCGTGATTGTCCAGCAGGTTGGCGTGGGCGTCCCAACGGTCGATGCCGTCAATGGCGGGGCAGGTCAGCTCGACGAAGCGCACGCCACGCTCGATGAGCCTCCGGGCCATGAGGCACTGGCGACCGTAAAGCCGGGTCTGCGGATACTCCGCCTCCATTCCATACAGCCGCTTGGTCGCGTCGGTCTCCCCGCTGAGATCCGTCAGATCGGGCACCGCGCTCTGCATCCGGAAGGCGAGCTCGTAATTCGCGATGGCCGCCTCGAGCTGATCATCGGACCCGGTGCGCTCAATCGCCAGGGCGTCCAGTTCGTGCATGAGGCCCAGCTTGCCGCGCTGCTGCCCGGCGGCCAATTCGGCTGGCGTCACATTGGCCAAAGCGGGAAGTTCATTGCGCAGGTAGGAAGCCTGGTAAGCGGCTGGCAAAAAGCCCGCCCCGAAATTGTCATGCCCGCCGGAAGGGATGAGACCGCCGTGCAACACGACGAAGCCGGGCAGATCCTGGTTCTCGCTGCCAAGGCCATAGGTGGCCCAGGCGCCCATGCTGGGCCTTCCTTGCAGGCCGTGGCCTGTATGCAGGAAATAGTTAGCGGCGTTGTGTTCCGAGAAGTTCGAGACCATAGAGCGCACGATGCAGAGATCATCCACGCGGGTGGCCACGTGGGGGAACAGCTCGCTCACGGTAATGCCGCTCTGGCCGTATTGGCGGAACTCCCAGGGG
>JBJOID010000171.1:0-21052 GCA_046047315.1 Candidatus Hydrogenedentota bacterium | reverse complement strand
GCCGGTCTCCGGCTGTTCCACCTTGCCCACGTAGGCGCCGTCCGCGTCCCTCTCGAGGGGGGTGGAAGTCCATGCCTTGTTGCCAATCTGGTCGATTCGGAAGTCGCGCTTCTCGGGGTTCGTAGCCTGCCAGAGCAGCACGGCCTTGGGCTCCGCCGTGGTGGTCACGCGCGTGGTCTCGTCGTCGAGGAAACTCCAGCTGTACTCGGGCAGGGGCGTGCCGGTGAGAATGCAGTTATGGAAAGCGCAGACGCTGTCGAGCACATCACTGCCGCCCAGGCCATGGCCGGTATTCGGAATTGAGCGCAGATACTTGGGGCCGGTGAGATCCTCCCAGTAGAACTGCACGGAATCGGGCAGGAAGAACTCATCGCCGGCGGCATTGATGATGAACTTCGGCATCGTGAGGCGTTCGCGATAGCTATAGGGCTCGACGATCTTCATGAGCTCCGCGTACTCAACCGTCTCCATACGGTCGAAGATTTTCATGTCCTGATAGTCGTCCACCGCAGGCGCCCAGAAGCCGTAGGCTTCCCAGTGGTGGCGGAAAGAGGGCACTACGTTGAGCATGTCGATCACGATCGGGGTGATGGCGCGCACACGGCTGTCCACCGCGGCGGTGGTCCAGGTGGTCCAGCCGCGCTTTGATCCCCCGCCCACCACGAAGTCTTTGATGCTGACCGGTGCTGGTAATTTCTCGCGGCAGAATTCCTGCACGGCGTCCATCGCGCGCACCACGGCCTTGGTCATGGGCAGGCGCAGCGGCCACTTGGTGTCGCCCGTGCGCATGAACTTGTCCCAGGTGTAGGCGATTGAGGAGTCTTCCGAGCGGGCCTTGCCGTCGTCGGAGTAGGTCAGTGGCTGGTTCGGGATTTGTCCGATCTCCACCGCGACCGAGCCGGTGTCGAGCGCGAGCTTTCGGGTGATGCCGCCCGCGACGCGCGGCGCCTCGCTCTTGTTGCTGCCGCCCCCGATAAACAGGAACGCGGTGGAATGCTTCACGTCTTTCGGAACCACCACCGTGACCCAGTGCTCCCAGAGCGGGCGGTCCACTTCGGCCTCGGTGAGGTAGCGCTGGGAAACCAGGTGAAGCGTGTAGGACGCCCAGTCGTCGCGTACTTCCTCATTGACCACCTCGTACTTGAAGGCGTCGTCGGGCGTGGCCACGTAGGCGTCGAGCGGCGTGGGCAGCGCGGTCTTGCGCATGTGGTCCTGGGCGAGGGCGATCGATGTCGATAGGGCGATTAGACAGGCAAGAAGTTGGCGCATGTTTCAAACTCCGTTGTGGCGCACCGGCTCTATGGACGCGATGAACTGAATGGACTTTCGGCTGGTCCATCAGGATGCGTTCTCAGCATCCCTCTGGTCAAGCGCCTCCATGCGCTCCCGAATGCTGCTCTCGTGCCCCCGGTCGGTGGGATGGTAGAAGGTCCCGCGCGGCACACCATATTCCTGGGGAACGTAACCACCGGGATGGTCGTGAGGGTAGAGATATCCGATGCCGCGGCTCAGCCGCTTGGCGCCCTTGTAGCTTCCATCCTGCAAGGGGGCGGGCACCTCGCGGGTGCGTTCCTCGCGCACGGCCGCGATGGCCGCGTCGATGGCTCTGTAGGCCGCGTTGCTCTTGGGGGCGCAGGCGACATAGGTGGCGGCCTGCGCCAGCAGGATTCTTGCCTCGGGCATGCCGATGAACTCGCAGGCCTGCCAGGCGTTATTGGCCACCACCAAGGCCATGGGGTCGGCGTTGCCCACGTCTTCCGCGGCGGCGATGACAATGCGGCGCGCCACGAAGCGGGGGGACTCGCCCGCCTCCAGCATGCGCGCCATCCAATACAGCGCGGCATCGGGATTGCTGCCGCGCATGCTCTTGATCATGGCGCTCGCGGCGTCGTAGTGCTCGTCGCCGCTGCCGTCGTAGTGCATCAATTTGCGCTGGATGGATTCCTGGGCCACCTCTTGCGTGATGCGCAGCACGCCTTCCTCGGGCTCGGTGGTGAGCATGGCGATGTCGAGCGCGCCCAGCGCGCGGCGCACGTCGCCCTCGGCGTATCGAGCGATGTGCTCGAGGGCCGAGTCCTCGGCCTCTATGGAAAGCTCGCTGAAGCCGCGTTCCGGATGTTCGAGCGCGCGCCGCAGGAGAGTGATGAGATGCGCCTCCTCGAGCCGCTTGAACTCGAATATCTGCGAGCGGGAAAGCAACGGCGCGACGACGCTGAAGAAGGGATTCTCGGTTGTGGCGCCGATGAGCGTG
The DNA here is from genome assembly GCA_046047315.1 of Candidatus Hydrogenedentota bacterium. Lineage (GTDB taxonomy): Bacteria > Hydrogenedentota > Hydrogenedentia > Hydrogenedentales > JAEUWI01 > WGMK01. The sequence continues at coordinate 18,801 of JBJOID010000171.1, read as the reverse complement.
ACGTTGCCGTTCTCCACGTCGGGCAGGAGCGCGTCCTGCTGGGCGCGGTTGAAGCGGTGGATCTCGTCAACAAAGAGAATGGTCTTTCGCTGCTCGTGGATACGGCGCTGCTTGGCCTGCTCAATCAGCTCGCGCAGGTCCTTCACGCCGCTGGTCACGGCATTGAGCGGGGCGAAAGCGCTCTTGGTGCGCATGGCGATGATGCGTGCGAGAGCGGTCTTGCCGCTGCCGGGCGGACCATAGATCAGCAACGAGGTGACGCGGTCGGCCTCGATGGCGCGGCGGAGCATCTTGCCCGGGCCGAGCACATGGTCCTGCCCAACCAGTTCATCGAGGGTGCGCGGAGCCACGCGCCGGGCGAGCGGGGCCTCGCGGCGGATGCGGTCTTGGGCGGCGTGGGCAAACAGATCTTCAGCCATGCGCGACATCCTACTCCCGCGTGGTCATGGCCGCAATTCGAATAAGGTCCGGCTTTCGGTGGTATATTCGGGCGAGGAGTCCCCGCCATGTGGAAAAGACTACTGACCTTGCTTGTGGCCACGGCCGGTTTGGCCGGCGAGTCCGCGCTGGCACAGACCATACCTATCCCCCAGCCCGGAGAGCGGGAGTTTGTGTCGGACCTGGCTGACCTGATCTCGGCGGAAGCCGAGCAAAGCATCAAGGCGACCGCCGACAAGCTTTTGACGGACACCGCGATTCCAATCGTGGTAGTCACGTTTTCCAGCATGGCGAACATGGGATTTCCCGACTGGCGGATTGAGACCTTCGCGACGGTGCTTTTCGACCAGTGGGGCGTGGGCCATGAAAACATCAATGGCCACTCGTGGAACCGGGGGATTCTGCTCATCGTTTCGAGGGATGACCGGAAAGCGCGGATCGAACTTGGAGCGGACTGGGGACGTGAATTCGACGGTACCTGTCAGCAGATCATGGATGGCGTCATCGTGCCCAAGTTTCGTGCGGGGGATTTCTCGGCGGGGCTTGTCGAGGGGGTTGCCGCCCTGGACAAGATGGCGCGCGGCATCGAGATACCCAACCTGGCGCAGCGTGCGGCCGAGTCCAGGCAGGGCGCGGCCCGTGGCGCCGGAGGCGAGGGCGCGTCAGGTATAGCCGGTGCGGTCGGCGGCTGCGTGCATGGATTGGGCCAGATGATCCTGATGCCCTTCCTCCTGATTGCGGGTCTGTTCTCGAAGCTCTTTGGCGGTGGGGGCGGGCGCGGGGGCGGAGGCGGCTTCTCCGGCGGAGGAGGATTCTCGGGCGGTTCGTTTGGCGGCGGATTCTCCGGTGGCGGCGGCGCCACGGGCTCGTGGTAGAGGAGGCGCGACGTGGGAAAGCTATCATCGAAATTCAGTGATAAGGACCGCGAACGGGTTGAATCGGCCATTGCTTCCGCAGAGCAACAGACCAGCGCGGAGATCGTGGTGGTGGCTGCGGCTGCGTCGGGAAGGTATGACCGGCCGGAGGACGTGACCGGGCTCATTGCCGCCACGATTCTTCTCGTCTTGCTTTGGACCTATGTGCCGGAAGAGTTCCACTTTGGCGGGGTGATTACGGTGCTGTTCGTGGGCTTCTTTGCGGGGGTGGGTTTAGCCATGCTCGCGGCGCCCCTTCGAAGGTTGCTCACACCGCGCGCGGAAATGCTGCACGAGACGACCCGCGCCGCCGAGTCCCACTCTTACCGCCTGGAGATGCGTCGTTCCGCATCGCGATGCGGCGTGCTACTTTACGTCTCCTTCTTCGAGCACACGGCCTCGGTGATTGCGGACCATGTGGTGCTGGATGCGCTGGGCCGTGAGGGCATTCAAGGCCTGTGCGACGAGCTCACCGCCGCACTGAAATCCGTTCCACCTGCCGAGGCAATGGCGCGCGTGGTGGAGCTGGCCGGGCAACGCCTTGGCGAGAAGCTGCCGCGTGATCCAGAAGATACCGACGAGTTACCCAATCAGTTCATTATTCTGGATTAAGCAGCCGTCTCAACTCCGCCTCGTACTCTTCGGGTGTGTCCACGTCGATCAGTACGCCGGGGTCGTCGATGGGAACCTCTATGACCTCGCTGGCATGGGCGCGCAGCAAGCCTCGCAATCCCGCGTCATCGTAGCGCGCAAGGATCTCGTCGCGGAATTCCATGCTGAATTTCATCGGATGGCCACGACGGCCATCGAAGGTTGGCACCACGATGCGGCCATTGGTGTGGACGAGTGCTCGAACCTGACGGGAATCACACGCTGGCTGATCGCCAAGGAAGAGGATGACGGAGGCGACGTCTTCGGGAAGCGCCTCGAGCGCAACGCGGACGCTGGACAGCATGCCGCGTGAGGGATCCAGATTTCGGACGACTGTGGCCACGCCATGGATGAGCGGCGCAAGGGCGTCGTGGTCACGCCCGGTCACGACGACGATGGGGTCGAGTTGGGAGTCGCGGGCAGTGCGGACAACACGCTGGATGAGGCGCTCGTTCCCCACCGGCAACAACAGCTTCTGCCTGCCCATGCGGGTGGAATCGCCCGCCGCGAGGATCATGGCGGCGACACGACTCACGCGGTGACGGGGACCCGCAGGCACGCGCGCCGGGCCTGCACCAGTTCAGCGGCGATGCTGATGGCGATATCCTCCACGGACTGTGCGCCGATGTCGAGTCCGATGGGGCAGCGCACGCGGGCGAGCTGTTCCTCCGAGGCCTGTCCGGTTTCGAGCAGGCCACGCTGGATGAGCAGACTCTTGCGCTTGCTCCCAATCATGCCGATATAGGCAGCGTTTGAACCCACGCATGCGGCGAGCACCTGGCCATCGTTGCGGTGGCCGCGCGTGACGATGACCACATGATCGTCGTTGCCGAGCTCGAGCTTTGCCACCTCTCCGGCGATGTTGCCACAGATCACCTCATGCGCGCCGGGCAGATTGTCCGGATTCGCAAGGCTGGGGCGGTCATCGATGACCAGCACGCGGAAGCCGAGAAAGGCGCCCAGCCGGGCGACGGCCTTGCCAATGTGTCCAGCCCCGGCGATGATCAAGCGGGGCGGCGGCAGCAAAGGAATGTGGAGTTCTGTGGGCAGGCCGTCATGCTGCACGCATCGTGGCTCCGCATGGGATGGCGCGACTTCGTCGCATTGGAGCGGGGCGCCGTCGAATCGAAGGTGAAGCACACCGCGAGCGCCCCGGGTGAGGATGTCCGCCGCATGCCGGAGTGCGGGGAGATGCGGGATAATGTCAGGTGCAATGAATATGCTCGCCGACCCGCCACAGATGAGGCCATCGTCCCAGCCGTCTATCTCGTCGAGACGCAGACGAAACAGGGCGTGCTCGCCGGTATCGAGCGCGCGCAGGGCCCGCTGCTGCGCCTCAGCTTCCAGACAGCCGCCGCCCAGCGTGCCGCGCACACGGCCATCCGGCGTGAACAGCGCGGCCGCGCCAGCCTTCTGCGGGGTGGAGCCGGTGGTATGCGCGACCAGGGCCAGCGCGAAACGAGCGCCGGTCTCGTGGAGTCTGAGGGTTTCGGTGATCCAATCCATGGGGTCCGCCGTGTATACTGTCGGTTCAGCGCAACCACGGCATCGTAACATGCCGTGACGCGCGCGAAAAACGATGCTTGAAAGGTGCTCGCATGTCCAGAATCAGCCGCCGTAAGTTCTTGGGTTCCTCTTTGGCCGCCGGAGCGGGATTCATGATTGTGCCACGCAAGGCCCTGGGAGGACCGGGCAACACCCCTCCCAGCGAGCAACTGCGCATCGCCAGCATCGGCACGGCGGGGCAGGCCATGGCCGACCTTGGCCAGGTGATTCGTGACGGGGACCCAATCGTGGCGCTGGCGGACGCGCACGAGTCGCGCGCGAAAGACGCGATGACGCGATTCCCGGAGGCGAAGTTTTACGCTGACTGGCGCGAGATGCTGGACAAGGAGCAGAACAACATCGACGCCGTGTTGATTGCCTGCCCGGATCATATCCATGCGGTGGCGGGCATGGCGGCGATGCAGCTTGGCAAGCATGTCTATATCGAGAAGCCGATGGCCCACAACGTGGCCGAGGTGCGCGCGCTGCAGGCCGCCGCGAAAAAGTATGGCGTGGTGACTCAGATGGGCAACCAGGGCCACAGCGCCGTGGGTACGCACCGGTTGAAGAAGTGGATCGACCTTGGCGCGATCGGCGGGGTGACCGATGTGAAGTGTTGGACGAACCGCCCCGGCTGGCCGCAGGGCATCGACCGCCCCGCAGATTCCATGGAGGTGCCCGCCGACCTGCGCTGGGACCTTTGGCTGGGACCGGCCGCCGACCGCCCCTACCACGACTGCTACCTTCCCAAGAAGTGGCGCGGCTGGTATGAGTTCGGCAACGGCGCGCTGGGCGACATGGGTTGTCACATCCTCGGGCCGGCTTTCAACGCGCTGCAATTGGGCGCGCCAACGCGCATCACGCCGCAAATCAGTGAACTCAAGCCGGAGACGTATCCGGCATGGGAAATCCTCGAGTTCGAATTCCCCGAGCGCGGTCCCAACCTGCCCGCCTTGAAGCTGACCTGGTATGACGGCGGCAAGATGTTTGACCGGCCGGAGGGCCTGCCAGAGGGCAAGCCGATGGGAGACAGCGATGGCGGCTCGCTCTTCACGGGCGACCAGGGCCAGGCCATGTGCGGCACCTACAGCAACAACCTGAAGCTGCTACCCTTCGAGCGGATGGACGAGTACGAGCACGCCGACATCGAAGCCGATCGTGCGCGGGAGGGACACCAGATGAGCTGGGTGAATGCCTGCAAGGGCAAGGGCAAGACCTTCTCCGATTTCGACACGGCCGGCCCTCTCACGGAAGCGGTGCTGCTGGGCGCCATTGCCGCGCGCGTTGGGCAGCCCATCGAGTGGGATTCGGAGAACATGAAGATCACGAACCTGCCCGAGGCGAACGCCTACCTCAGCCGCGAGTATCGCGAAGGCTTTGGCCTGGGGGCGTAGGGCCGAGCTGCAAGAGACTCAAAAGGACAAAAGGGACCCAAGATTTGACCGGGCATCACAACGACCGAAGGCAAACTTGGCGGGCCCAATCTTTCTTTCGTCCCTTGGGTCCTTGTGGTTTCGGGCACAAGAGTGACGAGCGATAATGCCTCCCCTGCTCAGCGTCAGCGATCTTCGCACCCATTTCCATACGCGCGAGGGCGTGGTGCGGGCGGTGGATGGCGTCAACTTCGACGTCGCGCCGGGCGAGACCTTGGGAATCGTGGGCGAGTCGGGCTCGGGAAAATCCGTCACGGCGTACTCCCTGTTGGGACTGGTGCCGCAGCCTCCCGGACGCATCGAGTCGGGAGCGGCGCTGTTCGCCGGGAACGACCTGCTGGGCTTGTCTGGAGCGGCGCTGCGGGCGGTGCGCGGCAAGCGCGTCTCCATGATTTTCCAGGACCCAATGACGGCGCTCAATCCGTACATGACGATTGGCAAGCAAGTGATGGAGCCCTTGCGGATTCATGGGGCTTGCTCGAAGATGGAAGCGCGCAAGCGCGCGATTGAGATGCTGGCGGCGGTCGGCATCCTTGAGCCGGAACGTCGACTGGGCATGTATCCGCACGAGTTCAGCGGCGGGATGCGGCAGCGCGTGATGATTGCGATGGCCTTGATCACGAAGCCCGATCTGCTCATCGCCGATGAACCCACGACCGCGCTGGATGTGACGGTGCAGGCACAGATTCTGGACTTGATACGCGCCCTGCAGCGGGAGATGGGGATGGCGGTCATGCTGATAACGCACGACCTGGGCGTGGTGGCGCGGGTTTGCGACCGGGTGCTGGTGATGTACGCGGGCCGCATCGTGGAGTCAGCGCCCGCGCGCGAATTGTTCCGTAATCCGCGCCATCCCTACACCCAGGCGCTGCTGGACTCGCTGCCGGCGACCCATCAGAAGGGCGGGGATCTGTACACCATTCCCGGGCTGCCGCCGGATCTCATCCAGCCGATTAAGGGCTGTGCCTTTGCGCCACGCTGTGCGCATGCGCAAGAGCGCTGCCAGCAACCGGTTGAACTGGAATCGCTGGGCGGCGGCCGTGCCGCGGCCTGCCCCGTGTGGAATCCCGCTGGATGACGCCGCAAAGCCCCCCGTTGATTGAGGTCGAAGACCTCAAGACCTATTTCCCGGTGCACCGGGGAGGCTTATTCTCACGCGCGTCCGGGCTGCTTAAAGCGGTGGATGGCGTGAGCCTGCGCGTGGAACGGCAGGAAGTGCTGGGCCTGGTGGGGGAATCCGGCTGCGGAAAGTCCACGCTGGCGCGCAGCATCGTGCGCTTGGTCGATCCGGCCGGGGGCAGCATACGCTTTGACGGCCAGGATATCACCCGGCTTGGCGGCAAGGCACTGCGGCCCGTGCGGGCGCGCATGCAAATGGTTTTTCAGGATCCATACGCTTCGCTGAATCCGCGTATGACAGTGTTCGACGCGATTGCTGAGCCCATGCTGGTGCACAAACTGGCGACGCGCCGCGAGCTGCCGGCCCGTGTGGGCGAATTGATGGAACAGACAGGGCTGGCGCGCCGTCAGATGCGGAAGTATCCGCATGAGTTCAGCGGCGGACAGCGCCAGCGCGTGGCCATTGCCCGGGCCCTGGCCACCAACCCCGAGTTGATTGTGGCCGATGAGCCCGTGTCCGCGCTGGACGTAAGCGTGCAGGCGCAAATTCTCAACCTGCTGATGGAGCTTTGCCGCGAGAAGCGGCTGACGATGATATTCATCTCGCATGATCTGGCGGTGGTGCGCCATGTCGCGGACCGGATTGCGGTGATGTACCTGGGTCGCATCGCGGAGCTTGGGCCCGCCAACGCCATCTTCGAGCAGCCGAGGCATCCCTACACCCAGGCCCTGCTTTCCGCCATCCCCGCGATCGACCTGCAAGAGAGCGCGCCACGGCAACGGATCACCCTGCAGGGCGATCCTCCTTCGCCCATCGATCCCCCAAAGGGCTGCGCCTTCCACACCCGCTGTCCCATCGCCGTTCCCGCGTGCAGCGAGGGAAGACCTTCGCTGGTACCCAAAGACGATGAGAAGCACCTCGCTGCCTGTATCCGGCAAACTGCCTACCCCACCCTCAAGACGGCGCACTTCAGGTAGGCGGTCTCTGGCATGGCCAGCAAGACCGGGTGATCGGGAGCTGCTCCCCGCATCTCGATGAGCCACACCTTGCGTTGCACCGAGGAGGCTGCCTGCTTGATCACGTCGAGGAAATCAGCAGGTTCCACGAAGTGCGAACAGGAGCAGGAGACAAGAATGCCTCCCGGGGCGACGCGCTCCATCGCGGCGGCGTTGAGTTGGCGATAGCGCTTAAGCGCCGCCGCCGTGTGTGCGCGCGCTTTGGCGAAAGCAGGCGGATCGATGATGACGACGTCATACATCGCGTCGTCGTCCAGCGCATCTTCTATCGCGCGTGCCTCGAACTGGCAGACGTTCCCCACGCCATTGGCCGTGGCATTGGCTTCCGCACAACGCACGGCGTCGGCGGAGGTGTCCACCCCCAGCACGGATACCGCTCCGGCGCGCGCCGCATGCAGGCTCCAAAGTCCGTGGTAACAGTGACCATCCAGCACGCGGGCGCCCTTGCACCAGGGCTCGATGGCTACACGGTTGAGACGCTGATCCAGGAACAGCCCCGTCTTTTGCGTGCCCTGCAGCGGCAGGCTGAGTTGCATCCCCTCCACCGAGAACGCCACCTCACTGCATTCCTCCCCGTGGAGACTGCGCCTGTTGTTGAAGTCGAAGGTGACGGTACGAATGCCGGGTGTATCCAGCAGGGCCGCAATGATTTCGGACTGATGGTTATCGTAGAAGCGGCAGCTCGTATGGACCGACGCCAGCGAGGCATAGCGGTCGATGACCAATCCGGGCAGGGCGTCGCTTTCGCCGAAGACCCAGCGATACACGTCGCTGCCGGGAAAGCAGCGCTCGCGGAAGGCGCGGGCCTCGTCAAGGCGTGCGCTCCAGAATGCGGCATCCACCTCCACTGCCCGCCCATCAAGGAGCCGTACCCCGATGCCACCCTCCTTCTGGTAGAAGCCCCGCCCGACCGGGCGTCCCTCCGCGTTCAAGACATCCACCAGCGCGCCATCGTCCAGCGCGGGAAGCTGCGCGAACTCATTGCGATAGGCCCAGCGGTGGCCGCGCAACAGGCGGCGATCTTCCTTGGGTTTCAGGCGGGCTTGGGGGATCGCAGTCATTGAGTCTTGGCCTTCCGTAGTTCTACTTCAATCATGGTTCGCACGTTCATCAGGACCAAGGCTAACATCCCCCGCCCTACGGGCACCCCCTTCAAAGGGGGAGACATCGATGGCCTGCCTTATGTCCCCCTTTGAAGGGGGTGGCATGTCCGAGGGTGGCGAGTACGGGCCGGGGGATGTTCGGGTTAACCACTCAGCTTATTGAATACCGGTACGCGCGTTGAGATTCCGCACTCGTACGACACTCGCGCCGGTTGCTATACTCGCGCGTTCAACGCTCAACCATGCCGGCGCAAGCTGGAAGCATACGGATTCATCACATGCGATTGGAAGTGACTGGCGCCCCGCTGCGGGGCGCGCTCGATATCCCCGGCTCGAAATCTCACACCATCCGCGCGGTGGCCATCGCCGCCATGGCGGAGGGCGAGAGCCTCATCGAGCGGCCCCTTGAGTCCGCCGATGGCCTTGCCGCGGTGGTAGCCTATGGCGCGCTAGGCGCGGAGATAACGCGCGAGGCCGATGCATGGCGCGTGCAGGGCGTGGGCGGCAAGTGGACTGTGCCCAACCGAGTGATCGACGTGGGCAATTCCGGCACCACCATGCTGCTGGCGCTCGGCGGCGCAGCCCTCATCCAGGGGGGCATCGCGGTAATTGAAGGTGACGAACAGGTGAACCGCCGTCCGTGTGGACAGCTGGAGCAGGCGCTGCGTTCGCTCGGCGCACAGGTGGAATCCACCCGCAACAACGGCTGCCCGCCCTATGTGGTGCGCGGGGGACTGCGCGGTGGCCGCGCCACGGTCGAAGGCATCACCAGCCAGTACGTCAGCTCACTGCTGATCAACTGCCCGCTGGCCGAGGGCGACACCCACCTCGACGTGCCGCTGCTCAACGAGAAGCCCTACGTGGGGATGACCCTGCAATGGCTGGAGCGCCAGGGCGTGAAGGTGTCCTATGCGGACGATTACAGCAGCTTCGATATTCCCGGCGGCCAGCAATACCAGCCGGTGCGCGGTGCCATCCCCGGCGATTTCTCCTCGGCCACCTTCTTTCTGGCGGCGGGCGCACTGGGCGGCAACGACGTGCTCTGCCGCGGGCTTGACCTGAATGACACCCAGGGCGACAAAGCCGTGGTGGACTACCTGCGCGCCATGGGAGCGAAGATTGACGTGACCGACGAAGGCATCCGCGTGAGCGGCCAAGGCCTCGCCGGCTGCGAGATTGACCTGAACGCCACGCCCGACGCCCTGCCGATGATGTCCGTCGTCGCGTGCTTCGCCAAGGGAACGACCAAGCTCGTCAACGTGGAGCAGGCCCGCCTGAAGGAGACCGACCGCATCGCGGTGATGCGCGAAGAACTCACCAAGATGGGTGCGAAGATCACCGAGCGCAAGGACGGCCTCGTCATCGAGGAAAGCCCGTTGCACGCCGCCACCGTCGAGGGCCACGGCGACCACCGCGTCGTCATGTCCCTCGCCATCGCCGGCAGCATGCTCGAAGGCACCACCACCATCAACGGCTACGAAGCCGTCAACATTACCTACCCCGGCTTCGCCGAAGCCGTGCAGGACTTGGGCGGCAAGGCGGTCGTGGGGTAGGCTTACACTGAAAGATCGCGGCGGAGGCTCGGCAGCACGATGTATATCAGTCGCATGAGCTTGGTCAGCGCACTCGTAATTTGCGCAATGCTGGCCGCTGGGTACGAAGGATTAGGGCGCATGCGCGAAACGGCGCGACGGGCTTCGTGCCGACCGCACTTGGTTCTATACACGAGTAACGATTACGCCAAGGCCAACGATGGTATGTTTCCCCCGCTTTCTCCGATCCCGGGCATGCTCTATCCAGACCCAACAATTTGCGAGACTTCGCTATGTTATGGGATCGACAACCTCTGCGAATTTGATCTCCAAGGCGCAGACCAGACATTTGAGGATAGAATGCAACGTGACCCCTTCAACGATTGGAGCTTCGTTTACTTGGGGTACTTCGTCGAAAACGAGGATCAGTTAATGGCTTTCGCTGACGCTTATCGAGACACGATACAGCAAGACCGCGTATTCGACGCTGACCTACCAGTGGGGAAAGGCGAGGGAACAAACGGTGGCGATACCCTGCTGCGCCTGCGCAGCCTCGAATCCTTGAAGAGCTCCAACAACCCATTGGCGGAGCGGGCACATGAGATACCAGTGGTTATCGAATGGCCAGAGAACCACCGCTATCCGGGTGGACACGTCGTGTACCTCGATGGTCATCGGGAATACGTGGACTATCCAGGCAAGTTCCCCATGACCCCGGCAGCAATCGCGGAACTTCGAGCCCTCGACAATTTCGCGCCGCACATGCCTTGATGGCTATTTGGACTGCGGAGGCTTGCCTCAGCTTTCCCGTCGGGGACTTGTCCCCGTCCTGGGGCACCCGGGAGAAGATCTCCACTGAGGACTTCGATGACCGAGGCAAGCATCCTTGGTCAAAGCGACATCAAGCAGCCGCACCCCAAAAAGTAATCGATGCACCGCGGGAGCGGTGCATCGAGGATGGACTGAGATTCAGGGACTACTTCTTCGCGCGAGGCTTGGCCTTAGCTTTTGGCTTTGCTTTCGGTTTCGCCTTCGCCTTGGGCTTGTCGGAGCCGGGGGCTTCGTTGAGGAAGGAGCGCATCATCCAGCAGGCTTTGCGCTGGACGGAGATGAAGTCCTCCAGCATGTTCTCGGTGATCACATCCTCGGCGTCGTCGGCCTCATCGCTGGCCTTGAGCAGGGCGGCGAGGATGACGTCGTAGTCGGCGACGAGGTTGCGCACCATGCCCTCGGCGGTGGGCACGGTGGGGTCTTCCTTAAGGCGGGCGAGGTCCAGTTGCAGCTTGAGCGTGGAGGGCGGGGTGCCGCCGAGGGCTTGCACGCGCTCGGCTATCAGGTCCACGCGGTCGGCCACGGCGATGTATTCCGTCTCGAAGAAGGCATGCAGCGTGAAGAACTGCGGCCCGGTCACGTTCCAGTGGTATCCGCGCAGCTTCTGGTAGAGCACCTGGTAGTCCGCCAGCAGCAGCCCGAGGGTCTTCTTGATATCCGCCATGGTCCGGTCTCCTTGTCGTTGTACCGCGAGATTCCCCCGCACTATACAATCCGGGCGGGGGAAGTATTCTCCCCCGTCCCCGCCATACGCCTCACCATGCAGGGCAGGAAGAAGAGCGGATAAATCAGCAGCACGAGGTTGGGTGCCCACCACAGGGGGTCGAAGTCGAGGCGTATGACCCAGAAGGCGATGGCCTGCAATCCGCTGCACGACGTGAGCACCAGGCTGATGGTGGCCACCGCCGCCCAGGCCGGGTGGCCGCGCCGATACAGGTATAGACTGGATAAACCCGTGGCCGATATGAAAAGATCCAGCGGCAAGAAGGACCAATTCCACGCCACGAGTATCGGGTTCTCGTAATCCTGGAACAGGTATTCCCCCGGGATAAGGTGGAACAGCGTGATGAACCAGTACACGATGAACCCGATGTCCACCGTCAGGAACCAGGGCTTGAGCCGTTCCATGGCGAATGTCCTCCTGTTGTGCGTTATTTCCGCTCTGTCAGTATACAAGTTACAGGGGCGATGTATTCACATTTCACCGCTTCGGGGCGCACCGGACTGGATAAACCCGTGGTCGATGTGAAAAGATCGCGGGGTTTGAGGCTGGGGCGTGGCGCCCCGGGGTGACCGGCTTTGCGGGGGCCGCCGGCCAACATGCCTGGCGTGGAGCACGCGCCTCGATATCGCAGTAAGGAACGCATCGCATGAAGATTGTCTTGATGGGCCCGAAGGGCGCGGGCAAGTCGACCATGGGCCGGCTGCTGGCGGAGCGCCTGGGGCTGCCCTGCGTGGACACCGATGCGTTGGTGGAGCAGAAGGACGGCAAGGGCCGCAGCTGCCGCGAGATTCACACGCAGGACGGTGCAGAGGCTTTCCTCGCACTGGAGCGCGCCGTGGCGCAAGACGCCGCCGGCATGGACTATTGCGTGGTTATTACAGGCGGGGGCCTGATGATGGACCCGGACTCCCGCCGGGCCCTTCGGCATCGTTCCATCCTGGCCTGGCTGAGCGCCGACGCGACCACGCTCTGGGCGCGCGCCACGGAAAAGGGCGTGCCGCCCATGTATGCGGGCGACGATGGCCGGGCAAAGTATGAGGCGACGTGCAGCCACCGGGAAGAGGTGCTGCTACCCTTTGCGGACATTGCGCTGGACACCAGCACGGGAACTCCGGAGGAACTGGCCGAGGCGCTCGCGGACCGGATCGGCCAGGAGCTCGCCATCCGCATGACGGCGGCGAACAGCTATGGCGAGGTTATCCGCATGACCAGCTTTGGCGAGAGCCACGGCAGGGCGCTGGGCATCGTGGTGGATGGCATGCGCCCGGGCATCGAGTATTCCGAAGAAGTAATCCGCGAGCAGATGGACCGCCGCAAGCCGGGCCAGAGCAAGGTGGTGACCCAGCGCAAGGAACCGGACGAGGTGCATATCCTCTCTGGCGTATTCGAGGGCAAGACCACCGGCGCGCCGATTGCCATGGTCATCTACAACCAGGATCAGCGCTCGAAGAATTACGACGACATCAAGGACGTGTTTCGTCCCGGCCATGGCGACTTCACGTTTTACACCAAGTATGGCCACCGTGATTATCGCGGCGGCGGCCGCCAGTCCGCCCGCGAGACCGCCGGGCGCGTGGCAGCAGGCGCGGTACCCATGCACCTGCTCAAGCAGAAGGGCGTCCGCGTGGTGGCGCATGCCATCGAGGTGGCGGGCATACGCGCAGAGCACATTAACCTCGACACCATCGAGGACAATGTGGTGCGATGTGCGGACCCCGAGGCCGCGAAGCGAATGGAGCAGGCGATTCTCGACGCCCGCTCTGACCGCGACTCCGTGGGCGGCATCATCCAGTTGGAAATACATGGCCTGCCTCCCGGCCTGGGGGACCCCGTGTTCGGCAAGCTCGATGCGCGGCTCTGCAGCGCCATCATGACGGTGGGCGCTTTCAAGGGCATCGAGGTGGGGGATGGCTTCGCGCTGGCGAAGATGCGCGGCAGCGAGGCGAACGACCCCATGACGGGCGGCCAGTTCCTCAGCAACCATGCGGGCGGCATCCTTGGCGGCATCACCACGGGCGAGCCGGTCATCCTGCGCATCGCGGTGAAGCCAACGGCCTCCATCGCCAAGACGCAGCACACCAACGACGAGGCGGGCAATGAACGGGACATCGAAGTGCTCGGAAGGCACGACCCCTGCATCGTGCCACGCGCCGTGCCCGTCATCGAGAACATGGCGGCTTTCGTTATTTTCGACGCATGGGAGGTGCAATCGCGCCTGAATCCCGAATGGGAAGCCCGCCACGGTTCGTGGTAGCATCCGGGGATTGCGCAGCGGGCAGAGACGACTAAAGGGAAGGCTCATGAATAAGACCGCGCTTGGATTTGGAATAGGACTCGTCATCATCGCCGCCGGGGCGATTGGGTATTTGGCGGTATCGGGACAGGGCGAACCGGCTGCCGTGCCCGCGCCAGAGCCAGCGCCCGCCCCCGCGCCAGAAGTGGCAGCGGCGCCCGCGGCGGAGCCCGAGCCCATCCCCGTGCCAGACACACCCGCGCCGAAGATTCCGCAGCCGGCGGTGGTGCGCCCCACCTCCTTGACGCTCACCCGCACGATTCCCGATGCGGCGGACTTCGCCAGCAAGGAAACGATCGACGTCAACGTGCGCATCGAGCAGGCGGCGGGCAATGACCCCGTGCGCGCCATGGGCATGCAGGAGCAGATTCCGGCGGGCTTCACGCTGGTGGAATTCGACGGCCCCCGCAAGCCGGATGTGCGTCCACCTGCGGGCGCGCGGGGCACGCTGGAGTTCGCATGGTTCCAGTTTGCCGACGGTTTCTTTCCAGCCGAGTTCACTTATCGTCTGAAGAAGGACGGAGACGCGGCCGAGTCGCCGCAGATTTCCGGCCAGGTTTTGTATCGCACCAGCGGCGAAGAGCTCCGCACCGACGTGGTGACGTCGCTGCTGGGCACGGGCGCTGCGCCCACGGCGCAGTCCGCACCTGCCGCCGAAGCCGCTCCGGCCCCAGAGGCCATGCCCGCCGAGGCGACGGCGGAAGTGGCCCCGCTGCCCACGCCCGCCCAGATATTCATGGCGCGCGGCGCCTTGGCCCCGGCCTATGCCCCCGGCCAGCCGCTGGACATTGAAGTGGTGCTTGAGCGCGAAGGCGATGCGCCGGTGAACGCGGTGGCCGTGGTGGACTCGCTGCCGACCGGCTGGACCTTCGAGGGCATCAAGGGCGGCACGGCTCCCCCCATCAAGCCCGCGGCCGGCACGAAGGGCAACCTGAGCTTCATCTTCATCGAAGTGCCGGAGTTCCCCATCAAGTTCACCTACACGGTGAAGCCCGCGGAGGACTCGACCGGCGAGCAGGCGATTCGCGGCAAGGTGGCCTACCGTTCCGAAAACAGCCCACTGGAGGGCACCGAGGTGGTCACGGCGATTCCCCAGCAGTAGCCCCCCCGCAACCCCGTTTCTCCACAATGCCCGGGCTTCGGCCCGGGCATTTTCCTTTCAATGGGGCCGGAGTCCGGCCTCTTGCAGCGTGCTGATAATTCGGGGCAGGGTGGTGGCCACGTCCGTGGCGGTGCTGTTCCAGCCGAGGCTGAAGCGAAGGCTGCCGAGCGCTTCACCATGTGTGCGCCCCATGGCCAGCAGTACGGGTGAGGCTTCCGCGAGCCCCGAGCTGCACGCGGAACCAGTAGAAGCGGCTACGCCGGCAGAATCGAGCATGCGAACCAGAACATCCCCCTCGATGCCGTCAGCGGAGACGTTGAGCACATGGGGCAATCGCAGGGCCAGGGCGCTGTTGACGCGCAACGTTGGGAAGTGCGACACAAGGGCCCGCTCCATCTGGTCGCGCAGCGCGGCAAGGCGGGCCGCCATGGCTTCATACTCGTCCAGCGCGCGGGCACACGCCTCCCCCATGCCGACGATTCCGGCGAGGTTTTCCGTGCCGGCGCGGCGCCGCCGCTCCTGCGTGCCTCCCAGCAGCAGCGGTTCAAGGGAAACATCGCGCCGGATATACAGTGCCCCCACGCCCTGCGGGCCGCCCAGCTTGTGCGCGGACAAGGTGGCCATTGCAAGGCCTGGCGCATGAGCCTGCAAGGGCAGCAGCCACGCGTATTGGGTCGCATCGGTATGAAAGATCGCGTGCGACTCCGCACAGAGCGCGGCCAGAATGGCGGGGTCGTTGATCACCCCGGTTTCGTTGTTGCCTGCGATGACCGAGACGAGGGCCGGCTCCACGCGAAGCAGTTCCCGGAGCGCGTCCATGTCCACGCGTCCTTCCGCATCGACCGGGATTGTCTGGGCTACGCGACGGGATGCGGGCCGCTGTATCGAGGGGTGCTCAATGACGGAGTACAGGAGGCGGCGATTTCCGGCAGCACCGAGCGCAAGGTTGTTGGACTCCGTGCCACCGGAAGTGAAGACGATCTCCTCCGGCTCCGCGCCGATCAGGGCCGCCACCTGCTCGCGTGCGCGGTCCAGGGCCGCCCGGGCAGACCTGCCCCAGCGATGAAGCGAACTGGCGTTGCCCGGTTGCCCCCCCATATAGGGGAGCATGGCCTCGAGAACCTCGGGCCGCAAAGCGGAAGATGCGCAATGATCCAGATAGACCGGCGGCGCTGCGTCCGTGGGCGGCATGCTGTCGCCCGCTTTACTGCGGCGGTGCGGCCGGGGGAGCAGCGGAATCGCGCTTGAGCAGGAGCTCGCGCAGCGACTGCTGATCATGCACCACGTGTCGGGGTTTGCCCTCGCGCAGGGTGTCCTCGGAATGCCAGCCCCAGGTCACCGCCACCGTGATGGCGCCCGCCCGGTTGCCTTCCACCATGTCGCCCTTGGTGTCACCGATATACCAGCCCTGATGGGCGGGATGCTTCTTGCGCACCTTGCGAATCTTTTTGACCTTGCTCGATTCCTTATCGGCCCCAACTACTTCATGCACGCCGGTGACCCCGTGGCGCTCCAGAAACTGCTCGACGGCCCGGGTTTGGTTCGACGTGATCACATAGGTTGGATGCGCGGCCGCGAGTTCGGAAAGCAACAGGGTCATCCCGTCGAAGGGCAGCACGCGGGCATTGGCCGCCTCGATGCGCGGGGCAAAGCGCTCACCAAGCTCCTTGAGCTTCCATACCGGGAAGCCCATCTTCACCAGCCCGGCGATGGGATTGCCCTCCATGAGTTTGAGAAGCGATTCGCGGGAGTTCAGTTTCTGAAAGCCCAGCATCTCCGCCGCGCCGGAAAACTCCTCGTAGAAGACCTCGAAGGAATCGGCGATCACGCCGTCGAAATCGAACATGATCAGGCGGGGGCGCTCGACGCGCTCACGCCGAAGACGGGCTCTTTTAAGGATATCACGCACAGTCACGGCATACTGCTCCGCGTTGCGGCTTAGGTGGGATGAGTATAGCAAAAGCGGTGGATTGGTTCAGGACGCGCGGGTCAGTCGACCGGGGGAAGGTCGCCCGTGGTGGCGAGCGGCGTGACGGCTGGCGCGCCTTCGATGCGCTTGGCCAGTCCGGCAAGCACGCCGCCGGGACCGATCTCGATGCAGGGCATGTCGATGTGGCGCATGACGTCCATCCAGCGCACGGGGGAGGTAAGCTGCTCCGCGAGCAGGGCGCGGATGCGCTCCGGATCGGACTCGGGCTGCCCGCTGACGGACGAGATGAAGCGGCATGACGGCGCTTGCAAGGCGATGCTGGAGAGGCAGGCGGCGAAGGCCTCGGCGGCCGGGCGCATATAGGGCGAATGAAAGGGACCGGACACCTTGAGCGGCATGACGCGCTTGGCCCCGGCTTCCTTGAGCGCGGTCGCTGCAGCCTCGAGCGCCTCGGCGGAACCGCTGATGATGATCTGCGCGGGGCTGTTGTAGTTGGCGATGTTTACGCCCTCGGGAAGGGCGGCCGCGATGGCGTCGGGTTCGATGCCCATGACGGCGGCCATGCCACCGGCGGGCACGTTTTCGCTCATCAGGCGGGCTCGCTCTCGAACCAGCGGAAGGGCGTCCTCGTAGGCAAGTGTGCCGCAGGCCACCAACGCAGGGATTTCGCCGAGGCTGTGCCCCGCGCAAGCGGAGGGCGACAAACCACGTTCACGCAGAACCCGGGTGATGGCGACCTCGACCGCGAGCAGGGCGGGCTGGGCGAAACGGGTGTCGTTGACCGCATCGGCCTCGCCATGGAAGAGCGTGTCGAGAAATCCTTCCGGCATCTGGGAGGCCGCGACATCGAGGGTCTCGCGGGCGGCGGGACAGGACTCGTAGAAGTCAGCCCCCATTCCCGGTTTCTGGCTTCCCTGGCCGGGAAAGAGGAAGGCGCTCATGACGCGGCTTCTTCAGCGGGCGGCGGCCCGATGCGTTCCTCGACGCCACGCAGGGCTTCGATGTTCTCTCGGATGTGATCGTTGAGCCGGTTCTCAAACGCAATGGCCGCGCCCAGCAGGGCGTTCTTGATGCCGAGCGAGGTGCAGGAGCCGTGCGTGATGATGACGATGCCGTTGATCCCAAGCAGTGGCGCGCCGGGATGGTAGTTCGGGTCGACGGTTTCCTTGATGTCCTGCAGGGCCGAGCGCGCCAGCACGGCGCCAAGCTTGTTCATGGAGGAGCTGGTGAGCTTCTCCTTCATCAGCTTGCCCATCACCCCGGCCACGGCCTCGCTGGTTTTGAGGATGACGTTGCCTATGAAGCCGTCACATACGACGACATCCGCGGCCCCGTTGTACATGGCCTTTGGCTCGACATTGCCGACGAAGTTCACGTGCGTTGCGGCAGTAAGCGCGCGATGCACTTCCTTGGAAACCTGGGTGCCCTTGGCTTCTTCCTCGCCAATGTTGAGCAGCCCCACGCGGGGGTTCTTCACGCCGAGTGCGTAGGTGGAATAGGCCATGCCCATCTCGGCGAACTCGCAGAGGTGGCGCGCGGAGCAGTCCACATTGGCCCCGAGATCAAGCACGACCACCTGGCCGGTGGCCGTGGGCAGCGCCTGGCAAATGGCGGAACGCGCAACGCCCCGGATGGGGCCGATGACGGTGCGGGCTGCGACCATGACGGCGCCGGTGTTGCCCGCGGAAACGATGGCGTCGGCCTCGCCATTCTTGACGAGCCGCATGGCCACGAGCAGAGACGAATCCTTCTTCCCGCGCACAGCAAGCACGGGAGACTCGTGCATGCCGATGCGCTCGCTGGCATGCAATATCCGAAGGTTACCCTTCTTGGAATAGGCGTCAAGTCTGGGGCGAAGCACAGCCTCATCGCCCACGAGGATAATCTCGTGGCTGGCCTCGAGGCTGGCCGCCACCGCTCCCTCGATCTCTACCTCGGGGGCGGCATCGGCCCCCATGGCGTCCAAGGCGATGCGCATGGGAGGTCTCCGCGCGTGCTGCGCTTAGTCTTTGACCTTGATGACCTGGCGGCCCTTGTAGAAGCCGCTCTTCAGGCAGACGCGGTGCGGAAGCACGCGCTCGCCGGAGTCCGGGCTGTCGATGGTGTTCGGGGCCGTCTGCGCATGATGCGAACGGCGCATGTTCTTTTTCGCCTTGCCGGTGCGTCGCT
>JBJOID010000170.1:0-24212 GCA_046047315.1 Candidatus Hydrogenedentota bacterium | reverse complement strand
TACTACGAAGCCCGCACCGTCCTTAAAGAGGTCTTCCGTGGAATTCGCCACGAAGTCGCCCAATGGCCCCTGCCACCCCAGGCCGTCGAGCAACTCCTCCATGCCTTCCACGCGCCGGAGGACTACTACGACGCCATCATCACCGCCGACGAAAGCCACGAAATCCGGCTCAAGCCCTATCGCGATCTATACACCATCGCCATCCGGACCCTTGGGCTCGACCTTGACGGGCTGCGCAACACAGTCGGCTTTGAAGACACCTGGGCTGGAGTCACCGCGATGCGCTCGGCCGGAGTGGGAATCCCCTGCGCTGTGCCCTTCCATGGAACCCGGGACCACAACCTTTCCCTCGCGGCGCATGTGTTCCATGGCGGCCTGCCGCAGGCCATTCTTGAGCAGGCCCTGTTCCACGCCCCTCAATAGCGGAAACCCGGGGTGCATGCCGCGCCGGGTTTCTGGATGCCTTTGTTCCGCACCCGAACTGCTCGGTGTTTTGCAGCCCCCTTTCATGCCTTCACACGAAGTGTTATAGTCATCTCTCCAGCAACCGCAGGAGAAAGCCCATGTTGAAGCAACTATCGATCGCAGCCACCATTGCCGCCTTGCTGGCCTTGAATGCCCATGCCGCCGATCCGGACGCAATGGAGGCCCTGCGCGGCGCCGACTCGGTGGCATGGTCGCTGCGCGATGAGCGCAACCAGATGGTTGTTGCAGTGAGTCCCGCACGACAGACCCTGCAGATTGCAGGCAGCTTTGGGACGGTGCTGGGAACGAGCATTTCCGCGATTGCCAATGACAAGTACCGTCGGGATATTGAAGAAGCACTGGCTGGTTATGACGGAGCCGCCGTGTTTCGCGAGAAACTCGAACAACGCCTCGGTGCGGCACTGGGCGCGCGAGCGAGAAAAGTGACGCCGATGGCGTCGACGGCAGGATACAACAATCCAAAAGACGCGGAGCGAGAGCGCCTCGCCGCGCTATCCAAAGCAGGCAACGAGCTTGTGCTTGATGTTGAAGCCGAGTACGGACTCTTCGGCTATCAGGGTCTACTCGTCGCCAAGCTTACCGCGAAGTTGTCGGATACGAACCGGGCCCGGAAAGTCTGGGGTGACAACCTGATAGCGTCAGCCGAATATATCCTTGCCAGCGACAAGCTGGCCGATCCAACGAATCAACTCATGCCGAACATCACAGACCCTCGCTTCGGCGTCTCCGAAGACGCGATTGCCCAGTGGACCGGCGATGGTGGAGCGGCCTTCCGCCAACGTTTCGAAGCGGCCGTGGACGGCGTAATCTCGGCCCTGCTGATGGAATTGGGGCTTGAGGAAAGCGCCGAAGGTGGTTATTACCTCGGGCGCATTTATCTGATGCGTAAGAAATTCGACGCTGCTGAGGCCTACTTCAACGCGGCAATAAAAATGGACCCGGGCCATTTGCCTGCGAAGAACGGGCTGAGCGTGACGCTATACCACAAGAAGCAGCTTGACGATGCCATTGCCCTTGCCAGCAACCTCACCCAAGAGGCACCTGATTTCGGACCGGCGCAATACAACTTATCTTGGTGGCATGCCGTGGAGAGGAAGGATGCCGCCACAGCCCTGCCCTATTACGAGCGTGCACGTGCGCTTGGCATGTCGACCCCGAAGAAACTGGATAAAGCGGTCGGCAAAAAGCGCTAGTCCCCCGGCTATAGGCCGCGCCGCTTTTGCCGTCGAAGCAGGGCGAGTGCCGCCTCGATAACGCGCAGCAGACGCTTTTCGCCGGGTGAGGCTTCGGGCTTGGAAGCCAAGCGCTGTTGACAGAGTTGTACGGCGCGGACTTCTTCTTCGGTCATTTCTCCGACACGATTATGCTGGATCTTGTCCACTGCGGCGCGCAGAATAATTTGACGCCGCCGCTGCAAATGCTCTTCATTCTCCGGGGAGGCCATGGCGGCGCTCTCGCGCAGTTGGGCGGCGAGTTGCAGGCGGGCCTCTATCAGCCGGCGGTCCGTCTCTCCAAGTCGGGCCTGCAAGCCCCTTTCAAGATTCCTGCGCACTTCCATGATTTCTTCTTCAGTGAGCAGCGCCAGGTCTTCCATGGACATGCGCAGCAAGTCACGCCATCCAATCTGGCAGCCCTCGTCGGGCGGCGTGTACTCGTATCCAAAGGCGTCGTCATCGTCCGATACGACGGCATTAACGGTGGCGCGGGCCGCGGCTTCCGCCGCGAGATCGGGGTCCGCGTCGATGGCGGAAAGGGTCTCCCCGGTGGAGTCCAGCGCGCGGGAAAGCTCACGCTCCAGCTCTTCACGGGCGATACGGGTGCGTTCGAGCTCCCGGCGAACCGCGTCGTACGACCGCTCAAGATTGTCGAGAATGAGATTCCATCGGCCCACCTGATCGCGGTCACGCGCGCGACGCGCGTCAGCCTTGCTGAGTAGATCGCGCGTCTCTTCCGATTTACGCTGCAATTCGGCTTCCCGCTCGCGCACCTGCACCAAACGGGTATGCAACTCCGCCGCTTCGAAATTCATGCTCGCCTCCACCCTATAAAGGAAACGCGCGGATTATCGCACAAGGTGTGGCTGCTCCCAAAGAATTTACGCTGACTATCGAATGTCGAAACCCCGGTACTCGGGCTCGTCCGTAGGGGGAAGGAGCTCGACAAGGTCCACCTGCGCACCACGCGGACCATGTTTGCACCATTCCAAGAACCGGGAGACTTGAAGGGGGGAGCCTTCGAACTCTGTTTCGACGCACCCGTCGGGAAGATTGCGCACCCAGCCGGTTATTCCCAGATGGCAAGCCTCCCGCCGCGCGGTGTATCGAAAGCCTACTCCCTGCACCACTCCATGGAGGCGCGCATGTTGACGCGCCATATCAGCCGGCGCGCGCCTCGAGAAGGCGGGCGCGGAATTCCGGAATGCCAAGCGCGACCGCGGCCATGCAGGCCTCGATAGCCAGCTTGTGCTCGCGGGATTCTACACTGGATTGGATTAGCGGCATGAGGCGGCGGTTACCGGTTTCCACGATGACACGGCAGACGGCGGTGCGCGCCGGCACGCTCTCGCGGCGGAGCACCTGCTGCATGACCGCCTGAGCCGTGGTGTCGCCCCCCTGTAGGAGCGCCCCGCCCATCTCAACCAGCTCGATTAGGCCCTCATCGGACTCATCCATGCGTTCTCCAACCCGCCCCTGCAGGTAGCCCATGGCTTCGAAATCACCGCTTGCAGCCAGAATCTTGGCGGCCTCGACAGCGAGGGTAAATACCTCGCGAAACACCCGCTGCATCTCGCGGCGGCCCTCTTCATTGCCAAGGGCGTAGAGCACCTGTGCGATGCGAAACTTGCCGAAGCCTTGGGCATTCTTAATCTGGATGTTCAATTGCTCGATTACATCCTCTCCCCCCAGGCGCGTCAAGGCCCATTGGGCGGCCTCGCCCTTTTCTTCGGTCCGCGACTCGATCAAGCCGAGCAACTGCGGAATGGATTCACGCGCGCCCAATCGGGCGAGCGCCTTGGCGGCGGGCCCACACTGGTTGGCAGCGCGATCCTGCAACAATCCGAGCAAGGGAGCGACCAGTGAGTTCTCGCCCACCAGCCCGGCCAACTGGGCGCCCTGTGCGCGTCCCTGGCGGTTCGCCCCCTCCAGCCCCTTCCGTGCCAGACTGGCAAACGTTACCTCGCCCTCGGGAAGCGAGGCCCCCGCGAGATATAGGCCAAGAGCGGCGGAAAGCTGTTGATTGACGCTGTTGCTATTGGCCAACTCAACGAGGTAATCCACCGCTGTTTGGTTGCCGGAAAGCGCCATCAGGGTGGCGGCTTCGATCTTGATGTCCTGATTCGCGGAGCTCTCTTGAAATATTTCCTCGGCACGGGCGAGTGAACGATCGAAGATGATCTGTTCCTCGGGACGCAGCGCACGGCTCTGGTCGAGCTTGAACTCGGCCTTCTCCACAACACCGCCCTGCACCTCGATCTCCGCGATGTCGGCAACGAGATACGGGATAATCTCGTTGTCTTCATTCATGAAGTTGATGGCTTGGCCGGCCTTGCCGAGCACGCGCAGGTTCGCATCGCGCGCTCCTGACTCCTTCAGCACCACGGTCACCATGGTGGAAGAGCCGGTCAGTGCGGAGAGCGTGGCGCCCGGCGCCCCGGTGACGGGCACCTGTGCTGCCGCGATCCCCGGCAGCAGCGCCAATACCAACATGAAAAGAAGTGCATATTTGCGCATGATGATCTCGTCCCTCGCCTTACGGCCGTTCTGGCGGCCGGGCCACACCCTAAGCCCGCACGTCCTAAAGAGTAACGTTCGGCGCGCCACCGCCGCAAATGCCGCGCGCTAATTCAGATCGAGCTTCTCCTCACGCATCAATTGCTTGAGGTATCCCCTGGCCATGTCCATCGAAGAGACAAAGGGATTCACAGTCAGGGACTGAAGCGCGTACTCATAGGAACGATGAACCACAGCCTCGACCGCCAGGCGGTCGCTCTCCTTGGCGGCGTGGAACAAACCCTTGAGGAAATGCGGCAGGCTGCCGACCTTGCGCGGCGTAAAGCTCTTGCCGGACACCATGCTGGGCACCTCGACGCTGCTGTCCTTATTCAGGTCGCGAATGCTCTGGCCATTGCGCACACAGAGCATCACCTGCTGCGAGTCGTTTCCTTCGAGCGCCCGGATCAATGGAATCACGGTTTCCTCATACCACACGGCGTTGCGCTGGCGGGTAAGCTCGGGGATATCGTGAAGATGGGAATCGGCGTAGAGCTTCAGTATCTGCTGTTCCGCCTCGTGCAGCACCTCGGCGCGGAACTTGGTGCAGGACTGCTGACGCCGCAGGATGGCGTCGCGGTGGAAATACATTCCGGTGTTGCGCGTTGGAATCATGCGAAACAACTCGATGAGGTCGTAATCGAAGCCCTCCTCGGGCCGCTCCTCGAGAATTTCGAGCAGGTGGCTCATCTTGCTGCGGCCGTCGATCTTGACGTCCTGAATCCAGCCAAGGTGGTTGAGGCCGACGTAGTCCACTTCGAGATCCTGGGGACTGCGACCGAGCACCCGCGCCACCTTGCGCACATAGGTACCGGGCAAGTCGCAGAGGCCCGCCACATTCAACTTCGTATGTTTGATAAGCCCTTCGACGAGGATGCCAATCGGGTTGGACAGGTTGATGTAGACCGCGTTTGGATTGACCTGCTCGATCACGCGTGCATGCTCGAAGACCACGGGCAGGGTGCGCAGCGCGTTGGCGATGCCTCCCGCGCCAAGGGTGTCGCTGCCCACAATGTTGAACTTGGGCGGCAGCATCTCGTCGCGCATTCGCGCGAGCATGCCCCCCACGCGCACGTGGTTCAGGATGTAGTCCGCATCCTTCACGGCCTCGGCGGTGTTTGAGGTCGCGGTGATGGTGAGGGGAAAGCCGCTGCGGTTCACGAGGCGCTGGCAAAATTCGCCCACGACATCGAGCTTTTTCCCGGGCCTGCCCAGCAGGACAATCTCGCGAACATTCAGATTGCTGGAGAGGATCGACAGCACGAATTCAGGGATGTAGACACTGCTGCCACCTAGAATCGTGATGCGCCCGATGGATGCCATGAGCCTATGCGCACCTCGGCGGGAAGGGAATAAGCCGGAGTGAAAACATCGATACTGCCTCGCCTAACCTGAAAACACAGGCTAAAGGCCATCAGGCCGGAAAGTCAAACCCTTCATCAGAAGCGGTCCACCCGCCATACATAGGGGTGGCGCTTTGGAAAGAGGCACGCGGCCAGGCGCATCCCTTCCGCCGTGATGATGCGCCTCCGCGTCGAAGCAATCTCTGGCAGGTGGCGATAGCCCGTCAGCAGGTGAACAAACTCCTCGCCGCTCAAGGCCAGCTTGTTCTTTCCGGATTGACGGTGAATGCTCACCGCCCCGTGATGGCAGCGGACGAGATACGGCACGCTGTCGATTTGCAGCGTCAGCTCCGTGTCGAATTCGCGCCCCCCATGGCGCGCCAACTGGCTCTCCCACTCCGGCACCATCGACTCCAGGGTCTCCGGCAGGTTCACCACGGAGAGCATTCCCCCTTCGCCCCGGGTCAATTCCATGGTATGTCGCGAACGGAATTGATGCAGGTATTCGATGAGCGGATCCCCCGGGGGGGCGCAAAACAACACTTCGCTCAACAGGTTTTCCCGCGCGTGCCTGGCGGCGGCTTCCACCACCATCGGGCAATTGGCGCGTTGCAGCACGCCAGCCTCTTCGACTTCGAGGGTGTTGCCCAGCGCGCGCCGGGGATTGGCGTAGCCACTGCGTCGATCGATTAGGAAGTACCCGACCACACGTCCCTCCGGGGTCATCACCACGCGGGCATTCTCCCATTGCTTCCAGTGATAGTTGAAGTGCGCGCCGCAGCGGATGATGGAACAGGCCGTGCCGGCATCACTTTGCTCGTGCATTTTCTGAAGCAGTCGCACGTCGCCGGGCTTGATGGCACGCACACGGAACGACGGTCCTTGATAACGCGGCAGGTCGCGAACGTCCAGCCGCGTGGCGTATTCAGCCAGGGTCGTGGTGAATCCGAAACGGTGGTAGAAATTCGGGATTCCGAACAGCATCGACACATGGTAGGAGCGCTCGCGCATGTAGCGGATGCCATCGTCGATGAGCGCCGAGGCCACGCCCTTGTTGCGGTGATGAGCGGCCGTGGCTATCCAGCCGAAGCCCCCCATGTGCAGACGCGCCTCGCCAATCCGAATCGTGTCGGAGGTGATGCGCAGCGTGCCCGCCAGGTCACCGTCAACATAAGCAACCCGGGTATGCTCGATGCGAAAACCCGGATACGCGCTGCCGACATGCCGCATCCATTGTACGGTGTCGTCGAAACTGTGGGCGAAGACCTTGCCCATCAGCTCGTTGGCGGCCTGCAATTCCCCGGCGTGGGCCACCGCGCGCGTTTGGATTGTTGCTTTCGGCACAAAGGCTCCTTGTCGGTCCCAGCATGGGTCTCGCATTCCCAGCCGGGGTTTCACTATAGTGCCGCCGCTTCTCGCCGCGCGCGACACGCGAGGATACCGAATGTCTCATTCTCCCTTAAAGCCATCGCTTCTCTTGAGCCTCACGCCCGTGGCGTTGCTGGTGGCGATCCTCGTGCTGAACGTGCGTGTCTTCGGCGACGGCGCCACCTCGGGACCAAACCAGTTGGCCTTGTTTGTGGCCGCCCTCGCGACAGCCGCCATCGGCCACACCCAGCTTCAACGGCACTACGACCTGCTGGAGCGCGAGGCCATCCAGGCGATAACGCTGGCCATGAAGGCCAACCTGATTTTGCTTACCGTTGGCGCGTTGATTGGACTGTGGATTGCCGCGGGCGTGGTGCCGACCCTGATTTACTATGGCGTGAAGATGATATCGCCGGGCGTGTTTCTGCCGGTGGCCTGCGCTGCCTGCGCCATCGTGTCACTGGCCATCGGCAGCAGCTGGTCCACCATGGGCACAATCGGAGTAGCCCTGATAGGGGTGGGCGAAACACTGGGCATACCGCTCCCGATGGTGGCGGGCGCAATCGTTTCCGGGGCTTACTTCGGAGACAAGCTCAGCCCCCTGTCCGACACCACCAACCTTGCCCCAGCGGCGGCCGGAACCGAACTCTTCACCCATATCCGGCATATGCTCTATACCACCGTGCCCACCATGCTCCTCACGCTTGCCGCGTTCTCCGCCCTGGGTCTGGCTTATCAGGGCGACCAGTACGACCCCGCGCTGGTGGAAGGCGTGCTGACCACGCTTGACGCCTACTTCAACATCACCCCGCTGGCGCTGGCCACGCCGATGGCGGTTTTCGTTCTCGTGATGTTGCGCATGCCCGCCGTGCCCGCCCTGATCCTCGGCATCTTTTTCGCCGCCCTGCAAGCCTTCGTCCTGCAGGGCAGCCTCGTTGACAGGTTGCTGGGCGACACCCAGGGGTTCGCCGCCATCTATACGCTGCTGGTCGAAACCGGCGTGAACGGGTTTAGCATCGAGACCGGCAGCGAACTTGTGGACCAGTTGCTCAACAAGGGCGGCATGCTCGGCATGCTGAACACCGTGCTCCTGATTGTGATGGCGCTCTTCTTCGGCGGGATGATGGAAGCCACCGGGATGCTCAATCGCCTCGCCGAGGCCGTCTTGTCGCTCGTTCGCGGCCCTGCCTCGCTCGTGGCCGCCACCATCGGCACCTGCACGCTCTTCAACCTCACCGCCTCGGACCAGTATCTATCCATCGTGATTCCCGGCCGGATGTTCCGCAATGCGTATCAGGCGCTCGGACTTGACGCCCGCAACCTCAGCCGCTCCCTTGAGGATGGCGGCACGGTGACTTCCGTGCTGGTACCATGGAACACCTGCGGGGCCTTCGCGGCCACGGTGTTGGGGGTCTCGACGCTTTCCTTTGCGCCTTTCGCGTTTTTCTGTCTATTGAGTCCTGTCGTCTCCATCGTCGTGGCTGCGGCCGACTGGCGCATTACGCGGCTGCCGCCGGAACCAGCTTCCTGCACCGCCGGGTAGCGCGCTTTTCTTGCCCCCTCCCGTTCGCTACAATTCAGCTTTACCCGATGGGAGTGCCTTCCTTGAACGAAAACGATTACGGCGTCCTCCGCCACGATTGGACCGTGGACGAGCTGCGTGCCATTCATGACGCGCCCATCACGGAATTGCTCTATCAGGCGCAGCGGGTGCACCGCATGCGCAACGATCCGAAAGCCATCCAGCGTTGCACGCTACTGAGCATCAAGACCGGGGCCTGCCCGGAGGATTGCGGCTATTGTCCGCAAAGCGCGCACTACGACACGGGGCTCGACCGTGAAGCCCTGCTGGACGTGGACGCGGCGCTTGGCGCGGCGCGGCAGGCCAAGGCCTCGGGCGCGACGCGCTTTTGCATGGGCGCCGCCTGGCGCGAGGTGCGCGATGGCGCCAACTTCGACCGCGTGCTGGACATGGTGCGGGGCGTGCGTGCCCTGGGTATGGAAGCCTGCTGCACACTGGGCATGCTGAACGCCGCGCAGGCGGAACGCCTAGCCGAGGCGGGGCTGACCGCGTACAACCACAACTTGGACACCAGCCCGGAGTTTTACGGGAAGATCATTTCCACGCGGACCTATGACGACCGCCTGCGCACGATCGAGCATGTGCGTTCGGCCGGCATCAACGTCTGCTGCGGCGGGATTATCGGCATGGGTGAGACCGTGCAGGACCGTCTCCGTCTCATTCAGGTGCTGGCCTCCCAGCAGCCGCATCCCGAGAGTGTGCCGATCAACGCGCTGGTGCCCGTGGAAGGCACGCCGCTGGCCGCGCAGGACCCCGTGGCGCCGCTGGAGATGGTGCGCATGGTGGCAACGGCGCGCATCGCCATGCCGGCCTCGCGCGTGCGGCTCAGCGCGGGCCGCCTCTCCATGTCCACCGAAACGCAAACCCTCTGCTTCCTTGCCGGGGCGAATTCGATCTTCTCCGGCGAAAGGCTGCTTACCACCCCGAATCCGGGACGGGACAGCGACGACGAGATGTTTGAAGCCTTGGGGCTGGAGGTGATGGCGGCGGACGCATGACCAGACCCCTGTGAACGCGGGCCGGCACAGGATGGGAGCATTGCTGTATCGTGCGAAAGTATCTTGAACACCTTGCGTGCCTGACGCTTCTGCTGTTGCTGGCGGTGGCGCTGAGCTGGGCATGCCTGTCCGGGGCGGCCTTGCCGCTCGATCTGTCCGTGGCTATGAGTCTGGGGCCCTGGCTCACCGAGGCTGCTCCAACGCCCGACCCGCTCTCGTGGACCCATCTCTACAAGACCTACCCCGCCTACCTGCACATGGCCGCCGTGGGCGCCGGAGAAGCCAGCCTGACCTGGAACCCGGTGGATGGGCTGGGTGCGCCCTTCCTTGCGCAGTGGCATACCCGGGCGCTGTCACCATTCAGCCTGCCGGTATACTGGCTGGGCTTGCCCCTCGGGCTCGGCGTGTCGCTGCTGCTGAAACTTTTCGTCGCGGCTCTTACCACCTATTACTGCGCCCGGCGCTTCGGCTACCACGCCCCCATCGCCTTCGCCATGGCCGCGATGTTTCTCCTTTCCGCTCCCATGCACCTCTGGGCGGGCGAACCCCTCGGCGACGCCCTGCCCTGGCTGCCGCTGCTGTTCCTCGCCGGCGAGCGCCTCGCCCTTGGACTCCCCTATGCGTGGGTGACGGGAGGCTTCGCCCTGGCCATGATCGCGCTGGCCGGACATCCCCCCGCGCTTTCCGGCGGCATGCTCCTCCTGCCGGCTTACGTTTCGCTGCGCAGTAGCGGTCACGCCACCAAGGTGGTTTTCGATCGGTTTTATCATGTTTTAGTCACCTTGGGTATTGGTTTGCTCTGTGCCGGAGCACAGGTCTGGCCCTATCTGGAATATCTGGGCCAAGTGGAAAACGAGGGCTTGGCCATCCAGGCGGTGGGCAGCTTGGCCTGGCAAGGCCTGTTCCATCCCGCCGCGGATGGCGGACGCGCAACGGCACTATTGTTCACGGGCTTTCTTGCGCCGCTGCTCCTGCCCTTGTGGTGGCTCTTGCGGCGCTACATGGAGCCCGCCCTGCGAACGCGCACGGCCGTGATGTTAATCATCGGATTCGGCGGACTCCTGATTGGAAGCCTTCTGGGAGGCACACTCTCGTCCCCCAACTTTGCCCCATGGCTGGACGGCACTATTTTCCTGTTTCCTGCCGCGTTGGCGCTCATCTTTGTGACGGGAGCCGTCGCGGAGGAATGGGTGCTGCTGGGCGCGGAGGAAACGCAGGAAGCGCTGCCGCGCTTGCGCACGGTGCTGCCGGCTTTTTGGCTGCCCTACCTGGCGCTCTCACTCGGCGTGGGTCTTGTGGCGGGCCTGCCGTGGATGGCCTTGCTGCCGGTCTTCGTCGCGACGCTGATCGTCTTCATTCTTTTTGCTTACACCCTGGTGCGCCCCGGTATGAAGGCCATGGCTGCGGGTCTCACCATCGTGGCGGCCTTCACCCTGAGCGTCTACCCCGCGCGCCCCCAAACCGACGCCAGCCGTCCCCTGCCGCCGAGTCCCTTTCTGGACAATCTGGTGGGCGAGGACTTCTCCCGCATAGCGGGAAGCGGCGCGCTTGAGCAGTGGCCGCTTGGGATGTTCGGCATGCAGCAATGCTTTGCGCCCAACCCCGCCAGTCTCAAGCGTCTCGCGGCTTTTCAGCAGGCGGCCGCGGACTCCCCCATGCTCCTGCGCCGCACCGGTGCGGCCGGGCTGCTGCTCACGAAGGAGGACATTCAGGGGGCGATGTCGGACATACGCCCCACCCTCAAGGTGAAATCGGTTTTCGAGCAGGGCGCGATCCTTTTTGAGGATAGCGCGATGGACGCGCGCGCCCGCGTGATTTACGCGGGCCGCAAGGCCGCCACGCCCGGCGAGGCGCCCGGCGATGCACAGGACCTGCCCGTGATGGAGGGCGCCACCCTCCCCGAGGACGCCGCCATGCCCCCCATGCCGGCCACCATCACCTTCGAGTCCCCCACCGAGGTGCGGGTGAACGTGCCCGATGGTCCCCCGGGAGTGCTCGTGCTCTCCGACCAGTGGTACCCCGGATGGAACGCCACGGTGGATGGACAGCATGTGCCGGTGGTCCCCATCGACGCCGCCTTCCGGGGCATCGAAATCAGCGAAGGCCCGCACGACGTGCTCTTCAAGTACGACCCTGCCTCCCTGCGCTATGGCCTCCTCATCAGCGCGGCCGGCGCGCTCATCCTCCTTCTCGGAATCTGGCGCTCCCTCCTGAACGGCTAAGCGCGTCCACAGATCCCGCATGGCAAAAACTCCACGGATGCTTCGATTCGACATTGGGGCGGGAAGGATTGCTGCATATCTGTGGCAAATGCCCGTCGATTGATCGCGATCTCATTTGTGCTTTCTCTGACCAGGAACGGACAACGTCCGCATGCCCATCGCCCGCAAAGCCCTCCTTATTTGCTTAACAGCAGGGCGACGGCGTTTTCCCGCCACAGGGCGACGGCGAGATCGGCGCGGCCGTCGCGGTTGAAGTCGTCGGCGCATAGGGCGTTTGGCGCGCCGGTTTCGAAGGAGTAAGCCTCGCGCGCAAAACCGACCTGACCGGCGGCGGCGGGGCCCGTGTTAAGCATGACGCGGACGGTGGCTGAGGCGGCGCACGCGGCGGCGATGTCGAGCGCGCCGTTGCCGTCGAAGTCGCCCACGGCGATGTCGCGCACTTCTTCCTGCAAGACCTCGCGGTCGTTGCCGAGCAGCAATTCCTGGGAGAGCGAGAAGCCCCACTGGCCGTCGCCGTAGAAGAGGACGACGGAATCGTCGGTGAAACTGTGGGATACCACGAGGTCGAGGTATCCGTCGCCGTTGATGTCGGCAGCGGCGAGCGCGGTGGGCAGGCGGCCCCGCGTGGAGAAGCGGCCCTTCGGGGTGAAGGCCCCGTCTCCGCCGCCCTGCCAAAGGGCGATTTCGGAGGTGGCGTACATCACGCTGGCGAGGTCGGTCTTTTCGTCGCGGTCGAAGTCGGCGGCGACGAGGGCGCGGGGCGCGCCCGCCGCCTCGATGAAGCGCGGCTCGCCGAAGTACTTCTGGGCGTCGCCCGGGTAGTAGGCGAGCACATCGCTCGACCAACCCGCCGCAACCACGTCGCGCAGGCGGTCGCCGTCGAAATCGTGCGCGACGACAGCGGTGAAGCCCGGCGTGGTGTACATGGGGGCGTCATCGGCATCGAGCTGGCGGTAATAGTTGAGCCCGGCCTCGGGCGCGGGAAAGTGATAGGGCTCGAATAGGTTCTCGTGCTTGATGTTGAGAAAGAGCGAGAGGTCCCTGCCGCGCGCCTCGTGAAAGCAGGCGACGATGATGTCGGGCCATTTGAGCGCGTCGATATTGGCGATGGCCACGGCATAGGGTCCGAAGCCGGTCTTGAGGGAAGGGTGGCGGCGCTGATATCGCAGCGGAGCCTCGGACAGCAGGACGGACAGTTCGTCGTTGGCGGGGCGTTCCTCGCGCGCCTCGACGAGGATGCCCCGGTCGGCCGTGACGATATCGGGAATCTCGTCGCCATTGAGGTCCGCCGAGACGATGGCGCAGGGCTGGGGCCCCACCCGGAAAAGCTGCGGATGCTGCACAAGGGCGGCGGCACCGGCGGCTTTGGCGGCGCCGATACATAGGGCGGCAAAGAGTAGATGGGCGGCGCGTTGCTTCATGCGCTTAGCCCGGCACGCCGGGCGTGGCTCAGTCGCGCAGCGAGTTCTATGGCGGTGCAAAGGCTGGCCTCAGACGCCTTGCCCTGCCAGGCGATGTCGAAGGCGGTGCCGTGGTCGGGCGAGGTACGCACGATGGGCAGGCCAAGGGTAAGGCTGCTGCATTCATCCATGGCGATCATCTTCATGGCGATGTGTCCCTGGTCGTGGTAGAGCGCGATGACGGCGTCGTGAGCGCCATCCCACAGCTGTCGAAAAACCGCGTCGGGCGAATGGGGGCCGCTGCAATCCAGCCCCTCGGCACGGCACTGCTGGACGGCGGGCGCGATGATGACGTCATCTTCGGAGCCAATGGCCCCGTGTTCCCCGGCGTGCGGATTAAGTCCCGCCACCGCGATGCGGGGCGAAGCCATGCCGCAGTCGCGCAGGGCCGCATGCGCCTGCCGCACGGCGGACACGATGTTCTCCCCGGTGACTTGGTCCAATGCGGCGCGAAGCGGCAGATGCCCACTGAGGTGGACGACCAGACGATCACGCGAGAAAAGGCACATGCGCCAATCGTGCGTGGCGCAAAGTCGCGCTAGCTGCTCGGTATGCCCCAGCTCTTCATGCCCGGCCAGCAGCACCGCTTCTTTGTTGATGGGGCAGGTGACCAGGGCGGCGGCCACGCCGCTAAGTACGTCGTGCGCGGCAGCTTCAATCCACGCGTGGGCCGCGTCGCCACTGGCCGCACTAAGGCGGCCCGGCGTCACTTCAGGCGCGGCGTGCCCCGCATCGGTGATGCTGACCTGCGATGTCACCGTTGCGCTTACACCCCACACAACCGCCTCGGGCGCGTCTGGTGCGAAGCGCCGCGCGCTCTCGTACACCCGCGGATCGCCATACACCAGGAAGGGCGCGTGGCGCATCACATCGTTCCGGGCCAACGCTTTCGCGAGGATCTCCGGGCCCACGCCGTTCACGTCGCCCATGGTGATGGCGATTGGCTTTACGTATGTTGAAGTAGTTATTGCGGACACGGAAACCATATGCCTTCGGTTCGATGGGCTATTGCGCTTTCGCGGCGCGGGACGAGGTGATCATACGTGAGCGCGACGTCTGCCGCCAACAGGCGACTTGCTGCTGAAGCATGATTGGCCTTCCGCGAGAAACTCGGCTGCGATCACACTTGGCTATCCCATGTCAAAGTGGTTGCGGTGTGGAGACTTGAAGAACTCCTTGACAAAACACCGCTTCTTGTTGCACTATCCGTCTTCCGAGATCGCCCGAAAAAGCCTGTAAATAAAGGCGAAAATGAGGGTGTGCGGCAATTGTGGATAAGCTGTTGATGACTCCCGGTTGCTGTGGAATTCTTGGGGAAAACCGCTCGCCGCCGAGGCTGCGAATCGGGGCGGCAAGCGGTGGTGGAAGGGAAACGCGCCAAGGGGAACGGCGCGCGCGGGACGTCTTGCGGAAGGACGCCGATGCAGGGAGCGCCGGGGCGGCGATGCCGCCGGGGCGAACCCATGGACAAGAGAAATTTTGTATTAGCTGACCATCATGGGGATTCGCAATGCCGCCACGCGAAGAGACGAACGTCTGGGATTTGGCCCAGCATGAACTCAAGCAGCAACTCGACGACTACAGCTACAAGAACTGGCTGCACCCGACACGCTTCCAGTCCTTCGCGGAGGGACGCCTGACGGTGGGAGTGCCGAGCCAGTTCTATGCAGACTGGCTGCGCGACCACTACATGGACGCGGTGTGCGACACGCTGCGCCGGGTGGCCCCTGGGTTCAAGAGCATCGCGTTTGTGCCTTCGCCCGAGGTAAAGCCCCCCCACGCCGACGACGCCCCGGTGGCCGGAACGCCCGCGCCCGCCGCAAAGCGCCCGCCGCGCGGCGCCATGGGTTTCAATCAGCGCTATACGTTTGACAGCTTCGTGATTGGTTCGGGCAATCGCTTTGCCCATGCCGCGGCGCGCGCCGTGGCGGAATCGCCGGGGCGCAGCTACAACCCGCTGTTCCTCTATGGCGACACGGGACTCGGCAAGACGCACCTGATGCAGGCCATCGGCAATGAACTGATGCGGCGCCGCCCGGACATGAGCTGCGTGTTCATTTCGTCGGAGCACTTCACCAACCAGCTCATCCAAAGCATCGCGGAAAAGAGCACCCAGCGATTCCGGGCGAAATACCGCAAGGTGGACGTGCTGCTGATCGACGACATCCAGTTCATCGCGGGGAAGGAAGCCACGCAGGAAGAGTTCTTCCACACCTTCAACGAGCTGTTCGATCACCACAAGCAGATCGTTATCGCGAGCGACCGCCCCCCGAAGGAAATGAAGCGCATCGAAGAGCGGCTGGTGTCACGCTTCGAGTGGGGCTTGGTGACCGATATACAACCGCCCGATCTCGAAACACGCATGGCGATCCTGCAAAATAAGGCGCAGCGCGAGAACTTGACGATTTCGGTCGAGGTGTTGCGCTTCATCGCCACCCACATCTCCACGAACATTCGGGAGTTGGAGGGAGCGCTTATTACGGTGCTTGCCTACAGCCGCCTGACTGAGCAGAAGATCAATATCCCGATGGTGGAGGAGGTGCTGCGCGACCTCATTGGCAGCGACAAGATTAAGCCGGTGACGGTGGAGCAGGTGCAGCGTGCCGTGGCCGAACACTTCGACGTGCGCATCGCGGACCTTTGCGGCCGCAGCAAGCAGCGTCAGTTTGTACAGCCCCGCCAGATGGCCATGTATCTCTGCAAGCAGATGATCACCAGCATGTCGCTGAGCGATGTGGGCGCGGCCTTTGGCGGCAAGGATCACACTACCGTGCTTTACGCCTGCGACATTGTGAACAAGAAGATTAAGTCCGACCTTTCCACGCGCCAGCTGGTGGAGAGCCTCACGCGCAGCATCCGCTCGTAAGACTGATTTTTCCGCTTCCAACACACCGCCGTGATCAGAGCATGATTACGGCGGTGTTTCTTTCCCTCGAGTCTCCGCGGCGGTAGGAAAAGAAGCGCGCGTCTTCGTAGGTACAGGCGGGTGGGAGCGTGATGCGCTCTGGCTTTAGGCCACACGCGCGCAGTTGCAACGCAATCACTTCCGCCAGATCGATGTGCCTGCCGGGCGCCGGATAGCCGGCGTCACGGAATGCCTGGCCCAACTCTTCGCTCACTTCATAGCGCGGCCCGGAAATGCAGGGGCCCATCGCGGCGTGCATGGTTGAAGGAGCACAGCCGTAGGCGTCGCGCATCGCGCGCACTCCCTCCCCAACGATATTGAGCAGGGTGCCGGCGCGTCCCGAATGCAGCGCCCCAACGGCCCCTGGCGCGGGACTGTACAAGAGCACCGGCACGCAATCGGCGATGGAGACACAAAGCGGCAGACCTGCGACGTTGGTAATCAGACCATCGGCCTCGCCCAACGCATCCTGCTTTCCGGATACGCCCCGACCGGCATCCGCTTCGGCGGCAAGCAGCACACGGTTCCCATGCACTTGAGATACGGAAACCACCCGGCAAGGATCGACACCAATACGCCGCATGAATGCGTCGCGTGTTTCCTGCGCCGACGCACGCAGGCCGCAATCACCGTCCTCCACCCCCGACATGGCGGCGACGCGCGCACCAGCCTTGAGCAAGGTCTCAAACTGGATCATGGCCGCGCGCCGCCGGTAGGCAGGTCAATGCGGATGCTCTGGGCGGTTCTCCGGATGCTCGTCCGGGAAACCGACATCCTCGGGAACATGCAAGGGAATCTCGCCCTCTGCGGTAACCGGTCGCGCTCCCGCATAACGACGTCCATGCATCACGAGGAAGGCCGCCGAAGCGTACATCAGCAAGCCGTACATCGTGGCGGGCATGGCAATCTCGGCGGACTTAAGGAGCGTGAGCGTAACCATCATGCCGATGGTGGAGTTCTTGATACCCAGTTCGATGGCCACTGTCAGGCCATCGCGGTGATCGCCACCGGCAATCCACACAACGGCAAAGCCCAGCACGATGCCCGCAAGGTTGAGGGCAATAACTGACGGTCCCGCATTCATCAGCAACTCACCGAGGTGGTTGCGCGTCTGGTAAACGATCAACACCACCAACGCGATCAGCACGAGAAGGCCGAATGCACTCACGATGCCTTCCATCCGGGTGGCGAAGTGCGGCGCCTTCGTGCGCACCGCCATGCCCAGCATCACGGGAACAAAGATGATGGCGATCAGCATCACCACCGTCTGCGTTACCGGCAGCCGCAACGGAGCATCCATCGACTGCTCCATGAAAAGCTGAAGCGCCATGTTGGTGAAAAGCGGAATGGTCATGACGGTGATGAGGCTGGCACCCGCCGTGAGGAGGATCGACAGGGCGAGATTGCCCTTGGCAAGAAAAGCGAATACGTTGGACGTGGTGCCGCCCGGGCAGGAGGCGATAACGACCAGGCCCACGGCTATGGCGGATGGCAACTGCAAGGCATAGGCCAAACCGAAGGCCAAGGCAGGCATCAGGAGTATCTGCGCGATTCCGCCGAGAATAAGTGTCTTGGGGTAATAGACAACGTTGTGAAAGTCCTTGGCCCGCAGTGTCAGGCCAACCCCCACCATGATGATTGCCAGCGATATGGGCAAGCCAACCTGAATGAGGGCATTCTGCTCCAGCACCCCCGCCAATGACGTCTCTTCTGCGGTTTCCACGGAATACCCTCCCGATGCCGTTGCTGACCAAGTTCGTCTGAAATTCCCGCCAAGCGGGAAATCAAAGAATGTAATGACTTAAATCGCGCTTTTCCACAATTGCCTCAAGGCGCGTCTCGACGAATACCGCGTCGATCTGAACTGCGCTGCCAGCCTGTTCGTCGGCGCCGAATGAAATCTCCTCCAGCAGATACTCCATCAAGGTGTGCAGGCGGCGCGCGCCGATGTTTTCCGTCTGCGCGTTCACACGCTCGCAATAGTCGGCAATGCGCGAGACTGCCTCCTCATCGAAACCCACGTCGACGCCCTCAGTGGCAAGCAGGGCCGCATATTGGCGCACCAGAGAATTCTCCGGTTCCAACAGAATGCGCCGGAAATCCGCCGCCTTCAGGCTCTCCAACTCCACACGAATCGGAAAACGGCCCTGCAATTCTGGTATCAGGTCGGACACCTTGGAGACATGAAACGCGCCCGCTGCGATGAAGAGAATGTGGTCGGTCTTCACCGGGCCGTATTTCGTAATCACGGTGCTTCCTTCCACGATGGGAAGGATGTCGCGTTGCACGCCTTCACGTGAAACATCGGGGCCACCGGTGGGACTGCCCCGGCCAGCGATCTTGTCGATCTCGTCTAGGAAAACGATGCCCGATTCCTGCACGCGTTCCAAGGCCGCCTTGGTCACCGCGTCCATGTCGATAAGGCCCGCCAATTCCTCCCGCGCTAGAATTTCGCGTGCCTCCCCCACCTTCACCCGCTTGCGTTTGCTGCGGTCGCCGCCGCCCAGTTTGCCAAACATCTCCTGCAGGTTGCCGTCCATCTCCTCGATGCCGGCGTTCGTGAACACCTGCATCAACTGGGTGCGTCCCTGCTCACGGACGTTTATCTCGACCTCGCGTTCATCCAGCGCGCCGGATTGAAGCTTCTCCCAGAGCACCTCACGGGCGCGCGCATCCGGGTCTTCTTCGGATACAAGGTTGCGTGCGGGCCCCTCGTCGGGAGAAGAGGGATCGTAGGGACGAAAAACCTTTTCCGGCCCCCGTTGCGGCTGCGGCGGAAGCAGCAAATCCAGCAGCCGCTTCTCCGCATTCGCCGCAGCCTGTGCGCGCTGGGCCTGCTCCATTTCGTCCCGCACGAGACGAATGCCCACCTCCACGAGATCGCGAATCATGGATTCGCAGTCCCGCCCCACGTAGCCCACTTCGGTGAACTTCGAGGCCTCCACCTTCACAAAGGGCGCGTCGGCCAGCTTGGCCAGGCGGCGGGCAATCTCGGTCTTCCCCACCCCGGTCGGCCCAATCATGATGATGTTCTTGGGCGCCACCTCATCGCGCAAGTCATCGGACAACCGCTTGCGCCGCCAACGGTTGCGCAGGGCAATGGCCACCTTGCGCTTGGCTTCCGATTGCCCCACGATATACTTGTCCAGTTCCGCAACTATTTCGCGCGGGGTCATGATTCACCGCCTTCTCCGGTTACCCGGTCCATCTTGCTGATGCGCCGCAAGTGCCGTTCTCCATTGGAGAAGGGGGTTTCGAGAAAGGTATCGAGCAGGTTGACGCACTCGCGCAGGGTATTCAATCGCTTGCCCAGGCAAATCACGTTCGCGTCGTTATGCTCGCGCGCGAGCAGGGCCATTTCCGGCCGCACGCACACGGCCGCGCGGATTCCCGGAAAGCGGTTCGCCGCCATGCTGATGCCCATCCCAGTGCCGCATAGCAACACACCGCGATCAGCACGGCCCGCCAGAATCTCCGCGCACACCCGCTGCGCGAAATCAGGATAGTCCACGGACCCCGCCTGCAGGGGGCCGCAATCAATCACCTCGTGCCCCAGATCAACCAGATGCTTCACCAGTTCGGGCTTGTAGTGCGGCGGGGGATCTTCGAATCCGGCATGATCGCTGCCGATGGCAATTTTCATGAAGAGACTTCCTTGGCGGGTTAGGCGCGTATTCTATGCCGCCAAGGCGCGCACGGGCAATATGCCCTAACTCTGGCCATATGCGTGGTCCCTAAGGAGCCCCTGGGCAGAAGCCGTCTTCGGATACATCGCAGGGAAATTGCCCCTGGGTGTTGAAGAACTGAATCACGCGAAGCAGTTCGCTCAACGTGATAGACCAGTCCCGGGGATTGTAGTCGGCGGTGTGCGCGATACAACCACGCAGAGCAGAGTTGTCGCCCGGAACGTACCCGTCTTCCGTGGTGGCGGGGGGCTGCACACAGTGAAAGCCGTCGGCGTTGAAGAGCTGAATCGTGCGCAGCAGTTCAGGCAGATCGATGCGGGCATCGCCGCTGCTGTCGCTGCTGTGGAATAACGGTACGTCTTCACACACGCTCACGTCGTCCACCAGCAGGTAGCCGGTGCCACGCGCGAAGTGGAAGAAGCCAAGATACACCACCTGGTCTGCGATGCCGTTTGCGGCAAGCGACACTTCGCGCTGGGTAAACGTGCTGCCCAGCGCATCGCGATTGAGGGAGAGCAAGGGGCCGCCAGCGACGAGCGAGGAAAGATCCGGCGTGGCGGCGGCATAGACGTTGAACAGAAAAGTGCCGGGACCACCGATACGCGCGTCCTTCCATCGGAGCACGGCATCCGCTCCCACGTTGATGGGGCCCGTGATCAGCCAGTCCTCGGTGCTGACGAAGATCGCAGGATCAGCGTAGGCCGCGGCCACGCGGTTGTAGAGCGGACCGCTAAGGTCCTCGATGATCCCCCATGCCTTCGGGGCATGGCGGCTCCCCTCGCCCGGTATGCTGTCGCTGTTAACCGTCGTCCAACCTTGCGGCAGCCCGCCCTCCGAAAATCCCTCCTGAACAGGATAGCAAACCGATTCGCCCATGCAGTCCTCGGTGATGAAGGAAATCTCGAAACTCCCCGAATCGTCAGTGGCGTAACCGTCCACGAAGATGAAGTAATCCTGTCCGGCGGTCACGGGAAACGTGATCACCTCGGGCTGCGCGAGAAAGGTGTTGCTATACACGTCGCACTGCCGCTCCTCACAGCTGTCCGAAACATAGAGTATGGGATTGTATTCCAATGAATCGGGCTCGAGGCTGACCGTCAGGGTGCAGTCCACGGTCGAGGTGTACCGGTACACGAGGTCCCGTCCGGTGCCTGCCGTGCCGGGATCCTGGCCATCAGCGCAGGGTCCATCCTTGTCGCCGATGCGGTAATCATTGAAATGAAACTCGGTGGATGCCGTGTAGGTGCCGGAGCCCGTGACCGCCACCATGGGAAAGTCGCAGTTCGGCACGGCATAGGGACAGTCGGGGGACTGCCCGAAAACCCTCGCGGAGGGTACACTCTCGCCTTCCGGCCCCAACGCCGTGACACTGTAGTAATAGCTGAAGCCACAGGGAAGTTGGAAAAGATTCGACGTGTTCGATGTATTCAGCGCCGCCTCCGCCTGTTCACTGTCGAGATACCGATAGACACGAACGCTGTAACCCGTGGCCCCTTCCACCTCGGACCATTGCACAAAGATGCCGCTGGGGTCTGTCTGGATGCTTGCTGTCACCTGCTGGGGCGTTGGCGTAACGCCAAGTGCGCACGGACAAAACACGGCCATGAAGAAACCAAGGCCCGTCAACGGAACGAAAATACGCATTCAGGTAGCTCCCGCAACTGATTACTGCTAAAGCTGCGGACGCTATAGAAAGGCGCCGCGCACGTTTTTCAGGGTAGTAAATGCACGCTCATCCCCCCGGCAAGGCAGGCCGTGCCGGGATGGATCAACCGCCGATCAGGAGCCAAACCACGAAGCGAAACGGGAGATACACCCCGAGGTATAACGTCGACAGCACGGCATCGACAACCCCGAACACCGCCGATAGAATCAATCCGGCAAAACCCATCTTAATCGACTCCTTATTCGTTCTGTGCCTTCGGCGTTATAATCTGCCCCAGAATATCCGGGCGATCCTCGTCGCGGACGAGCTGAAGATAGCGCGGTCCGCCATCATATTCCACCGTGTAGGTGCGGTAGGTGTCGCCATCAAGGACCAGCAGTTCGATTTGGCGCGTGGACACACTGTCTGCGATGGCGTCACGGAGGCGCTCCTTGGTGAAAGCGCGGCTATTGACGGCAACGACCTTCATGCCGGGGGCGAGGCCAGCCTTTTCGAGCGGCATACCGGGGGTAAGGGTGCTGCGTATGGCCCCGTCGCTCCCGAAGCTCGCCCCGAGCGAATGCTCCTCGGCCGTGAAATTGTATAGTTCCTCGCTCTCCGTCAAGGCATTGTCTGGTTGATTCGCATATTGCAGGCGATAGCCAAGGCGCGCGGGAAACTCACTTGGCAGCTCTTCGTGCGACTGGTTGATGCGCAGGTAAAAGAAACGTTCCCAGTCATACTCCGCGGTGGCATTGAGCGCCTTGAGCATTTCCTCGCGTGTGAAAGGAACAACCGGGTCCGCGCCATGGGCGGGACCAAAGAATGCCGCGCAGAAATCGTCAAGGCTTTTCTGCCCGTCGCTCAAGCCCCGGATGATGGCATCCGCCTCCATCCACCAGAGCGCCCCCTCGTCATAGTAGTCCTGTCCGCGACGCATGGCGCCCCAATGCTTGCTGTGTCCCCGCAGCGTGTGGCTTGCCCGGGCGGTGTCTTCCAGATTTCGCCAGGCCCGCCCC
This sequence comes from Candidatus Hydrogenedentota bacterium, assembly GCA_046047315.1. Classification (GTDB taxonomy): domain Bacteria; phylum Hydrogenedentota; class Hydrogenedentia; order Hydrogenedentales; family JAEUWI01; genus WGMK01. The sequence goes on along the minus strand of JBJOID010000170.1, from coordinate 1,728 downwards.
TTGCGATTCATCATCCACGAAACATCCCCCGCGAGCATTTCGCGGTAGTGCTCGGGAGTCCACATGCCGGAGCGAGCGCAAAGCACCAGCCCGAGATATTGGGTAAGTCCTTCGTAAACCCAGAGCATCGAGGTATCGAGCGGCGAGCGAAACTCGGGCTTGGTCATTCCATCGGGGCGGCGGTACTTGCCGACCCACGCATGGACGAATTCGTGCGGCAGCAAATACCCAACCCAGCCGCGAATCTGCTTCTCGTCGAGCAGATCACGCTCCCCCACGCCATTGAAACTCGAACGTGCATGCTCCAGACCATTGCCGCCAATCATGTCGCTGCAAGTGACCAGGAAGTGATACTCGTCAAAGGGTGCGCCGCCGAATAGCAGACCGGCTTCCTTGACCACGTTGGTGTAGGTCTCGATCAGGGAATCGGGGATTTGTATCGCCCCTTCCGACTCCGAAACGAGATGCAGGTGCACCGGGGGCATGCTTTCCACCGTCAGCGGGATACTCCGCAGGTATTGCCCGAAGATGGCCGGTGAGTCCAACAGCGTGGAAAAAGTGACATCCTGAAAGTGCACCGTCTCCCCGTCACGCTTCTCCTCGGCCAGCGCGCTCGCCAGCCTCCAGCCCTCCGGCAAGCGAAGGCTCGCCTCGACCGTCAACTCGTCGCAGTTAGCCTGAGACGGGTAGAGCGCCACCGTGTTCCAATTAACCACCCCCAGCCAGCCATTACCGTAACTATCCACCCCTTCCGAATTCACCGTGGGCTGGTTGCAGAGGTAAACCAATTCCGCTTTAAGCGTGGTGGTGCCACTGGGAAACTTGACTTTGAATCGGTACACATCCAACGGGTCGCGTTCCCATTCCAAAGGCTCGCCGTTGGCGGTGAAGAACTTCAGCTCGCCGATGTTGGCCACAACGCCGCTGGGGGCGTGCGTGCCCTGGATCCACTCGGGATAAAGGAATTCCGCCTCGCTGCCGCTAACTTCAAACGTCATCGTTGATCGCAGCAATCCCCGCCCCACATCCGTCGCGTCGAGTGACAGCGACATCGGAGTTGCATGAATGGTGAAGCTGAAGGCAAACGCCAAGAAACAGGCGGCAAGAACGATAGATTGAATACGGCGCATGAATCGAAGCCTTTCTCAGTGGTTTCGCTGGGCGCGACTATGGAGCATTCCCTGGAAACGCTTCAAGATGGCTACAGGGTTAGAGCCTTTCCCCGCAGAATTTGCAGAACTTCGCATCCACGTCATGTCCTTCTGCCCCGCATGCCGGGCAAGCCTGCGTGCTGGGAACCTGTAACTTCGACTGAACCATCTGCGCCGTAACGATCCCTGTGGGCACAGCAAGTATTCCGTAACCCAAGACCATGATGGCCGAGGCGAGCAGTTTTCCCGCAGGTGTTTGCGGCGTCAGGTCACCATAGCCCACGGTGGTTATGGTGACAATGGTCCAATACACGGCCATGGGAATGCTCGTGAAACCATGGGCCGGACCCTCTATCACGTACATCAAGGCGCCGGCCACGATGGTCACCAGCATGACGCTGAAGATAAAGACCGTGATCTTCCTGCGGCTCTGCACCAAGGCGGTGACGATGATCTGGCTCTCGCGGAAATACTCGGCCAGCTTGAGCACCCGGAATATGCGCAACATTCGAAGCAGGCGCACAATGAGCATGTATTCCATTCCCGGCATGAGCAGGCTGAGGTATCCGGGGAGGAT
>JBJOID010000169.1:0-7482 GCA_046047315.1 Candidatus Hydrogenedentota bacterium | reverse complement strand
CTTGGCGTTCATCTCCTGGTAGGAAAGCTTGTGGCTTTCGACGAATCCGGCGTGGGCGTCGCCGTTGCCCAGCTCGCGATAGAGCGGCATGACGGAGGCGTGGCAGTGCAGGCAGGAGCCGGACTGTGGCTTGCTGAGGCGTTCGGTGTTTTCCTGATCCTGCAGCATGTAGGCATGGCCGCGCCGATCGCGATAATCAATCGAGAAGGCGTAGCCCTCGAACATGCGCTTGAGCCAGGGGTCACGCTCGATCTTCTGGTCGGGCAGGGCCTCACTTCCGCCGTGGCCGCCGAAGCGGGTGCGGGTGGATTCGGCGGTGCGCAGGTAGGAGTCGTATTGCTTGGGCCAGTTGATACCCCACTTCGCGGGGTCGGTGTCGTCCTCGCCCACCTCGACCAGCCGGGTGAAGGTCTGCCGGGCTTCCTGGTGGCGCTGGTTGATGTTGACCAGCAGGGCTGTCACCAGCGCCGTCGCCACGGCGACCGCCCCCATGACGAAGGCCATCACCGCGATGAATTTGATTCGGGCGGTTGGACTATTCATGGCGTTCTAACTCCGCAATCATGCCGCGGTCCGGGCCTCCCAGGCCGGCGGCTTCCCCATGTCCCACGTCCGCGTGGCAGTGCACGCAGCGCATTTCCTGTCCCTGCGGCACGGTGATCAACTCGTGCACCACGTCCGCATGGCAATCCATGCAGTTCTGCTGGAGAATCCGCGCGTTCTTTTCCTTGATCATGATCGGCTCGTGAAAGTCCTGCAGCGTGAAGCCCTTGCTGTGGTGGTAGCCGTTTTCCGCCTTGGCAATGTACTTTCCGATGAAGTCGTGCGGCAGGTGGCAGTCTACGCAGAGCGCCGCCGTGTGGTGGCTGGACTTCTGCCACGAGTCGTATTGCGGCTGCATGATATGGCAGTTCGCGCAGGCGCGCGGGTCGGTGCTGAAATACGACAAGCCCTTGGCGTAGCCGAAGGTGAAGCCGCCCACGCCGGTGAAGACGCCCACCATGATGGCGATGCTGATGCCCGCGGCGAACCAGCGGCGGGAATTCCAGCGTTCGGCCTCGCTCAGAGGTTGTGCTTCGTTTTCGCTCATGGACTTTCAACAGGCGGCGGCATCACGCCGCCGACTCCTCTTTTCACTTCAGGGCAGGCGCCGATTTTTCCGTGCGCACGGCGCAGGCCATGCGGCAACTGGCGTGGCCCTTCAGCGGACCGGTTGGCGTTGGCCGCGCGAGCAAGTCTGCAAGCGACCAGCGCGAGAGGCTGCCGAGGATGGCTCCCTGAAGATCGTGCATCGCGGCATGAAATCCACACACGACATTCAGGTCGTCGTAGGGCTGGCAGTAATCCCCCAGCACCTTGCCCTGGCAAGCCTCCACCACGTCGAGCAGGCTGATGTTCTTGGGCGCGCGCGCCAGCGTGATGCCGCCCTTGGCGCCACGGTGCGCCCGCAATAGGTCCGCGCGCACCAGCATGGTGTTGATTTTGGAAAGGTACGGAAGCGAGGCGCCCAGCTCTTGGGCAATGCGGGAGGGGGGCACCGGGGCGGTCTCTTCCCGCTGGGACAGGTACAGCAGGGTTTGCAGCGCCGTCACCGTGGTCTGGTTCAGCATGGCCCGTGCTCCTTTCCCTCATTCCATCATACCGTTCTCATGCGGGTGACGCCAATCCTTTTCTGTCTTGGCGTCACCTGTGATACACGACAACTCTCTTGGCTCAGGCGCCCGCCAGGGCTTCGGCCATGTCGGCTTTCGCGTCCTTGCCGATCGCGCGAAGGTCGTAGGTGTCCTGCAACACTTTCAGCACGTTCGGTGTAACGAAGGCTGGAAGGGCCGGTCCGAGGCGGATTCCCTTCACGCCCAGGTGCAGCAGGGTTAGCAGCACCGCCACGGCCTTCTGCTCGAACCACGAGATGCACAAGGTCAGGGGGAGATCGTTCACGCCACAGTCAAAGGCTTTCGAAAGCGCGAGCGCCACCTGGATTGCGCCATAGGCGTCGTTGCATTGTCCCATGTCCAGCAGGCGGGGCAGTCCCGCCACCGTGCCGTAGTCGTGCTCGCGAATGCGGTACTTGCCGCAGCCCAGCGTCAGGATGAGGGATTCCTGCGGGGCGCTCTGGGCAAATTCGGCGAAGTAGTTGCGGCCGGGCTCGGCTCCGTCGCAACCGCCAATCAGGAAGAAATGCTGAATCTCGCCACGCTTCACCGCATCGACCACCTTGTCCGCGAGTCCGAGGATGGCGGTATAGTGGAATCCCGTCATGCTTTTGTGGCGCGGGGTCGGCGTCAGGGTGCCAATCGCCTTGGCCTGCGCAATGACCTGCGAGAAATCGCGCCCCTCAAGGTGCTTCACGCCGGGCACGCCCGTCGCGGCGCGCGTGTAAAGGCGGTCGCCGTAGGTGTTGGAGGGGAAGGGAATGAGCACGCAGTTGGTCGTGGCAATCACCGGGCCGCCGAAGCTTTCGAACTCCTTGCGCTGCAACTGCCATGCGCCGCCGTAGTGGCCACGCAGGTGGGAGAACTTGCGAAGCTCCGGATACATGTGGCCGGGAAGCATCTCGCCATGGGTGTACACATTCACCCCGGTGCCTTCCGTCTGTACGAGGAGGTCGTACAGGTCCATCAGGTCGTGCCCCGTGATGAGGATCCCCGGCCCCTCTTCAAGCCCTTCCGTGATCTCGACGGGCCCGGGCTGGCCGAATTTCTCGATGTGACCGTCGTTGAGCAACTGCATCGTGCGGAGGTTCATTTCGCCGCAGCGCAGCACGTAGCCCAGCAGCGACTCCATGCTGAAGTTGACGTTGGTCATCGTGGCGAACAGCGCCTCTTCGATGAACTCCTCCACCTCTGCGTCGGTCTTGCCCAGACGGCGCGCATGGTGCTTGTAGGCGGCGAGGCCCTTGAGGCCGTACAGCAGGATTTTCTGCAGTGATTCCACGTCCCGATCCTTGCCGCATATCCCCTTCTCGACGCATCCGGTCCCGCGAAAAGTCTGTTCGCATTGGTCGCAAAACATCTGCATGTGCATGGCCACGTTCTCCTTGTCCCGCTGGCGCGCCCGCATGGCGCGCTTAATTAAGATAAATCTTATCCTCTTTATCTGAGTTTTGCAAATTCGTGTACGCCCGACATTGGCTCGACCCTTTGATCGAGAAAATGTTATCAATAAGCTCGCCGCTTTACCGAAGGTTTTCAAAGGAAATCAGCATGAAGCAGTACGTCCTCGTCCTTGCCGCCACCATCACCCTCATCGCAGCATGGCCCGTGTGGGCGCAGTCCGCACAGGTGGGCGCGGATCGCGCGGCCCGCAGCCGGGACAAGCTTGCCGTCGAGTACCTGCTCTATCGCCCCGCGCGCTGGGAGAAGGACCTCGTGGTGGAGCATGAGAACGAATTCCCGAATGAAGGCGGGTTTCTGGCGCTCTATCTCCGCAACACCTCCGACAAGCCAATGTCATTGCGCTTCTGGCGCGCCAATGATCAGGACGAGTCCTACTGGCGGCTCAACCACTTGATCGCGTGGGACCGCATGTACGACAAGAACCTCGAGCCGGGTCAGCTCACGGTGCTGGAGATCAATGCCAAGACGAAGGACTTCGCGGCGGGCGCGCCCTTCGAGTTCAATTTCGTGGAAGGCTCGTGGCGGCCGGTGGTGGCTTACAAGGGTACGCTGACCGAGAATCCCTACCGGGTATCCTATGTGCGGGTATGGCCGGAACTGAATCGCCTGACGGTGCACCTGCGCGCGCTGAACCCGGCAGAGACATTCGAGTTGGAAACCATCGAGGTCGAGGGAGCGGAGGCTGCTCTCGGCGAGGTGACGCGCGTTCCCGGCGCCTTGGTGGCGACCGTCAACCTGGCGCAGCCGCTGCCCCTGGGTAAGCTGATGGTTGTGAAGGCGCGCGTGAAATCGGGCGAAGTGAGTACCCCGGTCTATGCGCACCGGCGGGCGCACCCGGATGTGTTTCCGATTGGGGTGTGGTCGGTGAACGACGAGACGGCGGAGTCGCTGCATCGCATGCACATCGACACCGTGGTGGCAGGCGGCAGCGCCAACGACGCCTTCTACGACTACGGCCTGAAACTGGGCATGCGCAACATGGTGCACACCGGGGTGCCCACGCACGAGGAACGGGTCGCCGAGCTGCGCGACAAGCCGAGCATCCTTTGCTGGATGATCCAGGATGAGCCCGACTGGTCGATTCCCTCCAACATCATGCTGCACACCGACGAGGAGCTTCGGCGCTACGACATCACGAAACCCACCTTTATCACGCTGTGCCGCAACATCAAGTTCATGGAGTATGCCCCCATCGCGGACATTCCCTGCCAGGACCACTACGCTGTGACCGCGCCCTCCAGCAGCAAGTGGCCCAAGCCCTACGGCACGCGCCTGGAAGAAACCGCATGGTATACGCGGGACTTGAAGTATGCCTCCGAACCCAAGCCCATCTGGATCTGGACGCAGGGCATCGCGGATTGGGGCGAGCGCCCGAAGCGCCCGGTGCCCACGCCCAACGAACTTGCCGCCCAGCTGGTGTTGAACCTGGGCCGGGGCGCCAAGGGAATCCTGTGGTTCAACCACAGCAAGTCGCTCGCGGAGAAATGGCCCGACGCCATCGAGGCCATGACCGCCTGGGGCCGGGTGATGAAGGCGCTGCGCGCCGACTTCCTCGATGCGGACGTGTGGGAGGCGCCGCTTGAGGCGCCCGAGGGCGTGGATGTCGCCGCGCTGTTGGGACACGGCCGCACGCTGCTTGCGCTTACGAACACCCGCTATGAGATCCATCCCGAGGCCTACCCCTTCGAGACCCATGCCGCGACCCCGATATCGATGGCTTGGGATGGCGACGCGCCGGGCGCTGTCGTGCGGGTTAGCCCGGATGGCGTGACCCCGATACCGGCGGAACTTGTGGATGGCCGTCTGCGCTTTGATGCCGGGACCTTGGAGGCGGCGGGCATGGTGCTGCTGCTCCGGGACGCTGCGGATGTGGAGGCCTACGCCAGCGCCGTCGCCGCCGCGAAGGCCATGGAGTAAGTTCCCTCACCGGAAACTTTTCCACGCCAATTGCCAGAAACTCGGGTATAATTAACGGAGCATGACCGCTGGGGGCAGAGGTTTTCCTGACGATGGGCAAGTATCACATTAATTTCACACGCGCCATGACCCTGTGCTGCATGGTGATGGCGCTGCTCTGTGGAAGCGCCGGGGCGCAGGAATCCGGCAAGGGCTTCGTATTACCGGGGCTAAAGCCAGACCTTGAGATCACCGGCTTCAGCCACAAAGGCGTCTTCACCGTCGGCAACAAGATCACCTTCTATTGGGGGGTGCGCAACGCCAGTCTCATCGGCGCCAGCTCTTCCCACTCCGACTGCATCTATCTTTCTAACTCACGAAGCTTCAACACCAACGGCACGGTGCTTCACTGCCAGAGCTACCGCTCAAGCCTTGGAGCCAAGGGCGGCTACACGCAGCAAGTCACCATTACGCTGCCGCAGGTGCCCGCAGGAAACTATTACCTCTGGGTGGCCACCGACACGGGCGGCAAGATCAGCGAAGCCAGCGAGTCCAACAACTACACGAAGTATGGCCCGGTGGCCGTGGCCGTGTCGGGTATCCCGCCGCGCGTGCTTCCCGAGTTAAACCTGCTGCACGTTTCCTCCACGGGCGGCAGCGACACCAGTGGGCTGGGCACCCCCCTTGCGCCGTTGAAGGAGCTGGATGCCGCGCTGCAACATGCCGCGCAGTACGCGGAGGCGGAGAATCCCGTCCGCGTGCGGGTCAGTTCCGGTATCTATGCCAACGCCATCGCCCTGCCCCGCAACGTGCAATTGGTGGGCGCCAACCCGCTTGATCCGCGCGAGACCATCATTCGCCCTGTGCTGGGTTCCACGGAAACCGGAGGCGCTGGCATCCTCATCAGCGAAGGCGAGGCCGTGATTCGCGACATCACCCTTCAGGTGGACCCCGAAACCAAGGGTTTCGCGGCGGGTCCCCTGCTCAAGGTGAGCAACGCCAAGGTGGTGATGGACAACGTAATCTTCGAGGGATCCGGCAAGCCCGGTTCGGTGGGCCTTGCCGCCATTAATTCCGCCGGCGCGGGCACGGTGCTCACGCGCTGCGAATTCCGCGGGCTGGAGCGCGGCATCGAAATCACCGGGGCCGCCCCCAACATTTCCCGCAACATCTTCCGCGACATCGCCGGGGACGCCATCATCATCAACGCCACGGCGGGTGCGGTCATCGTGCCGCGCCTGGGCAACGCCAACGACCCCACCTCCGGCTTCAACTACTTCGAGAATGTGGGCGGCTACTTCATCAACAACCTGTCAGGAAACTTGGTGGTGGCGGAGTGGAACAACTTCGGCGGCATTCCCTTCGACATGCTGCCCGGCTTCTTCAACGGCCCGGTGGATCACGATCCCTCCACGGTGGTCTACTCGTTGCAGTCGTCCATGCTGGTCACTGTGCTGGATTCCGACACGCAGGAGCCCATCTACAATGCCGAGGTCAGCCTGCAACCCAATGCCCTGCCGGGCCTGTTCGGCAATGTCGACGGCGTGTATCCCTTCGCACTCGTTCCTCCCGGGGACTACACCGTTGGCGTTTCGGCGCCGGGATACTATCCCGCCGAGGAAGAGGTCGTGGTGCCCGTCAACCAACCCATCACCAACGTAACGGTCTACCTGCTGCCCGATGGCGCGGAGCCGAAAGCCCTTCCGCTCAAGCACAACAGCGATTCGGATGAGGACGACCAGATTGACCTCTCCGAACTGTTGCGCGTGACGCAGTTGTTCAACGCGCCGGGGCTGCGCTGCCTCGCCGGAACCGAGGACGGTTACGCTCCCGGCTATGGGGACACTTCCTCCTGCGAACCCCACGTGGCGGATTACAATGCGCAGAACTGGCGCATCAGTCTTTCCGAACTGCTGCGCGTCATTCAGCTCTACACCATCGGCGCCTATCATCTCTGCGAAGACAGCGAAGACGGCTACTGCCCCGGCCCGGCCTAGCGACTGCCACGCAGTCCGGTATCTGGGCATTCGCATGGCTGCATGCGAGAAGATGGGGAAACCTGCTGGAGTCGATACCAACGTTTCTCTAGAGCGCAGGACCCAGAACGCGGCCGCGTTCGTCGTAGCGGTAAAAACCTTCGCGGGTCTTTCGTCCGAGCTTGCCCTCGGCCACACGCTGGCGCAGGAGGTTGGGCGGATCGATGACACAGCCGGGGTCCAACTGCTGGATGTTCGAGAAGGCCATCACGCAGACATCGAGCCCGGCGAGGTCGGCGATGGCCAGGGGACCGAGGGTCATGCCGTATCCGGTGGTCATCCCGCCGTCCACATCCTCGACGGTCCCCACGCCCTGCTCGACGAGGCGCACCGCCTCGCAGACCATCGCGCCGAAGAGCCGGTTCATGATGAAGCCCGGCACATCCTTCTTGACGATGTAGTTCTTCTTGCCGAAGCGCTCGCCCAGCATCTTT
>JBJOID010000168.1:0-18462 GCA_046047315.1 Candidatus Hydrogenedentota bacterium | reverse complement strand
CAGCGCCTGGTTCACCGCCGCCGCGCCTTGCAGGCACACCCAGTTCATGTATTCCAGGTCGCCCGTGTGGCCACCCGTGGGAAGGGGAAACGCATAGGTGTCCGGCGCGCTATGCGTATGCGTGGCGCCAATCAATATGTTCTCCGCAGGGATGTCCTTCACCTGCTCGCGAATCCGGTCGCCCAGCACCGAGGGAAAACCAATGCTGTCCACGCTGACGATGGCGATGGTCGTTTTGTCGTCACGAATCACCAACGCGCGGATGCCGATTTCGCCTTCCGCTTTGGTCACCGGCTGCGGTAAACCCATGCCGCCCGACACCGGCAGCAGCGGATCCGGAAGGATGCTCCGCACGGCAATGCCCACTTCCAGGGCGGAGGCCGACGTGATCAACGTGCCTGCCAATAGGGCGCCAGCAGCGCGACGAAAGATGGACATGATGGTTCTCCCTCCAACTGGAAGTGGCAGAGGACGTCCCCGTCCACTCCTTGTCTTACAACATCGAAAGACGGGCTGGGACGCACGTCTCCACTGCTTCCGGACTAGCGGCTCAGTGCCACATACTTTCGCCCCGCGCCTACCTGCTTGCCCTTAAGCTCGCCAACGTTCTTGACGATCTTGCGCACCGCGCCCGCGACCAGGTCCATGTCGGACTTCTTGTTCATCAGCATGCTGTGATGCACGCATACGCCGCTCTTCTGGTTGGCCTCCACGCAAACCGGAATCTTGTTCAGCTTGGGGTTGATGGCCTTGACATAGTCCTTGGTCAGTTGATGGCGCTTCTTGGTGAGTGGCTTGTAGAGGCCGCACTGGTTGAGCGGCTCGTAAGGCGGCTCGAAGGCGTCGCCCGTGCCCAGCTCCGCGTTGAGCGCGGCGCAGAACTGGCGGTTGGTGATGCCCAGCGCCTTGGGGTCGATGCGGAAGGCAAAGTTAAAGTAGCTCTGCTGAGTCACTTCCTTGCGGCGGCGCATGGGCAGGATGCCCGGAATCTCCGCCAGCTGGCTGTTGAGATAAATGGCGTTGGCATCGCGGTCCTTCACCTGCCGGTCAAGCCGCTTCAGCCCGCCGGCGAGGATGGCGGCCTGCCACTCGGTGAGACGGTAGTTGCCGGATTGCAGGGTGGTCTCCATGCCCGCGGGCTTCTTCAAGCCAAAGACCGCCGGGTCCGCCTCATAGGGGCGGCCGCAATTCCGCAGGCTGTAAAGCTTGTAGAAAAGCTCCTTGGTCTTGCAGGTAATGAAGCCACCCTCGCCGCTGGAAAGCACCTTGGATTCCTGGAAGCTAAACGAACCGCAGTCGCCGAAGGAGCCAACACCCTGCCCTTTCCAGAAGGTGCCGTGCTGGTGGGCGCAGTCCTCGATGAGGTGCAGCTTGTGCTTCTTGCAGATGGACACCAGGCGGCTGATGTCGGTGACGCTGCCGTAAAGATGCACGACGATGACGGCGCGGGTCTTCGGGGTGATGGCCGCCTCGAGCGCGTCGAGGTCCATGTTCCATGTGTCCGGTTCCACGTCGACGAGACGGGCCACCGCGTTGATATCCACGCAGGCGGAGGCCGTGGCCTGCCAGGTCATGCCTGGCACAAGCACCTCGTCGTAAGCGCCCACCCCCAGCGCCTCAAGCGACATCTGCAGGCTGACGGTACCGTTGGCCACGCACTGCCCAAACTTGGCGGTCTGGTACTTGGTGAAGTCCTCGGCAAACTTCCACTCGACCGGGCCATCGTAGGACCAACGGTTGGTGCGCGTCACCTCGGCCACCCGCTTGGCGTCCGACGCCGTGCTTACGGGCCAGGTGCCCCAGGACTTTCCAGACGCCACGGGCGCACCGCCATTGATTGCCAGCTTTGCCATGTTTACTTCTCCTCTCAAGCCAGAATTTTCAACCGCACTAAGTTCACTGTCCCTCGGGCGCACCCACGTTGACAGGCTGCCACCCGCGGCCAGAGGCCTTGGCCAAGTCGGCCTGGGCAATAAAGTAATCACCAAGCGCCTGCACCAGCCCGGTGCGTGCTTGCACCAGCGCCAGGTCGGCGTCGAGCGTTTCGGTCTGGGTCCCCACGCCCTGCTGGAAGCGCAGCTCTGCAAGTTCTTGTCCTTCGGCGGCAAGCTGCACCGTGGCAAATTGCATGAGGATGCGCTCCCCGGCTTCGCGGGAGCGAAGGTAAGCCTGACGCACGTCCAGCGCGACGGCGCGTTCAAGCTCATGCCGCTGGTGCTCGAGTTGCCGCACTTGCGATTGCGCCTCAAGCACCTTCTGCTTGCCCGCGCCGCCTGTGTACCAGTTCCAACGCATGCCAAGGCTGGCCACGAAACCACTCGGCGCAAATTCGGGGCCACCTTCGACATGTTGATACTGGCCAATGGCGGCAATCTGCGGGCGGGATTCGGCGCGGCGCACGGTCACCTGCTCCCCCGCAGCCGCGATGGCCTTGTCCAGGGCCGCAAGCTCGGGGCGCTTATCGAGGGCTTCATTCAACAGCGCATCCAGGTCTTCGCTGGGCAGGGCGGCGGTGAACCAGTCGGGCTGGAGATAGAGCGGTCCCTCGCCCTCGATGCCGGTCAGGCGGCGGATGTTGAGCGTCGTCACATCAAGCCCCGTGGTGGCGCGGGCCAAATCGGCGCGGCGCGCCTGCAATTCAGTTTGCGCGCGCAGCACCTCGAAGCGGCTAACCGCCCCCACCTCCAGCGCCTTGTTTGCGTCACCCAGATGACGCTCGAAAGCGTCAGCGCTCTCGCTGGCCACCCGCACCAGCGCCTTGGCCAGCAGCGTCTCGTAGTAGGCCCGCGTTGCTTCCAGGGCCACCTCGGTCATGGTGGCTTCCTGTTGCAGCCGCTCCGACTCGGTCAGGTTTTCCGTGGCGCGAATGCCCGCGGCGATCTGCCCGCCCGCGTAAATCACCTGTTGCACCGAAACATTGCCCGCCGCCAGGGCCTCGCCGAGGTCCAGCGAAGTACCCGTAACGAGCAGCTCCTGCACGGGCGTCAGATTTACTTCCTGGCGAAGCCCGCCGAGATAGGCCAGTTGCACCTGGCTCATGACCTGCGGCTTGCGGGCGGCGCGCGCCTGACCCTGTTGGGCTTCGCGCTGCACCACGGCCTCTTCGGCCGCCTTCAGGCGTCCGCTGTTCTCAATAGCGCGCGTCACCACCTCGGTCAGTCCAAGGCGGGGAGCATCTGCCGGCGGCGCCTGCGCTTCCTCCACGAAGGCCCGCGCATCCTTGAACACATCCAGCAAGGTGGCCGGGGCGACCGTGTCAAGCGATGGCGGAATCTCTTCCGCCTGCGCGGACACGGCGAGGGTCATAGCTATCAGGGCATACACAGCGCCCCTGAACAGGGCGGAATGGATTGGCATGGGGGTTCGCTCTCCGGGCCGCGATGATACCGGGCCGAATGCCGCCGCCGCAAAGGCGGCCTCCCTCAGGGCCGATATCCCGTGAGGCCCAACCCTGCCAGCAGGGCCAGCGTGGCCAGCCCTACCAGCAAATCCCCCGCTCCCGGTGCGCGCTTGCCGCCCTGTCCACAGCACATGCCCTCGTCCGGCGCGCCCGCTTGCGGCGGTGTCATCGCAACGGAAATGGACTCGACGCCGCCGGCCAGATTGACGATCACGTTCCGGGTGACATACCCCTCGGCCTCCACCCGCACGGTATATTCCCCGGCGGCAATGGCGGCAAAGGTGTACACCCCGCCCTCGTTCTGGGTAACGGGGTTGTATCCACTGGGAACCAGCGACACGCTGGCGTCCTCAATGGGCGTTTGTGCATCCGCATCGCGCACGCCGCAAAACAAGGTGGCGGCCAGCACGGCCTGCCCCTTTAAGAGGAAGGGCTCGAAGTCCACATTGCCCTGCACGCGGGCCTGGATTTCCTCGGGTTCGTTGGTGTCCCAGTCGTTCTCCTCGACGCGCAGCGTGGCGGGACGTTCGTTGATGATGGCGGTGGACGCGGGATCGCGAAACAGGTTGAAGCCAACCTCGGGATCGCGGGCGTCGCCAAGCCCCTCAGATCCAGCGCCGCTCAACACCGAACTGCGCACGACCACCTGGCTGATGGCATGCGGATCGAACACCGACCGCCGCAGCTTGGGAATGCCGTCGCCAATGTCGAGGCCGATGCCCAACTGCGTGAAGCGGCTGCCGTCGATGACGCTCCTGGCGGGGGCCAGGCCCGAGGTAAACACGCCGGTGGCCTGGCGGGCCGCGGTCCCTCGAAACGTGACGCCGCTCACCCGCATCGCCACGTCGTCGGTGGTCAGGAGCACGGCCGCGTCGAAGGGCGCCTGCACCGTGACAAACTCGAGGCGCGCACCCTCGGCCCCGATGATCTCACCGATGATTACCGCCTCGTCATCGTCTTCGCCTTTGCTGTCGAAGCGATTGATACCCGAGATGATCATGCCGGGCTTCATGGTGATATCGCCGAAGTACTCGCCGGGATCAAGGTTCAGGCGGACAGGCTTGTCGCCCGGCACGTCGGGCGTTTCCGATATACCGAACTGGATGCTCCACGGATTGTCCGGACCGCCCGCGTCCGGGAAGGGACGGTTGTCACCGTTCGTCGCGACAAAGCGCGTCACCTCGGGATCATCCAGGTCGAGTGGATCGGAATCCACGAGGAACTCTTCGATATTGGGAAGGAGATCACCGTCGGGATCCAGCAGGGCGTCGGGGATAGCCGGCTCCAGTCCCTCACCCTCGGCAAGATGGTAACGCGCCTCCCAGTCGTCGCTCATGCCGTCATCGTCGGCATCGGTGCTCAGCGCGCCCTGCGAATACGCGATGGCCTCCCCCTTGTCGTCGCAGGCGCTGCCGCCGAAGAAATCGTATTCATTCGCATTGCTCAAACCATCGCCGTCCGCGTCGGACTGCAAGGTGCCCGCAAGATCAGGGAGGGTGATGTAGTCGCCCTTGTCCAGCGTGGCGTCGCGGAGCAGCAGACCGCCGGGCAGCCCGGTCAGGTTTTCCAGCAATCCATCGAATTGATCCAGCAGCGCGGCCACGAATCCGAAGGAGCCCGTGCCGCCGCTGCCGCGCGCATAACTCCCGTCCCCCAGCGTGACATAGGCCGTCAGCATTTCCACCAGCCCGGGAAGTTGGGCATCAAGAATGCCGGCGAGTATCCCGCCGAGCTGCTGGCCGCGCATCTGGGCAAGGTTGGCGGTCCACGCGGCCCGCACCCCCGCGTGACTGAGAACGCCATTGTCGAATTGTGGATCGGCGAGTATGGCTTCAAGCAGGCCGAACTCAACGCTCAGGTCCGGCATGCCGTTGCCCGTCACGCGGGGCACTCCGTCCTCGATGGTCACCGTGCCGTTGACGTCGAGAAGATCCCGGTCGCCCACGGCGCCGTTGAGGAAGTCGAGAAATTCGGTGTCCTCAATCAGGTTGCAGAAATCGACAACAATGCCCTGCTTCGGCGCGGGAGGTTCCGCCTCCACACCGGCTGCGAGGCTCAGCATGATTATCCACGCGGCAGGTTGCATGAAATGGTTCTCCCCGTTGACGCTCTTCTGCCAAAGGTCCAACCTAACACAGGTTCCCCAAAGGGGCAAGGAAAATCCCTGTGAGCTAGCGAAGCAGCCGGATGGCCTCGGCGCTCAGGGCGGCTTGGGACATCTTTTCCCCTTCCCGCTCCAGATGGACCGGCCAAGGAAAGACGTGTCGTGGCAGGGCATGCGGAGGCAGGCTGTCGCGCAGCGAATCTCGGAGGGCTTGCAAGGTTGGCGGCGCAGCCCCGCCCAAGTCGATAAAGACGGCCGGCGCTTGGACATACTCCGGGTGTGGCACCGGCACGGCGCGCGCGCGCAGGACGCCCGGCAGCGCCAGCAGCGCCCGCTCGATTTCCTCCGGCTGCACGTTCTCGCCTCCGCTGACAAAGCGGTTGCCGATGCGCCCGGTCACGTGCAGTCTGCCGTCGGCATCCATGTGGCCCAGGTCACCGGTGTGGAACCAGCCCGCTGCATCGAGCGCGGCCTTCTCCAGCACGACGCGTTTATATCCGTAGAAGAGCGTCTGGCCCCGCACACAAATTTCGCCCGAAGCGGATATCTGCACGGTGCCCTCGCAGAGTGGCCGTCCCGAACTGCGCCATGCCTCGATGCCCTCACCGGGCGCGGTGGCCGTGATTTGCGCCGTGGTCTCAGTCATGCCGTAGCTGGTATGCAGGGGCAAGCCCGCTTCGGCTGCTTCCTCCATCAGGGCTGGCGGCATGGCGCTGCCGCCGCACAGGATTGCCTTGAGCCGACGCAGCGCTTCCTTGCCGCCGGGTTCCCGTAGTAGCCGGTAAAGTTGTGTGGCGACGAGCGACACATGGGTCACTTCCGGACGCTGTATGGATTGCAGCAGCGTTTCTCCCGAGGCAGGGTAGACGACCTTCGCGCCGGAGTAGAGGCATCGAAACACGATTCCCAGACCGGCCACATGGAAGAGCGGCAGAGACAGGAGCCAGCCGTCACCGGGACCCAGCGGGATGTTGCGGGCCGAGTACTCGGCCGCGGCTTGGAAGTTCCCCAAGGAAAGCGCCGCAGCCTTGGGATCACCCGAGCTACCGGAGGTGAGGACCAGCAGGGACGGTGCTGACAGGGAGCAATGGGCAAGACCCTCAATAATGAACGGGGCGCGGGACCAGTCCCGCAGCTCGTCAGGATGGAAACGCTTGATGCCCTGCATGTAGGTGACCCCTTGCCGGGCAATGATGGTGTGGCAGCCTGCATAACACAGCGTGTTGTAGAGCCGGCTTATCGGCAGGCGCGGGTTCAGCGGAAACACGGTGCAACCACGCACCAAGAGTTGCAACAGAAGATTTACATGGGCCCGGTCGGTCTCCATCCGGGTGGCCACGGTGCTGCCAGGGGAAAGATGCGCGTCCTCCGGATGAATCCTGATGGAGTCACTGCTCACGGCAGGAAAGGATGAGTTCGGCGAACTCTCTAAACGCGCCCGCTCCCCCAGGTGACTGGAGCACAATGTCGCAGACTTCGCGAACCTCGCGAACCGCATCGGCGGGACAGGCCGAAACCCCCGCGCGGCGAAGCAATTCGAGGTCGCCCCGGTCGTCCCCAAGGTACCCCACCTGCGCCCAGTCAAGGCCGTGCGACCGCAACATCCCCGCCATGCAGGCGGGCTTGTCGAAGATGCCCTGGTGCAATTCCGGCACCTGCATCTTTTCCGCGCGCCGCCGCATGAGGTCGGTATTTTCCTGCGTGATGATGGCCACGCCCAGGCCCGCCTCTTTGAGGAAACGAAAGCCCAGTCCGTCGCGCGTGTTGAACTTCTTTATCTCGTCGCCCTGCTCGGTGTAATACATGCCGCTGTCGGTCAGGCATCCGTCCACGTCGGAAGCCACAAGCCGGAGGCCGCGGATGCGCGCCGCCAGATCGCCCCGCCGCAACTGCTCGCGTCGCCGCATCAGCCCTTCCATGATCGTCCAATCGAATAGGTCGTCCAGCTCAAAGTAGGCGTCCTCGGGCATTTCGACCACCTCGATGCGGCCGCTCATCCGGCAGCCGCTTTCCAGGAGCCGTGCGCGCGAGGTGACATAGAACGCACCGTTCTCCACCAGGAAGCCCTCGTGTTCCTGACGGCGCGGGCGGCGCAGGGGATCATAATTTTCGGGGATGGCCTTGCCGCTGGAATCGATGGTCCAACGAAAGCGCTTCTGCCGCACGGCGGAGAACACGCTGTCGCAGGCGCCCGCAGCGATGCGCGCGCAGGCTTCGTCCAGCTCGCTCGACTGCAACAACGGCGATGTAGCCTGAAGGAGCGCGAGGTGGGTGAAGTCCACCCGGTCCGCGAAGTCCAGCAACACGGACTCTGTGCTCGCGGAGTCAGTGGCGGTGCCCGAATCGCGCTCTATCACGCGCAACTTGGACAGGCCAAGCCCCCGTGCAGCGGCGGCAATCTCCTCGCTGTCGGTCGACACATAGACCGCGTCGATGGCGGCGCAATCCTCGGCGGCCTTACACACCCAATAGAGAAGGGGCTTGCCGCAGAAGGGGCGGATGTTTTTTCCGGGGATTCCCTTGCTGCCCCCCCGCGCGGGCACCACCGCCACCAGCCTCATGGGGTGCGGTTCCATTTCAGCTTGCGCCGCTGCGGTTCTTCCACGGCAAGGATGTCCTTGTCCTTGGCGCGCATGGCCGTGTGCGCCGCGTTCAGGTCGCGCCAAAGGCGGCGCAGTCCATCCGGCTCAAGCGATGCGGCGTGGTCCGTCCCCTTCTGGGTGCGGTCCAGCGTGAAGTGTCGCTCGATATAGGTGGCCCCCAGGGCGTAGGCCGCCACGTCGATCGCGATGCCCAGGTGGTGGCCAGAGAAGCCAATCCCCTTCACCCGGCCGCCATAAGCGGATTGCAGCCGCGGTATCTCCAGCAGGTTCACTTCCTCGAACTTGATGGGGTAGCCCGAGGTGCAGTGATACAACACGAGGTCGTCGGCCCGTCCCTGCCGTTCATAGAACGCCACCATCTCCTCCGTCTCGGCGGCCGAGGTCATCCCGAGCGAAACGTGGATCTCGCCGCCATATTCGCCGCAGAGCAACTCCGCCAGCTCAAGCCAGGTATTGCAGGCCGAGGGAACCTTTATGAGCATCGGCTGCAACGACGCGATCTCCCGCGCGGAAGTCAGGTCCCAAACCGAGGCGGAATAAAGCACGCCGAGCGAATCGCACAGTGTCTTCAATTCACGGTGCTGTTCGAGACTGAACTCGAGCGCCTCGCGGTGGGCGCCGTAGGTGTCGCCATAGGAATGCCGGGGATTCGGATGTGGCGCGTCATATTCCTCGGGGCGCAGCACCTCGCGCGGCGCCCGCTTCTGAAACTTGACGCAGGGCACCCGCGCAAATTCCGCGGCGGACTTCACCAGCTCCACCGCGTGGGCGAAATCGCCGCAATGGTTGCAGCCAATCTCGGCTATCAGAAAGGGGGGCTTCATGAGAGGTATCCTGACAGAAAACCGCCCGGCGCGTCGAACGCGCCGGGCGGCTGGTTAGGTCATGCTAAACGCGCTTATTCCACCGTGATGCAGAAGCCATCCTCGCTGCCGCCGATACATTCTTCATACTCGCCTGCGGTGTACAACTGCACCAGGCGCAGCAGCTCCGGAAGATTGATGCGGAAGTCCTCGGGATTGTAGTCCGAGTCGTGGGCGTCGCAGTTCTGATCACCGCCACCCGCGATATAACCGCCGCCCTCGGCACAGCTGTAGCCGTTGGCGTTGATAAAGCTGATCACCTCGAGCACTTCATCCACGCTGATGACGAAGTCGCCATTCGTGTCCGCATCATGCGGCGAGGGCGGCGGCGGTGCCAGTACGCTGCATGTGTTGTCTCCACGAATAGTCTGTACTTCGTCATCGGCGTTCTTGCCAGTTACTTCAAGATAATTCGACGTAGATCTCAACGCCTGCGCCTGCTGCTCAGTCAAGTAAAGCTCCCAGAATTCCGGCGTGGCGACCGGAATATTGACCAACACGTCAGTACCCGCCACGCCAGGGAGACCCTTCACGATCTTTGCAGAGGGTGCCGTACTTTCAATAGTGTGTAGGTAATTGATCTGGTAGCGAGTCTTGTTCAACTGAGGGTTGAAGAAGCGGCGATACCGGACCTCGCCATAAGCGCCGCTATTGTTTGGTGGTACGACGTTCAACGGCGACATTTCAATCCGGCAATCGTCGTCTGCCACTTCGGTTTCAAAGCAGCCAACGGGGGTAATCGTTGGATCAAGAACCGCAGTTACGAAATCAATTTGTGAGTTCTCCGAAGGCGCGATATTCGGAAATTGACTGCTGCAGAGCGTACGTCGAAAATGCCGGTACTCGCAGATGTTCGAGAATCCATCGCCATCAAGATCGCCATCAGGCCCCAAGATCTCACCAAATGTGATGAACTCATCGTTTGATACCGTGGTATCGATGAAGTCCAGCGTAGTGGTGCCACTGATTTCCGTGCCATCCAGCAACACAAGAAGAGCCTGTAGAACCCCCAGCGTCCCACGCCCATCCGTAACGATGGGGTCGTCACTCGTAATGTTCACGAAGTCATCTTGTCGGCCCAAGAGCGTGAAGTAGGTCAACAGTGGAAAGATTTCCTTGATAACGATGGCTAACACACCCGAGATATCGGAGCCAATCTTTTCATCGGTAATGACGTTAAAGTTCGCGGTATAGGCGGCACGGAGTTCGCTGGCAGGCAGTACGGCTGTGTCCGGAAACAACGCCGGGTTCCGGATGATGCGGTCAATAATCTGCATCTGGTTCCCTATGTCTCGAATATCGTCACCGGTCAGGCTCGCTATCAAGGACTCTTGGGAATCATCGATCAGGAAGGCACCATCAATGTCTGCCACGTCTCCAGCGAGCAACTGGACGAAGCCCTTCAGATCATCGTCCAATGCGTTTAAGAGCGAATTATTCAATACCGCCGCTGCTATGGCGCACGGCTTGCAATTATTGCTGGCATCAGGCTGCTCGCAGAATAGCGGAATCTGGGCATGCGCCTGACCGTAAAACACACCCGTGAAGATGGCGGCCAGCGCCATCAAGACCTTCTTTCGTTTCAGCATCGCTCGCTCCAACTCGTTACAAAACGTGCCCACTGGACGGGTTGAGCAAGGGTAGACTCTTGACTCCAGTACCCCAAGCTTTCGCAGTGTAGCACAAGGCGGGGCGGGAGTCACGCGGAATTAAAGGCATAATACGAGCCCTGTTGGCAGTATTCACACTAAGGATACGTAATTCATTGATGCACGCCATCGAGCCTGATATAAGGTATTGAAGCCAAGGAGGAACCCGGCCATGAATGCAGCGGAACTGTTCGTGAAGTGCCTGGAAGCCCAGTGGATGGAATACATCTTCGGCGTGCCGGGGGAGGAGAACGCGGCGTTCATGATGGCGCTGGAAGGCTCGACGGTGAAGTTCATCCTCACGCGGCACGAGCAGGGCGCGGCGTTCATGGCGGACGTTTACGGCCGCCTGACCGGCAAGAGCGCCGGTTGCCTGGGCACCCTCGGCCCGGGCGCGACCAACCTCGTGACGGGCGTGGCGGACGGCAACATGGACCGCGCCCCGATGATGGTGATCACCGGGCAGGGCAGCAGCACCCGCCTGCACAAGGAAAGCCACCAGGCGATGGACGTGGTGAGCATGTTCCGCCCCATCACGAAGTGGGCGCACTCGATCATCCGCGGGGAGAACATCCCGGAGATGGTGCACAAGGCGATTCGCCTGGCGGAGCAGGAAAAGCCCGGCGCCTGCCATATCGAACTTCCGGAGGACGTGGCCTCCGCCGATGCGAAGGGTGAGCCGTTCACACCAGAGAAGCTGCGCCGCCCGGTGCCGGACGACAAGATCATCGCGCAAGCGCTCGAGCTCATCGTGAACGCCAGGCGGCCCGTGATCCTGGCCGGCAATGGCGCGATACGCAAGCGCGCCAGTACACAGTTGCGCCGCTTCGTGGACTTGACCGGCATCGGCGTGGTCAGCACCTTCATGGGCAAGGGCTGCATCCCGCGCGACCACGAGTGCTACCTGTACACCGTCGGCCTGCAGGCCAAGGACCTGCCGGGCTGCGCCCTCGACGCGGCGGACGTGGTGATTGCCCTGGGCTACGACCTGGTGGAATACCACCCCAGCTTGTGGAACAAGTCACGCGAGAAGAAGATCATCCACATCGACTTCCTGCCGGCCGAGGTAGACAACGACTACCGCTGCACCAAGGAGGTGGTGGGCGATATCGCCCATGCGCTATGGATGCTGAACGAGCGGGTGGAAACCCTGGGGCTGGACTTCCGCTCGAGCCAGCAGAGATCGCTGCGCACTGCTATGCAGGAAGAAATTGCGCAGCATGCGAATGACACCGGCGGCCCGCTGGTGAAACCGCAGAAAATCATCTGGGACGCCCGCGAAGTTCTAGGGCCTGCGGACATCCTGCTTTCAGACGTGGGCGCGCACAAGATGTGGATCGCGCGGCAATATCATTGCGACGAGCCGAACACCTGCCTCATCTCGAACGGCTTTTGCTCCATGGGATTCGCGCTGCCCGGCGCAATCGCCGCAAAGCTGGTCTACCCGGAACGCCGCGTGATGGCGATGTGCGGCGATGGCGGCTTCATGATGAACGTGCAGGAAATGGAGACGGCCGCGCGCCTCAGGACGAACATCGTGGTGGTGGTGTGGGTGGACAACAAGTACGGCCTGATCGAGTGGAAGCAGGACAACCACTACGGACGCCACACCGACCTCGACTTCCTGAATCCCGATTTCGCAAAGCTGGCCGAACTTTTCGGCTGGTGGGGCGTGAACGTGGAGAAGGCGGAAGACCTCAAGCCCGCGATGGAAGCGGCGTTCAACGCGGGCAAGCCCGCCTTGGTGGCCGTGCAACCGGACAGCGCCGAGAATGGAAAGCTGACCAAGCGACTGGGGCAATTGGTCTGCCCGATTTGAGAAATCTCGATCGGAAGACCGGGGCCGGGGAACAGAGTATTCGTCCGTAACCCAGCCGGAAACAGGAACGACCGCGCTCCATGGAACTTCAGGACATCGCATTCCGGCTCGCGCTGGCCACCTTTGGCGTCGGCATGAGCGCGATGCTTTGGCCTTTCGCACGCCGCTGTGTGAACGCGGGTGAAGCCCGGGCGGCACGGGTTACCCGAAGAATCATGGCGGGACTTTTTCTCGTTTACGGGCTCTCGGCTGCCCTGCCCGCTCCGTTCCTTTATTTCGTGGGCGCTCCGCTATTGCTTGCTCCACCCATGGCGTTAGTCGCCTTTCGATGGAGCATCCGTCCACGCCGCCATGGGGTGGATCCAAAACCGTTGCGCCCCTTCGACGAGCGGGACAATGTCTTCTGTCGCAATGCACTGAAGCCGGGCAGCCCCGCATTCTTGGACTACTATGCCCGGCATCCAGAGAGGCTGGATACCGACGACCGGTTTCGCGCGCTACCCGGACTATTTGGCCGGGACTCAACCTTCTTCCAGCCCTATCTCTATGCGGCGGGCCGCTCTATGCTCGACGCCATCTACCGGGGCTTGTACAACTGCCTCGATGGTCCGCCCTCGGAATTTCGCGAGACGCCCGATCCCGCGGCAGCGTCCCGCTACATCAAGGAGCTGGCGGCGCGGCTTGGCGCCCACTCGGTGGGAATCACCCCGATTCGGGACTACCATGTGTTCACGCACGCGGGATATGGCCGACGGCATGGTGAGCCCGTAAAGCTGGAACACCCGACCGCGATCGTGTTCTCGGTGGAGATGGACCGAGACATCACGATGACGGCGCCGCGCGCCTCGGTGTGGCTGGAGATCGGAAAGCACTATCTCGGCTCCGCCGTCATCAGCACCGTGCTGGCGGGGGCGATCCGCCAATTGGGATACCAGGCCCGCGCCCATGTGCTGGAACGGGACCAGGTGGTGATGCCGCTGGTGGCGCGCGATGCAGGGCTTGGTGAGATTGGGCGCATCGGCGTGTTGATGACCCCCAAGGCGGGACCCCGTGTGCGGCTTGGCGTGGTAACCACGGATCTCCCGCTGGCGATGGATGTGCGCGTGCCGGACTTTGGCACGATGGATTTCTGCACACGCTGCACCAAGTGCGCCGATGCCTGTCCCGCGAATGCCATACCAGCGGGAGCGCCCGGAGATGACGATGGCGTGGCGCGATGGCAGCTCAACCACGAGGCCTGCTTCACCTATTGGAACAAGACGGGGGTGCCCTGCGGACGGTGTCTCGCGGTGTGCCCGCTCTCCGGCACGGAGTACAGTGTGGACCGCTGGATCAAGCAGGCGGCGCGCGGGGCAGCCCCTGCGCAGCAATGGGCGCTGGTCGCCCATGACCTTTTCTATGGCAACAAGCCGCGCCCGCTCGCGCCGCCCGCATGGGCGGACGCGGATATTAGCGGCGCATCGCCGTCCGACGACGAATCCTGACGGCGATACGCAGGGTCTCCGCAGTTCCGTATGAATCACCGCCTCTGCCCAGGCTTAAGTGCTAATCCTCAGAGGGCATGTTAAAATGGAAACGCATTTTCCCCGGCTCGGCGAGGCCATGTTCCCGTACACCCGCCGCTGTCACGCCTGAACAATACCCTAAAGAAAGCGGAAGTCTCCCCGATGTCGAACACGGAATCTCCTGGTATGTTGCGTCTTGTGCTGCGTTGGCTGTTTCGCGGCGTAATGGCCGTGGTGGTGCTGTTGCTGCTGGCGGTTTTAGGATTCTTTGCCTACTCCGGCGCCTTGTACAACCGCTATGTGTGGCTGCCCAAGGTGGAGCGCGACGTGCAGGCCCTGCAGCCCCAGGTGGCGCCGGTGGCTCTGGACGATGGCTGGAACGAATACCGCTGCGTGCTGCACACGCATTCGCATTTCTCGCACGACTCGCGCGTTCCGTTCGAGCGCATTCTCGAGGCAGGCAAGAATGTGGGCATCGACGCGTTCTTCATGACCGATCACTGCGTGGAGGGGCACGCAAACTTTTCACTGCAGTGGGAGGGCCTCCACGAGGGCGTGCTCTTTGTGCGCGGTTTCGAGATGAGCCATGGATTCCTGCTGTGGAACATGCCGCCGGAAACCAACATCCTCTGCATGATGCAGCCGGAGCAGATTGCCATGATGGCGGAGGAACGCGGCGGGCTGCTGTTCTACGCGCATTCGGAAGAGAATCGCCTGTGGGACCTGGCGCAATACCGGGGGATGGAAATCTACAACATCCACACCGACCTAAAGGATGAAAGCCTTGCGTTGATACTGCCCAGCCTGCTGCTCTGCCACGGGCGTTTTCCCGCGCTGGCGATGCGCATCCTGTTCGACCGGCATCCGGACATTATGGGCCGCTGGGACGGCCTGAACCAGACGCGCAGCATCACCGGCTTCGCCGCGAACGACGCCCACCAGAACAATGGCATCCGCCTGATCTACAACGAGGAAGGCCGCTTCGAGCTGTGGGAGGCTGGCCCGAAGTTCGTGACAACCTTCTCGCCCCTGGTATCCAGTCTGCTGAAGCTCTGGTACCGCCCCACCGCGAAAGGCGAGACCGTGCTGAATTTCTTTGTGGACAAGTATGAGAACAGCATCAACTTCGCCAACACCCATATCCTCGCCCGCGAGCTTACGCAGGAATCGCTGGTGGACAGCCTAGTGCAGGGCCGGGTGTTTGTTGCCTTCAACATGCTTGCCCCCGCCAAGGGCTTCACCTACTTCGCGGAAAGCGCCGGACAGAAGGCGGTGATGGGAGAAGTCATCCCCTTTACGCCCGGACTCACCCTGCGCGCCGAAGCCCCCCTGCCCGGACGGTTCACCGTGGTGAAGGATGGCGTGCCCGTGCATACGGCCGAGGGGGCATCGCTGGATTGGAAGCCCGACAGCCCCGGCCAGTACCGCATTGAGGTGGAGCTGATGATCGCCGGGGAATGGACCCCGTGGATCTACACCAACCCGATCCGGGCCGAGCGCGGCTGAGCCGTCTCTTCACGGTCAGGCGGGATTTGACTGGCTCGCCATCATTTGCTATTCTTTGCGTCCTTTCGTGCGGAGGCGTAGTTCAGTCGGTTAGAACGCCGGCCTGTCACGCCGGAGGTCGCGAGTTCAAGTCTCGTCGTCTCCGCCATTATTTGCTGAAAAAAGAGCGTGTCTTTCCAGACACGCTCTTTTGCTTTGTGCTGATCACGCGGCGCCTTCACGGCGCCAACGGCTAGAGATGGAAGTCTCCGGCCGCTTCGGGCTGGTAGAGGATTTCTTCTACCTGATACCGTGCCGTGCGGCTGGGCAATCGTGCCTCGAAGGTGCTCCCCTTGCGGCAGCCCAGCATGGCCACGCCCATCGGCGCCAGCACGGACACACGCCGCTCCATCGGATCGCTCTCCGTCGGATAGACGAGCGTGTATTCGGCCGCCTTGCCCGTTTCGGAGTCCACCAGCCGCGCCCGTGTGCGCATCGTGATGACGTCCGGAGGGGTCTTCTTGACATCCTTGACGACAATCGCGCGCTCCAATTCGGCCTTCAGCTGGGCCGCGTGGCCCTGCTCCGATGGCTGCCCGAATTCCTCGATCTGCGCAATGCAGGCGGACAGGCGGGACTTGTCGGTGTCGTTGATGTAAATCTTGGTTTTCATGGTTTCGCACTCCATCGGCACAAAAAACAACAGACCGTCCGGCGCACACGCGCCGGACGGCGGAAACTTGTTGGTTGTATTGTACCATCCGGTATGCGCACTGTGCGCCGCTCGGAACAGGTGGCAACTAGCGGCTGCCCTTAGTACCATACAAGCCTCTTCGCTGGTCTTAGTGGTGACTGAGGATAACCAACCATCTGGGAAGCGCACGGCGAATCCAAGGTGGCAAGCCCCCAAGGAGTCCGACCCAATGACGCAAGTTCCGTTGATCGTGCCCCAAGGAGAGGGCGAGTCGCTGTGGGTGGTGGAAGACCTGACCGTGATCGTGTTGGAAGGTGCCCAGACCGGGGGCGCGTTCTCGCTATTCGACATCCACGTTTCCCCCGGCAAGGGCGTGCCGCCGCATTACCATGAGCGCGAGGACGAGACCTTTATCGTTACCGAAGGGGAGCTGACGTTCTGGGTTGACGGCAAGACAGTGACTGCCCGTGCGGGCGATGTCGTCCATGGCCCGAGGGGCGTGCCGCATCAGTTCACCAACACCAGCAGCGCTCCCGCCCGGCTGTATGTGATCGCCACCCCTGCTGGCTTGGAAGCCTTTTTCCGCAGCATTGGTGATCGTGTGGAGCATCCGGATGGGGCTGCTCCGGCCATCGATTTCGCCCGCTTGACCGCGGGTTGCGAGGCGCATGGCATTCGGCTGCTTCCGCCCGCGTGACCTCAGCCATGACCGCCCGTAAGCATGTAGACATGCAATTAACAGGAGTCGACTTGATGCTGCGCTTTGCCGCGACGCTCGCGCTGATCGCCGCCCTCGTCGAAGGAGTGGCGCAGGCGCAGGAGGAATCAATCCCGAGGCTGCATGAGGTCTATCGAGCCGACTTTCAGATGGGGGTGTCACTGGGACACAGCGAACTCGAAAGCGCCGCGCACCAGGAAC
This sequence comes from Candidatus Hydrogenedentota bacterium, assembly GCA_046047315.1. Taxonomy (GTDB): domain Bacteria; phylum Hydrogenedentota; class Hydrogenedentia; order Hydrogenedentales; family JAEUWI01; genus WGMK01. Next base: position 1,421 of record JBJOID010000168.1, on the reverse strand, counting down.
TGCTGACGCACTTCAACGCGATTACCCCCGAGAACGACATGAAGTGGGAGAGCATCCAGCCCACCGAGGGAAACTTCACCTTTGAGGCGACGGATGCCCTTGTGGCGTATGCGGCGAAAGAGAACAAGCGCTTCACCGCGCACACCCTCGTTTGGAACAACCAAACCCCGGAGTGGGTGTTCCAGGATGCAGACGGCAATCCCGCGTCGCGCGAGCTGGTGCTGTCGCGCATGCGCACGCACATTCAAACCGTCATGCAGCGTTACAAGGGACGCGTGGACGGGTGGGACGTGGTGAACGAGGCGCTGTCCGACGCGCCGAGGGAATACCTGCGTGAAGGTCCCTGGCTGCGCACCGTCGGCGAGGACTACGCGGTGCAGGCCTTCAAGATTGCCCGCGAGGTGGACCCAGAGGCGAAGCTCTATTACAACGATTACGCGCTCGAGCTGCCGAATAAGCGCGAGAAGATGGTTCGCCTCGTGAAGGAACTACAGGCCGCCGGGGTCGCGCCAGACGCGGTGAACCTGCAGGGGCATTACTCCCTGGGCACCCCCCCCGTTGCCCAGATTGAGGCAACCATCCAGACGATTACCGACCTCGGCCTGCGCGCCAACATCAGCGAGCTTGACGTGAGCTTCTTCAGTTTCTTCCAGCAGGACAATCCCTACCCCGACGGCGCACCCGCCGACTTGCTGGAGCAACAGGCCCAGCGCTACGGCGAACTCTTCGCGCTCTTCCGAGAGCATGAAGACAAACTCGACCGCATCACCTTCTGGAACCTGCACGACGGCGTGTCGTGGTTGAACCACCATCCCGTGCCCAACCGGAGCGACTACCCCCTGCTCTTCGACAAGGACGGTAAACCCAAGCCCGCCTTCTTCACCGTGGTTGAGGCCGGGCGGCGGTAGCGAGCGGGAGGAAGCAAGCCGAGACCCGCGGTCGGCGAGCGTGGCGCGCTCCCTCTCTGGACTGCGGCGGCTCGACGCCGCTCTCCCCCAGCAGGCTTGCCTGCGTCGTCACGGCGGAAAACCGTCATCACAACAACGATGGCGGAAACCCGAAGAACATCCCCCGCCCTTCGGGCACCCCCTTCAAAGGGGGACACAAGACGACATTGCCCCACATCCTTGAGAGCATCGGCCAATGTCCCCCTTTGAAGGGGGTGGCATGCGGGGGCGTTCCCCCCGTATGACGGGGGATGTTCCTGCTCGTTGACAAGCTCCCGCTGCCTCCGCTGCATGCCGCATCAAGGCGAAGGCCGGCACGACCCCGAAGAAAAAGCAGGAGCTTCCAAGGCACATGTCAAACCCGGGACATCCTTTACAGAATAATCCGAGCACATAGTTTACACATGTTTGTTCTATTACGGTGTATGTAGACTTAGCCGGGAAGGTTTTCCACTTTTCCACAGCCTGGCGCAG
>JBJOID010000167.1:0-23107 GCA_046047315.1 Candidatus Hydrogenedentota bacterium | reverse complement strand
CGCCCTGGTTGCAGCCCGGAGGCGGCGGCGTCTCGCCGAGCGTGACCAGCACGTTGGCCAGTTCACCGGGAGCAATCACCACGTTGACGGTCTTCTGGTCGAAGCCGGGTGCGTCCACCGTCACGGTGTAGTTGCCGTCCGGCAGCGCGGCGAAGGTATACACGCCGTCTTCATTCTCGGTCTGCGTGGCATAGCCGCCGGGCGCCAGCGCCACCGTGGCGTCTTCCACGCGCGACTGGTCGGCCGAGTCCACCACCGTGCAGAACAGGCTCGACACGAGCAGCGCCTGGCCCGCCTTCAGGAAGGGTTCGAAGTCGACCGGACCATCCAGCGCGGCGGCGATAGCCTCCTCGTCGTCGGTGTTCCAGTCATTCTCCTCCGCCTTCACCACATTCGGCCGCTCGTTGATGACAGCAGGCCCCTCGAAAGTGCCCAGCACGAAGGTATTGAAACCCGCGCCCGGATCGGTCGCGTCGCCCAGGTTGCCCTCGTCTTCCACTTCCTCCGCCTGCTTGCCGGGATCACGCACAATGATGCCCGCAGACTGCGCGCCCTTGGCCCGCGCGGCGATGTCGCGGAAGAGGCTGCGCCGCAAGGTGGGCGCGGCGTCAAGCACCTCAATGCCGACCTCAAGGCTTTGGAAGGTACATGCGTCCATAACCGCGTCGGCGCTCTTTGCGCCGCCCGAAAGGATGCCGATGGCCGCATTCTGGAAGATGACATTCTGCACCCGAGTCGTGGTGCCCAGGCCACTGCCCCGAAGGTCGAGCAGCACGTCGTCGTCGGTGACGCCGTTGAGCACCAGGCGTTCGATGCGGCCGTCGTCGGCGCCGTTCACCAATCCCTGCAACACCACGTTGCCCTCGCCGCGCAGTGTCACGAAGGGACGCAGGTTCACGTTCTCGCTGTACACGCCCTCGAGCAGAATCACGGTGCTGCGCCGCGCCGGGGAAGCGCTCGCCGCCGCGATGTTCATGGCGAAGGCGATCGTGCGGAAAGGCTGGTCGCGCGTGCCCAGACGGAAATTGTTCACGCCGCCGGGTCCTACGAAATAGGCGCGCGCCGGGCTGGAGGAGTCCACCGGGGAACCGCCGCGAAGGAACTCTTCAAAATTGCTGAAGGTGTCGCCGTCGGGATCTTCGTTGCGATCACTCGGGTCGTTCGGGTCGAGCGTGGGCAGGTATTGCACCTCGTAGCTGTCGCCCATGCCGTCGCCGTCCGAATCCGGGTCGTTCAATTCCGTGCCGTATATGCACTCTTCCTCGCAGTCGGTCAGGCCGTCGCCGTCCGTGTCGGTGCCGTCGTCATCCGTGCAGCCGCCCTCGCAGAGTCCGGGGTCGGTGGTCGGGCAGTTATTCAGCACCGCGACAAAGCGGCGAACCGTGGTCGATGCGTTCCCGCTGCGGTCCGTCACGTTGTAGATGATCTCGTAACGCCCGGGCACGTTCGGGTTGACGATGTCCCCGCTGCGCACGACGTTCGCCGTCACGTCGCCATCGGCGTTGTCCGTGGCGGTCACACCGGGGTCCGCGAAGGATTGCTGACAGTTGAGCGTGATCCCTCCGCCAATGAGCGAAATCGAGGGGCGCACGGTGTCCTTGCGCATCACGGAACTGACCTGCGGAGAAAGCACCGCCGTCCCGCTTGCATCGCGATAACGCACGCGGCTGCTGATGGTGCGCGCCGCGTTCTCGTCCGCCGGCACTTCCATCACCACGAAGAAGGTGGCGGGCAGGGCGAGCCGCCCCAGCCACTCGAAAGTGAGCAGGCCGCCCGTTTGCAGCGGGATCACATCGGGAGAATCCGCGCCCAGCACCCCCACGAATCGCCAGCCCGTGGGCACCTGGGTCTCGAAGAAGCTGACCAGCGGGTCCGCGCCGTCGGCCGATTTCAGGTCCATCCGAAACTGGATTTGCTGCCCGGCGATGTAGAACTCGTTGTTCTCCCCGGTCACCCCCGGTCCGGTCGGAGTCTGGGTAAAAGTAATCTCCGGCTCTTGGGCAAAAATCGCTTGGCCGGGCAACAGGCAAGCCGCCAAGGCGAGCCATGCCACAGATATCCTCGTCAACATCAATCCCTCCTTTGCGCCACTGTCGGGCGTGCGCCGCGCTATCGGGCGCCATACGGCCCCAATTATAACATCGAATCCTCCGCCCCGCTCGGGAGCCGCAGGCTTTTCAGCCCGGGCGGCGGGTGAGGAACGTTGAGAGCGAAATGGCCAGCATCGTAAGTGCGCCGATCAAGAGGCTGCCTGCGTCACCGCCGAGTGGAACGCCTTTCGCCGGGCCGGGGCATTGGCAACCACCCGGAGGGGGCGGGGTCACCGGGTCGTCGCCCGCCTCAAGCGCGAAGTTCGCCGACAGGATGCCTCCTCGATCAAGGAATACTGGCATCGTCTGGCTGCGGAACCCCGGCGCGCTCACGCGTATCGTGTAGGAACCCTCGGATATCACGTTAAAGGCGTACACGCCCTTGTTGTTGGAAGTCACCTCGGCAATCGAGGTGGAGCCCAGACTGACCGTGGCGTTCTCAATCGGTACAAGGTCGGCCGCATTCCACACGCTGCAAAACAGGCTGCCCGCCAGCAACGCGCTGCCCGCCTCAAGGAAGGGGCGGTACTTGATGTTGCCATCAATCTGCGCCGCGATGAAGGCATCGGAATCGGTGTCCCAGTCGTTGCGCTGCATCACGATTTCTTCGGGATTGTTGTTGATAATCGTCAGGCCGGTTGTTGCAAAGAAACGATTCCATCCTGTCGAACCGTCATTCTCGCGACCCAGGCTGCCGCCGCAGGGCGGAACGCCCGCGTCGTTGAAGACGAAATAAGCCGTCTGATGGTTCAGGAAATCGCTTCCGAATACGCGCGGATGGCAGCCGTTCACCTCGATGCCCACGTCGAGCTGCTCGAAGCGGCTGCTGGCCACATTGCCCAGGCCCGGCCCCTCGCCCAAGACACGCAGCCCGGTGTTGAGCCGGTCGGTCGTGCCGATGAACACCACGTTCTCGATGTCCATGGCCACGTCGTCAAGGGTGAGCAGCGCTGCTTCCGGTTCGGACACGTTCACCGTCAGCAGCAGGTTCCGCAGTGACGCCCCCTCAGCCCCGGTCATCGGGCCGACGATGGCGGCGCAACCCGTGAAGTCCTCCTCGTCGCAGCGCTCCAGTCCGATAAGCGAGACCCCGGGAATCAGGTTCACCGATTCCACGTAGAGGCCCTCGCCCAGCAGGAGCTTGGCGGCGGAGAGTCCCTTCGCATCAATCTCATCCAAAGCGAATGCGATGCTGCGCCATGGCTGGTCCACGCCGCCGCCCGAGGGGTCATCCACGCCCGCGGCATCCAGAAAGAAGACGGGAGCGGGATCGCTCGCGTCCGCGATGCTGCTGCCATTCAGGTACTCACGCAGGTTGTCGTCGCCATCGATATCGAGATCGCCTGCCGCGTCCGACAGATCCACGGGGTTGAGGCCATTCACCGCCTCGACACCATCGGGGATACCGTCCGTGTCGGTGTCGGTCTTCTCAGGGTTCGTGCCGAGACAGGTTTCCACGCAATCGCCCAAGCCGTCACTGTCCGTGTCCGTGGCGGGCGCATCCACACATTCCGCCGTGCACTGCGCCAGGGCCGAGTCTCCCTGGTCCAGGGTTGTCGTCACCGCCGCTCCGGCAAGATCGTCGTCGCAGGTCCGCCAAGTCACGTTCCCGGTAAGCTGTTGCTGTCCAACGGCCGTGCCCGGCACAGCGAGGGTGTAGGTGAAGGTGACCGGCAGCGCCGGAACTTCGAGCCAGCCAAAGGTCAGCGTCCCCGTGGCGCCCGGCTCGGGTTGCAGGGTGGGCGCATCCTCACCGGTCGCATCGGCGAAACGCCACCCGGCGGGCACCGTTTCCGTGACGGACAAGGCGACCAACTCCGAGGTGCAGGCCTCGGTCACGGTAAGCGTCACCTGCAAGCCCGCGCCCGGCAAATAGGTGGCCGCCGGGGTCGAGCGGCTCAACGTCACGCAGCCGGGTTGATCCAGGCACTCCACAATGCCGTCGGACAAGGGGGTGATCACCGGGCCGGCAAATTGCGCTCCCGCCGACGCGACCCGGTATTCCGCCGTGCCGTTGATCTCCTGATCGCCCGTCGCTCCCGCAGGCGGACGGATCGTATAGGTGAAGGAGAAAGGATAGGTCTGGCCTGAAATCCAGGCAAACTCAAGATCACCGCCTTCTCCGACACCCGGCCGGGTATCCGGCGGTGACTGCCCGCCGGCCGAGATATAAATCCAACCTGCGGGAATCGTTTCCACGATGCCAAGGGCGGAAATCGACTCGCTGCAGGTGGAAGTGAACGTGACGGTGACGACCAGATTTGAGCCTGGCACATAGGGATCTGGCGCGGCCACGCGGGTGAACGCGAGGCAGTCCACATTGGCTTGGGCATGCCCCCCCGCCGTGGCAAGGGAAAGCACCGCAAGCAGCGCCATGCGGCACATGCTCCGACGAAAGCCCGGGACTAGACATAAATTACCCATGCGGCCCATCTCCCAATCGCAGCGCGCACCTCGAACGCTGCACGGACGTATCACTTACCCCTACAGTTTATCGCCCCGCTTATTACCCGGCAAGCGCGAAAAAGGCAGGAGAGGCGTTGCGCCTTCACAAGCTACACTGTCACAATTGATTGCGCAAACGGGGAGCAGGGCGTGAATTTAGGCAGAAACACACAATCATTCGCGGATACGACGCCGGTCGACTGCCTGATTCGGGGACGCTGGCGCGGCACTGGGGCGCCCATCGAACTCCGGCTGCGGGGTGGGCGGGTGCGGAGCATCCGACCTGCCGGTCGAGCGACGCCAGACTTCGGCTCGGATACCCATATCCTGTCGCCTCCCCTGCTCGACATTCAGGTGAACGGCGCGAACGGGGTTGACCTGCAAGACCCCCAACTGGATACGGCGCGACTGGCGAGTATCACGCGTTACCTGTCCCAGCGCGGCGTGGGGCGGTGGGTGCCCACCCTCGTGACGATGCCGCTCGATGCGATGGAGCAGGCCTGCCGCGTGATTGCGGTGGCGCGGCGTGAAGACCCCAATCTTGCGCGCGCCATTCCCGGCATCCACATTGAGGGCCCTTTTATCTCTCCGCTGGACGGGCCACGCGGGGCGCACCCGCTGGCGCATGTGCGACCGCCAGACTGGAAAGCCTTCCAGCGGCTGCTCCGGGCCTCGGAGCACAGCATCCTCTATACCACCCTGGCGCCGGAATTGCCCGGCGCGAAAGCCTTCATTCGACGGGCGGTCGCGGCGGGCGTGCGGGTTTCGCTCGGGCATCACCATGCCGACGCCGAGCAGGTGCATGCAGCGGCCCAAGCTGGTGCGACCCTGTGCACCCATCTGGGAAACGGGGTGATGGCCATCTTGCCACGGCACCATAATCCGCTGTGGCCCCAACTCGACGAACCCCGCCTTGCGGCCTCCCTCATCGCCGACCTTCACCATCTGCCGCCCGAGGTGTTGCGCGTGATGGTGCGAGCCAAGGGGGCCGCTCGAATCGTCCTCGTGTCCGACTGCACCCATCTCTCTGGACTCAAGCCGGGGCGTTACCCCAGCTTCGGCCAGGAAGTAGAGCTGTGCCGCGATGGCGCCATTCGGATTCCCGGTTCGCCGCTCCTCGCGGGGAGCGCCGCGACGCTGGACGTGTGTCTGCGCCGCGCCGTGTCCGCAGGGGCCCTCTCGTGGCCGCAAGCCATCGCTTCAGGCACCACCATTCCCGCCCGACTGCTTGGCATCAAGGCGGCATTCGCGCGCCCGCGTGAAGGGGCGAAGGCGGCATTCGCCCTGCTCAATCCCGCTATTTCGTGATCTGCAGGAAGATGCTTTCGAGATTCTGCTGACGCTGGTTGATGCCGCGAATCGCGTGTCCTTGCTCTTCCAGACGCCTCACCACATGGTAGATGGCGGCGGAACGCTCACCTTCCTCGTGGCTGAGGTGCAACACCAGCGCGGGGCCTTCATCGGCGTTCTCCGCGTCCGCCTGCACGACGCCGGGTATCTCTCGGAATGAAGCGGCGTCGGGGTCGCGGTCGAGGCGAAACACGAACAGTTGCTGAGAGAACACTTCAAGCAGCTGCGCCGTGGGCTTGCACTCGATGAGTTCGCCGTTGCTGATGATGCCGATACGGTCGCAGAGTTCCTGCGCCACGTGCATGTCGTGCGTCGTCACCAGCACGCTCTTTCCATGCTGGCGCGTCATCTCGATGAGTTTGTCCTTGATCGAGCGGCTGCTCTGCACGTCGAGCCCTGTCGTCGGTTCGTCCAGCAGCAGCACGCGCGGATCCGCAACGAGGGCGATACAGATGGCGAGCTTCTGCTTTTGCCCGCGTGAAAGCAGGCTCACCTGCACGTTCTTTTTTTCCTTCAGGCCGATGAAGTCCAGCAACTCGTGCGAGCGCTCCTTCAGCACCTTGCCGCGCACGTTCTTCAGGTTGCCGTAATAGGCCATGTTTTCCAGCGGCGACAGGGGCCACATCACCGTACGCGTGCCCTCCAGCACCACACCCACCTGCTGCAACACCTTCTTGCGCTGACGCTCGGTGTCAAAGCCGCCCACACTCACGCGGCCTTTGTCGGGCTTCACCAGCGTGGATATCATCTTCACCGTGGTGGTTTTGCCCGCCCCGTTCGGCCCGAGCAGGCCGAAGATTTCCCCCTCGCGTATGTTGAACGAGATCCCTTTCGCGGCGTCCACCTCGTTGCGCTTGTAGAGGCGACGCTTGCGCGTCTCTTCATCCAGTTGGAAAAAATGCCGCGTGCGGAATTGCTTCTGCACGTTGTCCACCACGACTACCGGTTCAGCGCTCATGAGGTTTGGGCCGACTCCTGACGATATTTTTGATCGAATTCCTGCTGGGCCGCTTCCTCGCTGCCCAGCTCGTGCGCCCGGGCCGAGAACTCCAGCTCCGCAATCTCGAAGTTGCGCACCGCGTGAATGGCCACCACCGCAGCCAGGCTCGAGGTCGCGTAGTATACCGCGCCCAGCAGCAGCGAGAAAGCCACGAACTCCGCCGTCTCGCGCAGGGTATTCTTGAACACGTGTTCATGCGACACGGCGAAGAGCGCCGCCGTGAGGAGCACGCCGGGCCATGGCCCGAGCAGGGCAACCATCAACACCTGAAACACGGCGCGGTAAATAAGCTCCTCGGTGAAGCTAAGCTGGATGGTCCGCAGCGCAAGATTGGGGTTGTTCACGAAGAACTGCCACAGGGAGCGCAGGTCCACCAGCACGGTGAGGGCGTCCTCGCGGGAGCCGTGGGTGGCCAGCACCGAGGCCGCGAATATCAGGTGTCCAGCGGCAAGGCCCGGAAGGATCTCCAGCAGGGAGACGAGACGCCGGTCGAGCGCGCCGGAATGATAGGCCAGATAAACCGCGAGCATGAAAAGCGGCAGCTGGATGAGGGCCTTGAGCAAGGCTCCTGCCCGGGCATTGCCTCCGCGCCAAAGCTGGCCAGCCAAGGTGGCCGCGATGGCGGCGGCAAACAGCGCGAGGAAGACGCGCTCCGGCAGTTCAAGCATCTGCGCGCGCCGCCAGCTCTTGAATCATGGACTCGAGGTTCACCCCGCCTATGCCGCCGTAGCGGGCGCGAAGCGCCTCGAACTCCGGGCGCAGCAAGCCGTAGCAATACACATCATGGTAAACATCGTCGCGCAACACCTGCTCTTTCAGCGTCATCTCGCGCACGGCCCCGCTCATCTCGAAGGCCCGCCAGGAGGCCCGGTTGAAGGAATAGATATATGCCGTCACCCGGTGAAGGTTAAGTTCGTCGAAGGCATACTCCAGCGCGCGATAGAGGGACAGGGTCACCACCATTCCCGAGCGCAACGACTTGTCGCCCAGGTAGACATCAAGCGAGCAGTTCCGGTTGCGCCAGCTTAGGTTGCCGAAGGAGACCATCCCCACCGGGCCGCGCGTGGGGGAATCGATCAAGAGATAGATGCTTCCCGGAAGGCTGTGTCCCGCGCTGCGGCCCAGCATGCCCACAATCTGGGCGCGCACCTGGCGCGGGGAACGCGCGGGATCGCCATACAGAAAACGGTGGTAGTCCTCGTCGTCCATCCAGCGGATCACGGTGTCCATGTCGTCGCGGTCGGCGCGGCGCAGGAAGAAGTCCATCTTTACAGGCATGCGTCATGCTCCGTGGGGACCATGCGGTCGGGGTGAAAGCGCGAATAACATACGACGTCGTGCCAGCGTCCCCGCGCATGCACTACCTCCCGTTGAGCACCGTCGCAGGTGAAGGTGTGATCCAGCAGGAATTGGCGAAGGCTGGTCTCCCGGCATAAGGCGTGCGCGGTGACCTTACGCAACCGCAGCACGTGGAAGGCGCGCTCGAGCACGAAACCGAGCGCCCATGCGGCGAGGCCCTCGTGCACCCGCTCCTCCTCCAGCATCAGCGGCGCCACCTCGCAATAGCCGCTTTCCTGATTGAGTCCGCGCAGGCACATGAAGCCCGCCACCTCCCCGCCGGGTTCCTCAAGCGTGAAGAACATGCTTCGGGCCGACTCATTCGAGGACAGCGTCTCGCGCACCTCCATCAGCGTGGGAAGGATCGGCTCGCGCTTCAGGTCCAGCGTGGCGAAGCGCGGCCCTCCTGCGGTGTAGAGCGCGTGGAAGTACGGGGCGTCGTCCTCCTCGGTCGTGCGCAGATACCCATGTTCGGAGGAGAGCAACGCGACTTCTCCCGGCGGTCAGGGCGTCTTGGAATAAAACTTCTGCAGGTTGCGCAGCACCTGCTGGAAGTTGTCCCAGTCCTGAAAGAAAATGGTGATCAGCAGCAGGATGGCGCCCTCGACAGGGGTGGTGACGCCCTGCGCCGGGCGCGGCATCGCGGTGACAGGCTGAATGTGCTTCATGGCGTGGTTCTCCCTCGCGAGGGCCGAAACTACCACGGCCCGAGCTCCGCATTATATAATCGCAGCTTCCCCTTTTCTAATGCCCCGGCCCCGCTCTTGGAGTACCTGGCCCATGGATCCGTTTAAAGCCATCGCCACCGCCCTCGGCAACGCCCTCGGCGCCGACCCGTCGCTGTTCACCCCGGCCGCCCCGCCCAACCTGGCCATGGGCGATATCGCCGTCCCTCTGTTTCAGGCCGCCAAGGCGCTGGGGGCGCCGCCGCCCAAGCTGGCGGCAGACGTGGCGGCGAAGGCGGACTTTGGCGGACTTGTCACGGAGGTCAAGCCAGCCGGCCCTTATCTCAATCTTCGGGTCGACCGCGCGAAACTGGCGGGGTCGCTGCTGAAAGCCGTGCGAGAAGAAGGCCAGGCCTACGGCTCCAACCACTCCGGCGGGGGAAAGCGGGTGCTGATCGAGCACACCAGCATCAACCCCAACGCCAGCCCGCACGTGGGCCGGGCCCGCAATGCCCTGATTGGCGACGCGGTAACCCGGCTGCTTCGCTTCGAAGGCTACAATGTCGAGGTCCACTATTACGTGAACGACATGGGCCGCCAAATCGGCCTGCTGGTGCTGATCGCCGATGAACTTCAGAACCTGAGCTTCGAGCAGATCCTCGACGCCTACGTGGAAGCCAACGCGCGCGCCGAAAGTGACCCCGATTTCGCCGCCCAAGGCTATGCCTTGCTGGCCAGCATGGAAGAGGGCGCCCCCGACACCCAGCGCCGTTTCCGCGCCGTCACGGATCTCTGCCTGAATGGACAGCTCGCCGTGCTCTCTCGCATTGGCGCCGCCTACGATGTCTTCGATCACGAGTCGGACTATGTGAAGGATCCCCGTCTCGACAAGGTGCTGGCGGCCCTGCGGGAGAAGGACGCCGTCTTCGTTGACGAAGACCAGCGCCTTGTGGTGGACCTGTCCAAGTTGGGCCGGGAGCATGAGGAAGGACGCTACTTCGTGTTGATGCGGGCCAACGGCAGTTCGATGTACGGCTACCGCGACCTCGCCTACACCATCGACAAGCTGGAGAAGGGCGCCGATCTCAACCTGTGGCTGCTTGGCGAGGACCACAAGCTCTATGCCGAGCAGCAGGCCATGATTCTGGGGGCGGCGGGCTACGCCGCGCCCGAGACCATCTATTACGCGTACATCCTGCTCAAGAGCGGGAAGATGTCCACGCGGCAGGGCAAGGTGGTGCTGCTGTCCGACTTCCTCGATCAGGCCATCGGGCTCGCGGCGGAACGCGTGGCCGAGCAATGCAAAGACCTTAGTCCCGAAGAGCAGCGCGTCATCGCCGAGCGCGTGGCCATTGCGGCGGTGCGCTTCTCGATTCTGCGCGTGAGCCCCAACAAGAACGTGACCTTCGATCTGGAAAACGCGCTGTCGTTTACCGGCGACACCGGACCTTATGTGCAGTACTCCTGCGCGCGCATCAATTCGATCCTGCGCAAGCACGGCGGGGACGAGACCGTCATCCCGGACGCGCCGCCATTGACGACCGACGCGGAATGGGCGCTGCTGCTCAAGGTCGCCTCCTTCCCGGAGGTCGTGGGCGTTTGCCATGACCAGCGCAACGTGGCGCCCGTGGCCAACTATGTGCTCGAGCTCGCGAGGCAGTTCACCACGTTTTACCATGACTGCCCCGTGCTGACGGCCGAATCGCCGGACCTGGTCGAGGCGCGCTTGAGCCTCTGCCGCGCCACGCTCACCACGCTGCGCAACGGTCTTGGTATTTTGGGAATAGAGGCTCCAGAGCGAATGTAGACAAGCCGGGGGCTTCGGTCTATGATGACACCCCAGAACTACTTCGGAGACGTGAAGCATGTCGTACCCGTTGCCGAAGAACGAGCAAGCGCGGCTGGAGGCGCTTCGTCGATATAACATTCTCGACACCAAACCGGAGCAGCCTTACGAGAACATCGTCCGGCTCGCCTCCAAGCTGTGTGGCACGACAATAGCGCTTGTGTCGCTTATCAGCAGCGACCGGCAGTGGTTCAAAGCTAAGTTCGGGCTTGATGCAACTGAGACTCCGCGCGAGCTTGCCTTCTGCACCCACGCCATTTTGGGCAATGAAACCATGGTGGTGGAAGATGCGACCAGGGACCCCCGATTCTGCGGAAATCCCTACGTGCAATCCGGACTGGGTATTCGCTTTTATGCCGGCGCGCCGCTAACGGATTCCGAGGGTCACAACCTGGGCACGCTCTGCATAATCGACTCGGTTCCGAGAATGCTCTCCCCGGATCAGCAGGAAGCGCTCGAGTCGCTTCGGCAAGTAGCGGTTCACCTGATCGAGCAGCGCGCCGTCAATATGCAGCTCGCCGAGGCGCTGGAAAACCTCAAGACCCTTCATGGCCTGCTGCCCATCTGCTCCTATTGCAAGAATGTCCGCAATGACGAAGGTTACTGGGACCGCATCGAGGACTATCTGCACCAACATTCTGATGCCGACTTCACGCACAGCATCTGCCCCACCTGCCTGCGCGAAAACTTCCCCGATCTCTGCGGGTAGCCGCTCGCACCTGCGTGGTCAACGGTGCATCGCGGGGGCTTGTGCAAGTAAACGGGCGCGGCCACGACCGGAGACCCGCCGCAACCGCGCCCTTGGCTTAGGGAAAAGCTCAACCCATGCCGAACATCGTAAAGGTGTTCACCGGCTTGCCCTGAAGTTTCAGGTAGTAGTAAAGCTGATTCTTGTGCATCTCAAGGTGGCCCACCATGCCCAGCAACTGGTGCCCCAGGCGCAGCGGGTGATCCGGGCTCCACGGTGCGGAGACCATCCGGTTATCCAGCGCTTCCTCGCCCGCCTCGGCGATCATCGCCAGCGCGAGTTCCTTGTCCTTGGCCAGCCGCTCGAGCGCTTCCGCCACGCTGGCCACCGCGGGCAACTTGTCCGCAGGGGGCAGCATTTCATCCGGCGGCGCCTCGCCCGCCATTTCAGGAAAGCCCCAGTCCCCCGTCACGAAACCCTTGAAGCACATTCCGCACGCATCCGGAATATGGCGCAGCAATTGCCCCATCGACATCCAGTTGTTCCCCGTCGACGGCTTCCAGTTCAGCTCGCCGTCATCCACCAGTTTGATCAAACCCTCCGCCGCGCGGTACGAATTCTCCATCTCGGCCTTCAGCAAATCCGTCCAGTTCATGGCATGTCCTCCTCATGGCTTGTCACATGTTGACTGAAATTGTATTCAGTAAAATAACGCATTGCCCTTCCAATGTCAAGCACCCTATTCCCCAATGGCAGGGGAGCGGAAAGGGCTGCTATACTCCCCGTTTTTGACCGCGGACCGCTCCGTCCGCAGCAATCGAGGAAGCCATGTCGCTCCAGTTTTACAACACGATGACCCGCGCGAAGGAAGTGTTTACCCCCATCGAGGAGGGTAAGGTGGGGCTTTACACCTGCGGCCCGACCATCTACAACTACGCGCATATCGGAAATTTCAGGGCCTATGTCTTCGAGGATCTGCTCAAGCGCTATCTCAAGATGCGGGGCTTTTCAGTGCGCCACATCATGAACCTGACCGATGTGGAGGACAAGCTGATCCGCACCTGCCGGGAGACGGGCCAGCCGCTGAAGGCGATCACATCGAAGTATGCGCAGGCCTTCTTCGAGGACATCGCCACCCTGGGCATCGAGCCGGCGGAGAGCTATCCCGCCGCCACGGACTACATCGCCGAGATGGTGGCGATGATCAAGCAGCTGCGCGACAACGGCCACACCTATGAGTCGGAAGGCAGCATCTATTTCCGGATTGCCAGCTTTGCGGACTACGGGAAACTCTCGCACATGGATCTCGACGAGTTGCGCTCGGGCGCCAGCGGCCGGGTGGACAACGACGAATACGCCACCGAGGACGCCCGCGATTTCGCATTGTGGAAGGCATGGACCCCGGACGACGGCGACGTCTATTGGGAGACGGAGCTGGGCAAGGGCCGGCCGGGCTGGCACATCGAATGTTCCGCCATGAGCGTAAAGCTGCTGGGCGATCACTTCGACATCCACTGCGGCGGCGTGGACAACATCTTTCCGCACCACGAAAATGAAATCGCGCAGACCTGCTGCGCCACCGGCAGCCGCTTCGTCAATTACTGGATGCACTGCGCGCACCTCGTGGTCGAAGGCAAGAAGATGTCCAAGTCGCTGGGCAACTTCTTCACCCTGCGCGACCTGATCGAAAAAGGCCATGACCCACTGGCCATCCGCTGGGTGCTGGTGGCCACGCATTACCGCCAGCCAAACAACTTCACCTTCGAGGCGCTCGACGCGGCCCGCCATGCCATTCAGCGCATACGGGATTTTCGCCTGCGCCTGCGCGAAGCGCGCGGTTCCGGCTCCGACTTGTCGGCCGAGATCGCCAACTGCCGCGCCGCCTTCATCTCCTCGATGGACGACGACCTCAACATCTCCGGGGCGCTGGCGGCGGTCTTCGATTTCATCCGCGACGTGAACAAGCTGCTCGACCAGGACGCGGTGGGCGAGGCTGGCGGCGCCGCCGCCATCGCCCTGCTCGACGAAATCGACGGCGTGACCGGCGTGCACGGAGACGCCCCCCACGAGGAGACCCCGCATTCGGTGCTCGACCTCGTGGCCGAGCGCCAGCAGGCCCGTCGCAACAAGGACTTCGCCCGCTCCGACGCGATCCGCGATCAACTCCTCGCCGAAGGCTGGGTCATCGAGGACACCGCCGACGGCCCCCGCGTGAAGCGCAAGTAGTGCTGGCTTGCCGCCTACCAGAACCGCCTCTGGTAGAGCGCCATCAACACCAGCGCCATCACGGTTAATGCTCCCGTAAACAGCTGACCGAGGATTTCCTCCAGGCTGGGGGCTGGTCCAAAGGCATTGCACCGGCAGCTGAGCAGACCACCGCCGTTGAAGGCGTTGCATCCAATCGGCGGATGAATTTCCCCATCGGTATCGCCTTCGCCCTCCAACGCCCCTTCTTCGCTGCCCTCGATGGTGCCTTCAATTTCGCCTTCGATCATTCCCTCGCCGTCACCTTCCGCTGCCCCCTCCACCGAGCCTTCCACTTCACCCTCGCCCTCGGTGGTACCTTCGATAGTTCCTTCCCCTTCGCCCTCATCCCCACCTTCAACACTGCCTTCCGTCGTGCCTTCTTCTTCGCCCTCGTTCTGACCCTCAAGAGAACCCTCGATGGCACCCTCTTCTACGCCTTCCGCCGCACCCTCCACCGATCCCTCGGGCATGCCCTCAACAAATCCCTCATTCGTACCTTCTACTCCGCCCTCGGGCCCACCCTCTTCGATACCTTCCGGCGCGCCTTCTCCCTCGCTTGTGGGTTCAATGATGGCAAGGGCAGTGGTGTCGGTGGTGCTTCCCGTATTGCCCGCGATATCCATGCCCCGTATCTCAATGCTGGCAGGCCCTGGAGCATCACTCTCCAACGCGATATAGGTGTAGCCGTAGCCGGTCTTCCGGGATAGCGTGGCGGGGTTTCCATTCACGGTTACTTCGGGATCACCCGACAACGGCTCGGTGGAATCGAAGGTCAACAAGACCGGATTCCCAGCTACCACTTCGGCGGGGATCGACGCAATATTCATAAAGGCCGGGGCCGTGTTGTCTATCGTCACCGGCGCGCTCACCACGCTCGACGCGAGCGCATTGCCGCAATCGTCTGTCACGTCGCTGTCGGTTTTTACCGCCAGTGTGAAGCTGCCATCGCCGGAGATTCCTGAGATCGTGACCGTGTACTCCACCGGCCCGCCCGAGATCATCGCGCCTGTGTTCGCCGTGCCGTTGTGCGAAATCACGAGGTCCGCCGCGTCATTGAAGTTCCGTACATCATCGTCGAAGGTTATGAGGAAGTCCAGGCTCTCTGCATGGGTCGGGCCCGCGGTCTTCGGCACAATGGCCGTAGCGTTGGGCGGCGTCACATCCGAGCCAGTCAGCTTCTGCACGAAGACGTCCCGCTGATCGACACTGGTGAGGTTGAAGTTGCCCGCGCCAGGGTCGAAGTCCACCGTGTCTGTGAAATTACCCGTGGTGTAAGCATTGCCTGCGTCGTCCACTGCAATGGAGTTACCTACGTCATTATTCTTCCCGCCCATGCCACGCGCCCAAACGAAGGTACCGTTGGCATCCAGCTTCTGCACGAAAATGTCCCAAAAAAAACCAACGCCGCTCAGGTTGAAGGTGTCCGCGCCGGGGTCGAAGTCCGCCGTGGCTTGAAAATATCCCGTGGTGTAGGTGTTGCCTGCGCCGTCCACCGCAATGCTGAAGCCTTCGTCGTAATACCTCCCGCCCATGCTTCGCGCCCAGACGAGGTTGCCGCTGGCGTCCAGCTTCTGCACAAAGATGTCCCGGCCTCCGGAACTGGTGACGTTGAAGGTGCCCTCGCCGGGATCGAAGTCCACTATGTCCTGGAAGTAGCCCGTGGTGTAGACATTGCCCACCCTATCCACCGCGATGTCGCTGCCGCGGTCGAAACTCGTCCCACCCATACTCCGCGCCCATAGGAGGTTGCCGCTGACGTCCAGCTTCTGCACGAAAGTGTCCCCATCTCCCACACTGGAGAGGTTGAAGATGCCTTCTCCGGGGTCGTAGTCCACGGTCCCTCTGAAATAGCCTGTAGAGTAGGCGTTGCCTTGGCTATCCACTGAGATGGCACTGCTGATGTCGTAATCCGCCCCGCCCATCGCGCGCGCCCAGACCAGGTTGCCGCTCGCATCCAGCTTTTGTATGAAGATGTCGGTGACCCCTGCGCCACTCAGGTTGAAAGCACGCGCGCCGGGATCGAAGTCCACCGTGCCTTGAAATCCACCGATGGTATAGACGTTGCCCGCACTATCTACCGCGATGCCTCGGCTTACGTCGGAAAAGCCCCCGCCCATACTCCGCGCCCAGACGAAGTTACCGTCGGCGTCCAGCTTCAGCACAAAGAAGTCGAAGCCCCCCGCGCTGGTGAGGTTGACGATGCCCGCGCCAGGATCGAAGTCCATCGTGCCATTAAATTGACCCGTGGTGTAGACGCTGCCCGCACTATCCACCGCGATGCCTCTTGCTTCTTCGAGACCCCTCCCACCCACGCCGTGCGCCCAGACGAAATTACCGTCGGCGTCCAACTTCTGCACGAAAATGTCCCGGTCGCCCATGCTCGTGAGGTAGTGGGTGTCTGGGCCGGGGTCGAAGTCCGCCGTGTCCACGAAAAAACCTGTGGTGTATACGTTGCCCTTGTCATCCAGCGCGACATCTAAACCACTGTCGGTACCCAACCCGCCCATGCTCCGTGCCCATACTAAATCGCCATCGGAGGCGTGAGCGGCCCAGGGGGGCAGACAGATCACTCCAAAAAGCACCGCGCGCTGAAGTAGCGTCATGACACAACCTCCCCAAGTCAGGATTGGAACGCCACCGGGCGGCAGCCCCCGCTTCCGCTGCCTCCTGCGGAATCAGTACCGAGTGCCTCTCGCCTCTCAAACCCGCCTCCACTGCCTTAGCGACCATAGCCCAGTATGGCGTAACTGTCAAGGGGGATGATGGTAGTAGCCGCCTACCAGAACCGCCGCTGATACGCCGCCATCAACACCAGCGCCATCACCGTCAGCGCCCCCATGAACAACTGCCCAAGGATCTCCTCCAGGCTCGGCGCCGGACCAAACGCATTGCATCGGCAACTCAACAGCCCACCTCCGTTAAAGGCGTTGAAACGAATTCTCGGACCATCTTCGCCCTCTCCCTCAATGGCGCCTTCCGATTCACCTTCGATCATTCCCTCGCCTTCACCTTCCGCTGCCCCCTCCATCGCCCCTTCCACTTCACCCTCGCCCTCGACCGCGCCCTCCGATGTTCCTTCCCCTTCGCCCTCATCCCCACCTTCAACACTGCCTTCCGTCGTACCTTCTTCTTCGCCCTCGTTCTGACCCTCAAGAGAACCTTCGATGACGCCCTCTTCTGCACCTTCCATTGCACCCTCGGCAGCACCCTCAGGCATCCCCTCGCCAGCCCCCTCAATCCCCCCTTCGACTCCCCCCTCGATTACACCTTCCGTGCCACCTTCCAACGCGCCTTCACCCTCGGGGATTGCCTCGATGATGCTAAGGGCGGTGGTGTCGATCGTGACTCCCGGGTTGCCCGCGATGTCCATGCCACGAATTTCGATGGCGGCAGGCCCGGTAGCATCGCTCTCGAGCGTGATGTAGGTGTAGCCATAGGCCGCCTTTCGGGACAGCGTGGCCGGTTTTCCATTCACGGTAACTTCGGGATCGTCCGACAACGTCTCCGTGGAATCGAAGGTCAACAAGACTGGATTCCCCGCCACGACCTCGACGGGGATCGATGCGATGTTCTTAAAGCCCGGCGGCGTGTTGTCTATTGCCACCGCCGCACTGACCACGCTCGACGCCAGCGTATTCCCCGTCAGGTCCTGAACGTCGCTCGCAGTGTTCACCGCAACGGTGAACGAGCCATCGCCCGATATCCCCGATACAGTCACGTTGTATCGAGAGAACCCTCCCTCGATTGAGATGCTTTCGTGCACGGTGCCCTCATGCTCAATCATCAGGTCCGATGCATCGCTGAAGTTTCGCACGTCCTCGTCAAAGGTGACTGAGAACGACACGGCATCCGCGTTCGTTGGACCCTCCGTGGATGGCACGATGCTGAGCGCCGACGGCGGCGTGGTATCTTCTGCGACTTCGAGCTTAAGAACGTAATCGGTGACGAAACGTTCGCCGAGGTAACGGACGACCCCCGGTCCCGGGTCAAAGTCCGTCGATACACTGCAGCCGCCGGTCAAATGAATCGCACCCGTGGCTCCCAAGGCAATGCCCGTGCTTCCCTCGCCCCCGTTGCCGCCAAAGACCGTCACGGACGACAGCTTGCCATCGCGGTCAAGCACTTGAACAAAGACATCGGTGGTGCCTCTCGCGGTGTAGGTATAGACACCCTCCCCGGGATCGAAGTCCACGGTTTCATAGACGCCGCCCGTCAGGTAGACGTGGCCCGTCGCGTCCAGGGTGATGGCGCCGAAATTATCGTAGTTGGAACCGCCAAGGCTCGTCGCCCAGACGAATTGGCCATTTGAATCCATCTTCTGCACAAAAAGGTCACTGCCTCCGGCACTGACCAACTCAAACGCGCCCTCCCCGGGATCGAAATCCACGGTACCCACGAACGTTCCCGCTGTATGCACGCTTCCGATGCGGTCCACAACAACCCCGATGCCCGTCGAGTTCTCCACCCCACCCATCTGTCGCGCCCACACGAATCTTCCTTCAGTATCCAGCTTCTGAATATACGCGGTCGCTCCACTTGTGCTTGTCTGGAAATAGCTCTCCGCTCCGGGATCAAAGTCCGCAGTGCCACTGAATCTTCCCGTGGTGTACACGTTGCCCTGAGCGTCCGCAGTCATGCCAAACACATAGTCGAGCTCGCTTCCGCCAAAGGCGCGCGCCCAGACAAAATCTCCATCTACGTTCAACTTTAATGCAAACGCATCACTCCGCCCTTGGCTGGTGATCGGATATTCTCCGGCGCCAGGGTCCAGGTCGACGGTTCCACTGAAATCTCCACAAACGTAGACATTGCCTTCCCCATCCAAGGCAATTCCGTCGGGTGTCACGTAATCTCCGACCAGGCCTCGCCCCCAAAGCAAGCTTCCGTTGGTGTCCAGCTTCTGGATAAAGGTTCCCCTCGTATTCGCAAACGGGAGTTCCAGAACCCCCTCGCCAGGGTCCGAATCCACGAGGCCAAGGTAATTCCCAGTGATATAAACGGCGCCCTCGCCATCCACGGCGATATAATCGCCTCTATCACGGTAGTCGCCGCCCATCCTTACAATCCATGCGATGTTTCCCGCCGCATCCGATTTCTGCACAAAAACGTCGTCGTCGCCTTCGCTCGTAAGTTCGTATCCAGCACCCTCTGGATCGAAGTCCATCGTCTCCTCGAAATATCCCGTGGAATAGACGTTCCCTGCGGAATCAAGGGCAATGGCATCGATATCCAGGCCATTATAGCTTCCGATGGCTCGAACCCAATCGAAGTCCCACTTTGCGGGGCGCGCCTCAAAGGTAATCAGCACCACAGCCAACAAGAAGGCCAAGCGTGTGCTGACTCGCATGTCGCGCACTCCCCAAGTTTCTGCCTCATGAATCGCGAAACCACGGTAGCCCACGGCAGCAAATTCGTCAATCAGAATATGAGACCTTCCATAAGAATCGAAAGGCCAGCTGCCCGTACCTGCCCTCCAAGGTTTCAGCGCAGGAGGGTCCACGCAGTTCCAAGCCATTCCCGCAGTGGGGGCGGTCTTCCTGCCTCTCCACTTCGCCGTGGGCTGGGTCATTGAAGACACCGCCTATGGCCCCCGCGTGAAGCGGAAGTAGGCTCCGCTCCTTGCTTGTCCGCCAACCTCGTGTTACCCTCTCTTCGCGAGGGAACAGGAGAATTCGCCATGGCCGAAATGGACAAGTATTTCAAGTTGATGGTGGAGCACAACACCTCGGACTTGCACCTGTGCACCGGCTGCAAGCCCATGTTCCGCAAGGACGGCTCCATCGTGGCGCTCAAGAGCGAGGAGGAGTTGAGCCTCGAGCGCGCCGAGCAGTTACTTTACGAAATCACCCCCCCCAAGAACCTCGCCGAGTTCAAGGAAAAATTCGACACGGACTTTGCCTACGCGCTTGAAGGCGTCGGCCGCTTTCGTGCGAATCTCTTCCGCGACCACCGCGGCGTCGGCGGCGTGTTCCGCCTCATCCCCTCCCAGATTCTCACCTTCGAGCAGCTCAAGCTTCCGCCCGCGCTGAAGAAGTTCTGCCAGCTTCCCAAGGGTCTCGTCCTCGTGACCGGCCCCACCGGCAGCGGCAAGTCCACCACGCTCGCGGCGATGATCGACTACATCAACAAGACCAAGACTGACCACATCATCACCATCGAAGACCCCATCGAGTTCGTACACCAAAACCAGCGCTGCCTCATCAACCAGCGCGAGGTGCATCAGCACACGCTGGGCTTCAAGCAGGCCCTGCGCGCCGCCCTCCGCGAAGACCCGGATATCGTGCTCGTGGGCGAAATGCGCGATTTGGAGACCACCCATATCGCCATCGAGACGGCGGAAACCGGCCACCTCGTTTTTGGCACCCTGCACACCACCACCGCCGTGTCCACGGTGGACCGCCTGATCGACCAGTTCCCCTCAAGCCAGCAACAGCAGATTCGCACCATGCTGGCCTCGGCGCTCAAGGGCGTGGTGGCGCAGAACCTGCTTAAGAAAAAGGGGGGAGGCCGCGTGGCCGCGCTCGAGGTGCTGGTGGTGAACGCCGCCGTGGCCGCCCTGATCCGCGACGCAAAGACCGCCCAAATCATGAGCATCATGCAGACCGCCAAACGCGAGGGCATGACCCTGCTCAACGAAGAGTTGGCGCGCTTCGTGAAAGAGGACCTGGTGGACCCCATGGAAGCCTATTTCAAGGCCGTGGACAAGGAGGGACTCATCAAGTCCTTCGAGTCGGCCGGGCTAAAATTCGATGCCCCCAAAGACGAATAGTGACAATCAGTACGGGGTCGTCAAGAAAAAACTGGACATCTTTGTTCGTTTATGCCAGAATCTTTCGGGGAGATTGAGGGCTTTCGTGGCATGAGCGGCGCATATCCTTCACATAACGCAGTTGCGGTCCTAGACGCCGACGCGGTCTGCGAGGTCTGCGGGACCGTAAACCCCGAAGCGACCTTGATTTGCCGCACCTGTGGGAACAACCTACGCGACCAAAAAGCCCGCCGCCTTGCGGCCGAAGTGCAGATGCTCGAGCCCGATGGCATTCAGGGCATCCAGATATTCCGCGGCGCCTTGGTCCTCTTCGGCCTGCTCATCATCGGTTGGGTCGCGATTAACGTAAATCAGATTGCGGATACCCTGATCGGGGCTGGCGGTGCCAGCGATCCTTTGGATGCCCTATTTGAATCCTCTGATGCCGCGGTTTACGACGCTATGCTTGTCGAGGCCCAAGCCTTGATGCCGTCCTACGACCAGATGGAAGCCCTGCGCCAGGCGCCGCTGCAGGGCAGCAGCGCGGACGGCAATTACGTGCTGGTTCGCAACGACTATTATACCGGCCCTGAGATCGTGGGAACCGCCGTGGCGCGCACCGACGCGGGGGGGCTGCGCTTTGTGGCGGCCCTTGGCGGCGGCGCGCACATTCGAGGCGCTGCCCTCGGGCAGGGAGCCAGCGCTTTTCGTGCAGACTGGAACACTGCCGCCGCACGCGATGCCGAAGGCCGCACCTACGCAGTGACCGGCGTCGCCGTGATTCAGTTGGATGGCTCGGTCGAGTGCTTCGGCCAGTCCGCCGCGGAAGAACCGACCAGTTACGAAGTGGTAGCCTACCGCCTGCCCTGAGCGCGGTAACCGCCCGGCCACGCCCGGGCGCATCGCCTCCGCCATCCCTGTATCGGGCAACGCCTTCAGGAGAGACCCGTGTCCACTACGTCATTCTTTGGCCGACTTCGCGACAGCATGGGGAAGACCCGCAACCGGCTCGCCGAGGGCTTGCGCAGTGTCTTCTCGCGCGACCGCATTGACGATGCGGCCTACGCGGAATTGGAGGCCGTCCTCATCCAGGCTGATGTGGGTGTGCAAACCACCATGAAGCTCGTGGAGGAAATGCGCCTGCGTGCCCGCGAGGACCGACTGTCCTCTGGCGAAGAACTCCACGAGGCGCTGCGCCAGGAACTGGCCCGCCTGCTTGAGCAGGGGCGTGCCTCCCACGAGTCCGCGCCAGCTGCGCCGATGGACCATGCCGTGCGCTGGACCAATCCCGATGGCCCGCATGTGACCCTGGTGGCCGGGGTGAACGGCTCGGGGAAAACAACGACCACTGGCAAGCTGGCGGCGAAACTTCGGGCCCAAGGCAAGAACGTGGTGCTAGGCGCGGCGGACACCTTCCGCGCCGCCGCTGCCGAGCAGCTGACCATATGGAGCGAGCGCAGCGGGGCGCACATTGTTCGCAGCACCGAGGGCGCCGACCCGGCCTCCGTGGCCTACGATGCCGTCGATGCCGCCATCGCCCGCCGTGCCGACAATGTGCTTATCGACACGGCCGGTCGCTTGCACACCAAGGTCAACCTGATGGAAGAGCTGAAGAAGATCCAGCGGGTTGTGGCCAAGCGCCTGCCGGGAGCGCCGCACGAGGTGCTGCTCGTTCTCGATGCCACCACCGGACAGAACGGACTGCAACAGGCGCGCCTTTTCACCGAGGCCCTGACCATCAGCGGCATCGTGCTGACCAAGCTGGACGGCACCGCCAAAGGGGGCATGGCCATCGCGATACAACGAGAACTGGGAATTCCTATAAAATACATTGGCGTGGGCGAGTCGATTGACGACTTGCAGCCCTTCGACGCGGCGGCATTCGTGGCAGCCCTGTTCGATTAGTTGCACCGCCCGCGCCACGGTATGGGGAGGAGTACGGAATGGCGGCACCGACGGGCACCAAGCGGCAATCGGCCATTGCGCAGGCGCTGCTCAAGGAAGGCGTTATAGACCAGAAGCAGTTGGACCGCGCCCTGCGGGTTCAGTCGCTGCTGGAAGAGCCCAAGCAGCTTGCGGATGTCTTGATTGAGCTGGGCTACGCCAAGCGTAATCAGATAACCGACGCCATCGCCAAGCATGGCTCCTCCATGCGCCTCGGCGAGATGCTGGTCGAGCAGGGCATCATCACCAGCGACACCCTCGAGCTGGCCCTCGCCACCCAGGAAGAGCGCAAGATGCGGCTGGGCGAGGCGCTGCTCGCCATCGGCGCCATCAACGAGCGCACCCTCCTGCGCAACATTGCGCATCAGGCCCGGGCGCTCTACATCGAACCCAGCTTCACCATGATAGACAGCTCGGTGCTGAAGGGGGTGTCACCGGACTACCTCTCCAAGCACGGCTTCGTGCCCTTCTCCAAGAGCGATGATGGCACGGTTACGGCTGTGGTGACCGATATCCACAATGACCAGTTGAAGCACACGGTTTCCGAGCTCTACCAGGGCAACGTGATTTTCGCCCTGGGGCCGGACGATTGCGTCAAGGCGACCATCGAGGACTTCCGGCGTTACCGCCAGGAAGACAAGAAGGAGACCGCGGAAAGCACGCCGGGTGAGATGGCGGTGCAACTGGTCAACCACATTCTCGGGCAGGCGGTGGAGGAGGGCGCCAGCGACATCCACATCGAGCCG
>JBJOID010000166.1:0-8426 GCA_046047315.1 Candidatus Hydrogenedentota bacterium | reverse complement strand
GGGGAGCTGCCTCATCCTGCGCACAGGTTCAGCGAACTTCGGCCAGACCTCCCGCCGGAGTGCGACGCCTTTCTCGACAAGGCCATGGCCCCGGAACCGAAGGACCGTTTCTCCAGCGCACGGGAGTTCCGGCATGCGCTCGCGGATCTGTATGCCATATACAAGGAGCGTTTAAGCAATCGGCAGGAACTGCCGCCCACGGTGAAAATGGCTGCTTATCCGGGTGAATCCGACGGATGGCTGCAACGCGCACGCAATTTCCTGGGGAAGCTTTTTGGAAAAAAGACCACCCAAAGCACGGCCGCAAATCAAGCCACCGACAGCATTGGCACGGGAATGGAAAACGTGCCGTCGCTTGCGCCGCAGGACAAGTCGACGCAGGACCTGTAGCCCGGAAACTAGAGCGGCTTCACCTTGATGACGCGATATTCAATCCAGGTGCCGGGTTCGCCCGTGTGACAATCCTGCACGCCGATGTATCCACTCTTGGGCTTGTCTTTGGTTTCTTCCTTGGTGGACTGGTTGAACTCATTGATTTTTTGGCCATCCAGCACAACGGTGATCAGGTCCCCCTCGGCACGGATCTTGAAGGTGCGCCAGCGCTCCGGGGTTTCATCGGGGCGCGGATTGACCGGCGAGTACGCGTAGATTGATCCAAGGCAATGCGCATCGTCACGCGGGGGCTGCTCGTTGGATATCTGTATCTCATAAGCGGTTGACCAGGGCCACTCACGGAACGGGGAGCGAATGAAGATGCCGCTGTTTCCCTTAGGTGAAACGCGCCATTCGATGACGAGTTCGAAGTCGTCGAACTCCTGACCGCGATACAGCATGAACTGGCCGCCCCCGCCCTGCTCCGAGCGAATGACGCCGTCCACAACCTTGAAGTCAGACTTGTTCGCCCAGATATCCCAACCGCTCAAGTCTTTGCCGTTGAAGAGGTGAAGGAATCCCTCCGCGTCGGGCTCGAGTTGGATAGCTTCATTCTGAGCGCAGGCGGTGGTGGCCAGGCTAAGGACCAAGAGCAGGAGCGCAGAAATTAATCGACGTTGCACGGCTGATTCCTCCAGAACCTTGCGCCTATTCGGCCAGACGGAACGCCGGAGAATCAAACAGCGGTCCCGAAGACTATTGTCCCGAGGTCAACTGCCAGAGGCGGTTCATGTCGCCGGAGAGGATGGCGTCGGTGTAGTTCAACGTCTGCGTTAAAGTGTCCGAGCCGAGCGCCTGTGTGACATCACCGAGCAAGTTACCCAATTCGCTCAGCCCCGTTGCAATACCGTCGGCCACCAGGGTAAGCGCCTGGAAGGTCTCAGGAGTCCAGACTTCCTGAAGAACTATCATGGCGGCCACGGCATTGTTCTGAATCTCAAGGGCGGCAAGCTGCGCAGCGGGGACGTCGGCCCCCACAAGCATCTGCTCGCCATACAGGCGAATTGCGTCATACAGGTCGGCCGCGCCCTCATAGTCGCCGGCGGCCTCCAAGGCACGGGCCTGCTCCATAAGGTCACTGCCAAGGGCGTGCATGGAGTCATACTCCTGCTCGCCCGCGCTGGCGGCGGCAAGATAACGAGCGGTGTCCGCGTCGCGACCGCTGGCTTCGAGCGCGGCAGCGCGAGCACGAGCGGACTGCGACGCATAGTTGCTGCCCTTGCCCATGGCCGCGCCGGCGTGCATGGCCGCTATACCGCCTTCGACATTCCCCGAGGCGAACATCAATTGGGCGCCAAGGTAATGCGGAAGCGCGTTGTCCGGGTCTACCGCGCGCCACTCTTCGAGCGAGCGACGGTAGCCCTCGGAGTCGTTGGTCTCCTGAAAACGCGATGCCAAGGCATAGCGCAAGTGAGGATCATTGGGATCATTGTCCACGGCTGCCTGAAGCACCGCGATGGCCTCTTCGGGGGACAGAAACTCCGACGCGCCCAAAACCGCTTCTGGGGTGAGATCAGCTTGTTCCAACAGGACACGCGCCTCCTCGCGGCTTAGGCTGGCCCACGCGGCCATCTTGCCCAGAGCGATGGCATCGCCCCGAACCGAATGCTGATACGCGTCCACCACTTCCTTAAGCGTAAGCGGACGCCGGACAGAACCTTCCTCAGTGCCGTCCTCGAGCATGCCTTCTGTCGCAGGCTGACTGCTGGCCGAATCCATCGGGACCGCCTGGGTAAGCTGGAACCCACCTGCGGAAGCGGAGGACTCGACGGGTGAGGCTAAATCAGGATCGACTGCATTGCCAGCAAGGTCGATACGGGCCGGTTGGGAAGCACGATAAGCAAGCCCCACAGCCACCAGAAGGCTCGCTGCGGCGGCGACGGTCGCGGCCCTCAGCCAGCGAGGCATCCCCAAATCCGGCTTCCGCCGCGGCACCGGACGCGCCGACGGAAACTCCACCACATTGATAGAGCCACCGTGCGAGGATTCAGTATCCACTTCCAACTGCCGTGTAATGGCGTCCCATAGATCAACCTGGGGCACGGCACGGTCAAGGGAAGCGGCCGCCGACCAAAGCGATGCCTCGAGCGCGGGCTCGACGGCAGTCTCCTCATCGACAGGAAACAGATTAATGATGGAGGAAGAAAGCAAGACGCTCGGAATGGACTCGGCATTCGCTTTTCCCAAAGACTCCAAGTCCCGTTCCAAGCTGTCCAAATCTTCCCGGGTCAATGCTTCCGGGTCGATTTCCACCTGCGGCAGCGAAGCGCGCCAGGCATCGCCAAGCGCCATGAGCGCCGCGGCGACCGGGGTATCCTCCCCCGCATCAGAGTCAATGAGGGCAAGCACCCGGTCCAGCAAGTCAACCTGCGGAATCCCGGAATCGTATTCCACACATGCGGCATCCAAGCCTGTGGCAACCCGGCGTAGCGACTCCACCTCGCAGGAGAAGTCCGCATCCACCTCTTGAAGGCGCACTGCCTCGGCGCGGTCCGCACCGGTCAGGTCGCCATCAATCAGGCCGAGCAGCAATTGCCCGTATCTGGATTCGCTTGGGTTCACACGTCCTCGATAAACTGTTCGCAGGTTTCCCGCAGTTGCTTCAATATTCGGTGAAGGCGGGTACGCACCGCGCCTTCGGTACTGTCCACGATGTCGGCGATTTCCTTGGCCGACAAGCGCTCGAAGTAACGCAATTTCACAATCTCGCAGGCCTCGGCGGGCAGAGCCTCCACGGCGGCCATCAATGCCCGGTGGCGCTCACCGGTCATCATCACCTCATCGGCGCCGTCCGAAGGACTGCGCAGCAACTCGCCAGAGTCCTCGCGGGCGGTGCTGACGTACTGTTCCAGCGTCTCCATCCTCACCGTCTTCTTGCGCTTTATCTCGTTCAGGCAGAGATTGCGAGCGATACACAATAGCCACGGCTTGAAGACCCGCGACGGGTCGAAGCGATCCCGGGCCGTGTACACGCGCAGAAACACTTCCTGAGCGATCTCCTTGGCTTGCTCGATATCCCGGACATAGTGCAGGCAGAACCTGAACACATCCTGCTGATACCGGCGCACCAAGGTTTCAAAAGCGCCACGGTCGCCCTCGGCGAGTCGCGCCATCAGTTTTTCATCAGTCACAACTTCGGCTGGCGTCATACGGGTTCTCTCGCGCTGGCGGCTTTCAAGCACACGCCACGACGCTGGCTTGGCCTTCGTGAGAGATTCCCCGGGCAGCGCCTGCGGAAGCAGACCGGCGGTACCGGATTCCATTCCGTGCCCTCAGGTTGAATCGTACGCTCACGATACCGCCCAGGCGCAGAATCATCACATCCCACAAAGTTGGCCCATCCAGCACGGGCTTTACATTATTGCTAACTGATTGTAGGGCATCAATTTGCATCACGCAAACGCCGGCCGCCTCAAAATCGCATCGGAGTTGGGAGCTCCCGGCAGTAGGCCTCCACCTCATGGCGGACAATAAACTCCTCCACAGCCTCCGAAGCCACCTTGATGAGGCCGCCGCACTGTCTTCGAAGGCTCAGATTCTCGGGTTGTTCCACCATGAGGCGAAAGCGGGTGATGGCATCCACGAGCTTTCCGGTCTCGGGAAGTCCGGGAGCCGAGGTCTCGGTCTCGGCAAGCACTTGTTCGAGGGCGGGAATCAATGCCCGGCGCGCCCAGTCCCCCGTATCTGCCGAGGCAGAGCCGCCATCGAGTGGAACCCGCTCGAAATAGACATTGCCCGCTTCAACGAGGGCATTGCGCCAATGCCGCAGATGAGGTGCAAGAGCACCGGCATGCACCCGGCTTTCTGGATTCACCTTCAGGGTTTGGCTCCAGTGGCGCACCAGGGTGAAGGGAAGCATCACACTGATCAGGACGGCAACGCCTCCCAGCAGGGCCAGGCCAGCGGCGCGTTTCAAGGCGCTTGCCACGCCCCGGCTCACCAATGCCGCCCGGGCTTGAGGATTCGACGCAGGTTTTCGGGAGCGCCCAACCAGGCCTCGGCGCGATGATAGTCTGGATATTGCCGTTCCATCTCCCTGAACTGACGGGTGTGGATGCAGCGCCGCCCGCTGGGAGAATCCTCGATGCCAAGATGCGCGTGCAGCATTTCGTGGTAGATGATGTATCGGACGAAGAAGTCTGGCACGAACCCCTGGTCGAGGTGTGGGTGTATACGGATCAGGTTCTCCGCCGGCGCGTAGCTTCCAAGGCGAATGTTTCGCTGCCGTGCCCGATTCGAAGCACGGCCCCAGGTAATGAGCGCCGTGACCTTACCCGTGAAGTGTACGCGGTTGACCTCGTCGAAGTGGGGCTGCAACTGATGATGCCGCCCTTCGGTCCTCAGGCGACGGTTATCTGGAGCGAGCGGCCGAGGGGCCGGCTGATTCTCACGAATGAACTGGTCCACCAGTTTCGCGGCCGCACGGGCTCGGGGCTGCCGGATCCACTTGGCCATGGCCTCCCACACCTCGTTTGGCGCTGCAAGGAAATTTCGATGCGCACGAACCGCCACAGCACCATCAGGTTGACGGCGATAGGACAACATGGTCGAGCGGTTGTCGGTGAAGACGAGGCGGATCTTCTCCCCACTCACCCGCGCCAATAGTTCCCCCAAAACCTCGGGCGACGCCGCCGGGGGCTGGCAGACCTCCGGTTCGCAAGCCCTGCTCTTTGTATCTGCACCAGACACGGGGGAAGCGGACCAATGAAATTCCAGCTGCTCACCCAAAGCGGGTCATCTCCTGCACGATGCCGCAACTTAACAGATGACAGCCCAAGACCGTCAAGATGCCGCGACGTCGGCGTGTTTCGTATACTTCGGACCCATGAGTTCAAGGCCATCCAATATACCACCGGAAACCGAGGCGCGCGCGCGGGAGCTGCGCCAGCTCATCGAACGTCACAACCGACTTTATTACCAAGATGCCGCTCCAGAGATTCCGGATGCCGAGTTCGATGCTTTGCTGAGGGAGCTGGAAGAGCTTGAATCGGCGCACCCCGCCCTGCGCACCGCCGACTCTCCCACACAGCGGGTGGGCGGTGCCCCTACGGCAGGCTTCAAGACGGTGCAGCATCGCGTGCCGATGCTCTCCATCGCGAACACCTATAGCGAACAGGAGGTGCGCAAGTTCGACCAGGATGTCCGCAAGGCCCTGGGAGAAGAGCGCGTGGCTTACATCGTCGAACTGAAGCTGGACGGCGTGGCGATTTCCATCACCTACGTCGAGGGCCTCTATCATCAGGCGGCGACGCGGGGAGACGGGCTCAGCGGCGACGACGTGACCGCCAACGTGGCGACCATTCGTGGCCTGCCGCGTCGACTCTCCGGCCATGCCCCTGGCATGGTCGAGTTTCGTGGCGAAGTCTACATGACACGCGCCGAGCTAGAGCGTCTGAACGCGCTCCGGGTGGAGGCGGGCGAGGAGCCCTACCGCAACCCGCGCAACACCACGGCTGGAACGCTCAAGCTGCTGGATTCGCGTATCGTGGCCGAGCGTCATCTTGAGATAAGCCTGTACGAAATGCTCACCCTTGAAGGCGACAGCCCCGCCACGCACGACGAAACCCTGAAGCGGCTACACGCCTGGGGACTTCCGGTGAACCCGCATCACCGGCATTGCGAGGACATTGAGGGCGTGCTGGCCGCATGTGAATACTGGCGGGAGAAGCGCCACGAGCTGGGCTACGAGACTGATGGACTCGTGGTGAAGGTTAACCGGCGGGACTTCCGGGAGAGACTCGGCAGCACGGCGAAGTCGCCGCGTTGGGTGATGGCCTATAAATTTCCGGCCGAGGTGGCACGGACGCGGCTAAACGCGATCACCGTGCAGGTGGGAAAATCGGGCATACTCACCCCGGTGGCAGAGCTGGAGCCTGTCGTCCTGGCGGGCACCGTGGTGAAGCGCTCCTCGCTGCACAACTTCGAGGAGCTCCGACGCAAAGACTTGCGGGTGGGCGATGTTGTCGAGGTGCAGAAGGCCGGGGAAATCATCCCGCAGGTGCTGCGCTTCGTCTTGGAACAGCGCCCGCTCGACAGCGCGCCTTTCGAGGAACCCTGTGCCTGCCCCAGTTGTGGCGGTCCTGTGCATCAGGATCCGGATGGCGTCTTTGTGCGTTGTCTCAACCTGAGCTGTCCGGCGCAGGTTCGGGGACGGCTGGAGCACTTCGCCGCCCGCGGGGCGATGGACATTGAGGGCATGGGACCGGCGGTCATCGACCAGCTGGTGACACGCGAGCTCGTGCGCTCCCCGGCGGACCTCTATCAGTTGGACACGGAGACGCTTTCAGGACTTGAACGCATGGGCGCCAAGTCCGCCGAGAACCTTGTAAAGGCGCTCGAAGCAAGCAAGCAGCGCCCTTTGAGCCGCCTGTTGTTTGCCTTGGGTATCCAGCATGTAGGCACTACAACGGCCAAAGCTGTGGCACGCCGCTTCATGCGCATGGAATCCCTGATGGAGGCGGATGCGGACGCCCTTGAGGGTATTGATGACGTGGGCCCTGTGGTCTCCGAGAGCATACGCGCCTTCTTCGATACACCATCGAATCGGGAACTTGTGGCGGCGCTGAGGGATGCAGGAGTACGCATGGACGAGGACCCGGCGCCGGAGAGCAACGGGAACAGCCCCATTGCTGGGAAAACCTTTGTGGTCACCGGAACGCTTGAACGGCGCAGCCGGGATGATATCCATGAAATCATACAAAGCGCAGGTGGCAAGGCCGCTTCCAGCGTGAGCAAGAAAACCGATTACCTGATTGCCGGGGAGAAAGCGGGTTCCAAACTCGACAAGGCCCGCGAACTTGGAGTGACCGTGCTGAGCGAAGATGACTTCGAATCCCTGCTGGAGCCCGGAACATGAGTGAGATGCGCCTGACCGCGCCAGAGCGGCTTGGCCAGGAACAGGGCTTGGCCTTGATCGAGGCCTACACCCGGGGCCGTAGAAGCGGTGCGGGGCAACCCGTGGTTATCGATCTGGGCGCAACCCGTGAGATCGATGCGCTGGGCGGGGCCTGCATCGTGCGCCTCTCGGAGATGGCGTTGCATGACCAGGTGCCCTTCTCCTGTTCAGGCGGTAGCGGCGTGGTGGAGGAGTTTCTGAACCTGATTCGCCCGGCCATCGAATCGCAGCCCCCCGCTCCGAAAGGCCCTGAAAGTTCGATGGAACGGCTAGGCGGCAGCGTTATGGCCGTCTTTGCCGAGTTGCGTGATTTCTTTGAGCTGGTGGTGGATGCCATCTACTGGACCCTGGTTGCGCCGCTGACGGGAAAAGGGCTTCGTTGGAAGAATCTGATTGACGAGCTGTATGAGATGGGCGTCCGTGCGGTTGCAATTGTATGCCTGATGAACTTCCTTTTGGGCCTTATTATCGCCATGCTCATGGCCAAGCAGGCCGAGTCCTACGGCATTCAACTCTTCGTAGCGGACATCATGATGATCGGCTTTGCGCGCGAATTGGCCGCCATCATGACGGCGGTGGTGGTTTCGGCGCGCACGGGCGCGGCCATAGCGGCGGAAATCTCAACGATGGTGGTGCAGGAAGAAGTGGATGCCCTGCGCGGAATGGGGCTCAACGTGTCGGAATTCCTCGTCGCCCCCAAATTGCTGGCACTGCTGCTCGCATTGCCCTGTCTGGTAACGCTCGGCATGTATGCTGGAATTGGGGGCGGGGCGGTCTGGGGAGTCTGGGTGCTTAACTTCAAGTTCGACATCTGGATGACGCAGACACTGAACGCGGCATACCTCTCGGACATCTTTCAGGGCATGTCCAAGACCTTGGTCTTCGCCGTGTTTATCGTACTCATCGGCTGCCACAACGGCTTCCGGGTCCGGGGCGGATCGCGCGGTGTAGGCCTGATGACCACCCGCTCGGTCGTGATGGACATCTTTATGCTGATTACCGTGGACATCGTCTTTGCGACCTTGTTCTACTATGTGTTTCCATGAGCAAGCCAGGCTCCTCCCCTGCAGAGACGCTGGTCAGCGTGAAAAACCTGGTG
>JBJOID010000165.1:0-3788 GCA_046047315.1 Candidatus Hydrogenedentota bacterium | reverse complement strand
GAGGTGGTCATGGTCGTTGATGCCGTTGTTGTTGTTGTCGAAGGGACCGTATACGTTCGGGCTTTCCTGATGCGTCACCGTGTCCCAAAGTGGCGTGCCGCCGCTGTTCCAGGTTGGAAGGAGCAAGGGAAGGTATTCATTCAGGATGCTCAGCAGGAAATCGTAGTCCAGCTGGCGATTCTCACTGAAAAGCCCGTTGGAGTTTTCGAAGGTGTCATCACCGCCGTCAGGCCCGTCTGGGTAGACGCTCGTGGCGGCTTGCGCCGGTAACACGCTGACCAAGCCAATCGCGAGGCTGGCCAAAATGCCCGGCAGTTTCCATCCCTTTACCTTTTGCATCATGAACTTTCCCCTTCTTCCAATGAGTGCTTTCTGACTGTATCACTTCAAACCATGGAACCAAAGCCGAAATAAAGGTATGCACTTTGGTCCCAAGAACGCGAAAACCCAAAATGCCCGGTGTTAATTTAATGCAATGCTCGACAGAACGCAAGAAGATTTTCGCCGCTTCGGCGTTGGAGAAATCAACTCCGTTTATGTGGGCGAAAGTTTCGCTGAGGCTTACAACCTTACAGCGTGACAACACCCCTGTTACCCGAAGACAACAGGGGTGCTGACCGTGTCGATGTAAACTTTTCTTAACGCATCCCCGCACTCTTTCGGACCAGGTCGAGGAACTCGGCGCGGTAGCCGTGGGGGTCGTCGCCCAGGGCGGCGGCGGCCCAGTTCATCACGTCCTTGGGCGCGGCGCTGCCGCTATGTTGCGAACCACGCAGGAGCATGCCGAAGGCGGCGACGCTGGAGGCGAAGCGGAAGTCGTCGTCGGCGCGGGCGAAGTCAAGGGTCGAATCCTCGATGGGGAATTCGAGCAGCTTGCTCACGTCGCCCTCGGGCTGCTTGTAGCGCAGCTTGAGCGTCATCAACTCGTTTCCGTACTCGCTCGTTGCCAAGCTCCCGCTTGGCAATGCCCCTGCCTCGGAAGCTCCTGCTTCCGGCTTCTGATACTTCAGCGGGTCGACGCCTTCCTGCGGCAGGGCGCCGACCGGGACTATCTCGTAGAGCGCGGTGACCTGATGGCCCGCGCCGATCTCCCCCGCGTCCTTGGTGTCGTCGTTGAAGTCCTGCGCGGCCAGCGCGCGGTTCTCGTAGCCGATGAGCCGGTAGCTCTGCACGCGGGCCGGGTTGAACTCGATCTGTATCTTCACATCCTTGGCGATGGTGATGAGCGACCCCTCCGCCTGCTCGACGAAGACCTTCTTCGCCTCGCGCAGCGAATCGATGTAGGCGTACATGCCGTTGCCCTTGTTGGACAACTGCTCCATCTTGCCGTCCTGCAGGTTGCCCGTGCCAAAGCCCAGCACGGTGAGGAATACCTTGCTCTTCGCCTGTTCTTCGATCAGGCGAATGAGCCCGGCCTCGTCGCTGACGCCCACATTGAAGTCACCGTCCGTGGCGAGGATGACCCGATTCACGCCGCCCTCGATAAAGTTCTCGCGGGCCAGGCGATACGCCAACAGGATGCCCTCACCCCCGGCGGTCGAGCCGCCCGCCCTGAGGTTCTCAATGGCTGACAGGATGGCCGCGCGGTTGCTGCCGTTGGTGGGCGGCAACACCACGCCCGCGCTGCCCGCATAGACCACGATGCTGACCTTGTCGTTCTCACCCAGCTGGTTCACCAGCATCTGGATGCCCTGCTTCACCAGCGGCAGCTTGTCTGGTGAATCCATCGAACCGGAGACATCGAGCAGGAAGACGAGGTTGCTCAGCGGGCGCTGGCCCTCGGGCATGGATGCCCCCTGGATGCCCACGCGCACCAGCTTGTGGCCGGGGGTCCACGGGCAGGCCGCCACGGACACCGCCGCGGAGAAGGGATCCGCGCCGGGTTCATAGGTGCGCTTCGGGTAGCCGTACTCGAAGTAGTTGATCATCTCCTCGATGCGCACCGCATCCGCCGGGGGCAGCGACCCATTCTCGATGTAGCGCCGCACGTTGGAGTACGCGCCCGTGTCCACGTCGATGCTGAAAGTGGACAGCGGTTCATTCGCCACCGGCTTGAAGGGGTTCTCGACGATGGGGTTGTATTGTTCGCCGGAGGTTCGGGCGCGGCGCCGAATCTCAAAGTCCATTCCGTCCATGGAGTCTATATAACCCAGCGCTTCCAGTTGGCGCGTTTCTTCCATGGACGGCATGGACTGGGTGGACTCAATGGACCGGGCAATAGCCTCTGGCTTTGGTGTCTCAGCCTTGGATGGTTGGGGGCTAGGCATGGGTGCCTCAGTCACGACAGTCGGTCGCGGCGGGGCAGCAGCGTTGTCGCGCCTGCGAATGCTCCCACCTACTTCCACATTTCTCAGATTATTCGAACGGCCTAACGCAGCTGTTTGCGGAGGGGGCAGTTGTGTCGAGGTTTCCCCTTGCTGTGGCAGCGTTTCCTGACCCAGCCCTTCGCCGGACTGAAGGTCTCCCAAGGGGGCGGAAGACTGAAGCTTGAGACCTGCGGGGGCAGCCGCGCCCTTGGGAGTGCCGACCCTCTCAGCAGCTGGAGCGGCCGCTGCCACCAACTCGGCTTCCCCGGGAGCAGCGGGAGCCGGGGACGTCCCCCCTCCCGCATCGAGCTTTTCATTCTCATCCGCCGCGTCGGCCTCGCTGCGGGGGGTGGAGGGAATCTCCTCCCCGACCGCGGTCTCTGCCTGGGAATAGCGGAGGGGTTCCGCCGGAGGCGATGGTGGCTGCAGAATTTCCGTCGAGGAGGTGGCTGTGTCGGGAAGCCCCGCCATTTCAAACGGGGCTAAAGTGCCGCCTGAACCAAGATAGTTCGCGATGTTGGGCACAGCCAGAGCAAACATGACGGCGACTACCGCAGCCGCAACCGCTACGTTTACAAACAGACGGCGAACGCTCAACTTCCTCTCGCCCACCTTCCGTGCAATCTGTGCCTCTGTGGTGATCCTCTCCTTGGCTTCCTCCCCCAGCCCGGCCACGGCCTCGCCGCCCAGAGCCTCCTTCAACAGCCCCACCGTATGCTCCAACTCCGCCACGGTCTTGCGCGCCTCGGGATTCGCCATCAGCGCTTCTTTCACGTCGCGGGTTTCGTCTTCGGTCAACTCACCCAGCACATAGCGGGTGAGCAAATCTTCATTCATTTCGTGTGTCTTCATGGTTAGAACTCCCGGGCCAGGGTGTCCCCGGCCTTGAGTTGTTCGCGCAGCACGGCGAGCGCGGCGGTGATGAGGTTGCTGACGGTGCCGAGGGAGACGCCCATCACCTGGCTGATTTCGCGGTAGGTGAGTCCGTCCTGGAATTTCAGGCGGCAGGCGTCGCGCTGCTCGGGCGGTAGGGATTCGACGAGGGCGATGAGCCGCGCCTGCGTTTCGTTCGCGGCGGCGGCCTCGCCCGGCCCGGCGGTGGCGGTGGCCACCTGCCCGGCGTGGGTTTCGGTTAGCCGGTCCATGCGGCCCTCCTTTCGGACGACGTTGAGGGCATGGTTGCGCGCGACGGTGTAGAGCCATGCCGCGAGTCTGTCCTCGAGCCCGGCGGGGTCGGCCTTGCAGAGTTTCAGGAAGGTCTCCTGAACCACGTCGCGGGCCGCCTCCCCATCGCGGGTAATGCCGTGGACGTAGCGCAGCAGGGGCCGCTCGTAGCGTTCCAATGCCTCGCGTATCCACGCCGCCTTGTCGAACCGTGTCATTGTTGCGGTTTCCTTGTCTTCGACTTTTCCGGCCGGAGCGGGAGACGCGTCCGTCGCCCGCTGCTGTAATAACCCGCGAGCGCGAATTCTGTTCAAAGGC
>JBJOID010000164.1:0-11893 GCA_046047315.1 Candidatus Hydrogenedentota bacterium | reverse complement strand
CGCCGGTCTCCCAGGGCTTGTATTCATTGAAGAAGGTGATGCGGTCGCCAATGGCGGGGTGGGTGCTTCGCCAGAGGGTGTAGAGCAGGTTGTGCCGGGGCACGCCGAGGTTTTCTTCCTGAAGTTTCACGAAGGCGGTGGCGGCGGCACGGTTGCTGCGGGTGAGCTCGATGCCGAAGCGATCGGCTTCCCGCTCGTGGTAGCGGCTCATGCCGAGAATGAGCGGGGCGGCAACGAGCGAGAGGAGGTTGAGCAGGAGGATCATCAGGGGCAGCGAGGCGATGTCCGACAGGGAATCAAAGCCGAAGCGCTGCGCGTGCCGCGCCAGCAATCCGCGCGAGAGGCGGTGAATGAGATAGAGCGCCGCCAGGATGACCACTGAAATGAAGACGATGAAACGCGTGACGTGGTTGAGCACGTAGTGCCCCATCTCGTGGCCCATGACGAAGAGCACTTCCTCGTCGTCGAGCTTGGCGAGCAGGGTGTCCCAGAGTACGATGCGCTTGGTGTTCATGAAGCCGGTGACGTAGGCGTTCACCGCGTTGGTGTCGACGCTCTTGTCCACCTCGTACACCCGGCTTCCCTCGATGCCCGAGCGCTCAGCCAGCGCGAGAATCCGGGCCTCGAGCGCCTTGTCCTCCATGGGGCCGAATTCGTTGAAGAGGGGATCGATGAAGACGGGATTGATGAGCATCTGGAAGAACAGGAAAGGCGGCACCAGCAATGCGGTGTAGAGCCACCACCGTTGTGGGCTTTTCTTGAGCAGCAGGTAGGGAATCCAGAGAAAGAGGGCCGCCATGACGCAGCCCACCGCCAGCGAGATCAGGCTGTCTTGCAGCCACTTCTGGAAGGTCTGGTTCGAGAGGCCGTAGGCGTGGTCGCGGATGTAGGTCTGGTAGAAGGCCAGGGGCCAGTCGATGAGGTAATTCAGGACAAGGAACAGCACGACGTATATCGCGACACCGAAAAACCACCAGCGCCCCCAGCGGAAAGCCAGGGTGCGCAGGCGCGCGCTAAAGCCTGTGAAGAGGAAGAGTGCGGGAATCAGCAGACCCCACAGTTGATTGACAACCCACAGGACATTGCCGCTGCGGTAACGTTGCAGCGCGAGTTCGGAAGGCTCGGGAATTGGGACTGGTCCCGAAGCTTCGCTCGCGACCACGGACGCAGCTTCTCCCGGGGCACCAGCAGCCGATTCCTGTGCTTCCGCTGCAAAGACGGCCCAACCCAGCAAGCATCCCAAAGCCAACAAGGCGCGCATGGCCCAGCCCTCCCGCGGCCGTCACGCTAGCAGCCGCATCCACGGGTTGCAACGTTATTCTGCGTCAACGAAAACTCAGGGCGCGGCCACGGGCGCGGCGTCGAGGCGCTCGCTGCCCACGATGCGCGCGGCGCCGGTCTCCTCCTTGAAGGTCAGCGCCAGCACATCCTCGCCGAAACTGCCGCTCAGGCGGATGGGCGCGGCGCGGCAGAGGCCATTGTCGCAGGAAACCTGCGCGGCGGAAACGTCGATCTGCATGCCGTCGAGATAGCCGACGACACGGGCCTGCTCGATGGCGCTGCGCACGCCGTCGTGGTTTCCCCATTCGACGCTTTGGAACTCGGTCGAATAGCAGGCCAGCGCGGCGTCCACCTGCTGCGATTCCATGGCCGATTCCCACTGGGCGAGAGTGGCGCGTACGCTGTCTTCGCCGCTGACTGCGCCGCCACCGCCGGACGACGTGGCACAACCACCGGGCAGCAGCGCCCCGTAGCAAACAAGGGCCCATGAAAGCAGATGGGTGCACTTCATAAACGGTCTCCCATTCCTTGGCGACTGCATGATAGCCCGCGCCTACGCGCGCATGCCAGCAGGCGGATCGTTGGATTCAGGCGAAACTAACCGATATTTAATGGAATGTGCATTGAAGCTGAAAGTGGAGAGGCTTATACTCCTTCGAACCTGTCAAGCCACAACCGCTTGAGGAGGGCCCATGCTCGACGCACAAGTACTAGTGCTGAACCGATCGTGGATCGCGGTCAACGTGACCTCGTTGCGCCGTGCGCTCATCCTGCTGTTCAACGAACAAGCCCGGGTGGTTCACCCCGATGATTGCACCCTTTATGACTTCGATGACTGGTGCACGTTGTCGCGGGCACAGGGTTCCTTTGCCACTGAAGGCCGCTATATCAACACCCCCTCCATGCGGCTGCGTCTGCCTGAGGTGATTGTGCTCACCGCCTTCAATCGCTTCGTGAAGCGGGAAGTGCGGCTGTCGCGCAAGAACATCTTCGAGCGGGATCAGCACACCTGCCAGTATTGCGCCCGCAAGTTCTCCAAGTCGGAGCTGACGATCGACCATGTGCTGCCGCGCAGCCGGGGCGGGCGCGACACATGGGACAACCTGGTGCTGGCCTGCGTGAAGTGCAACATCAAGAAGGGCAGCCGCACCCCCGACGAGGCGCGGATGCCGCTGCTGCGAGAACCGGCCAAGCCGCGCTGGTTGCCCAAGTTCGGCACTCCCCTGCCGCGCGAATCCATCGTCACCTGGCAGCGCTTTGTCGATCTGGCGTACTGGAACACCGAAATCGGGGATTGATCCCCGCGCTATTCGGAAGCCCCGCCGGACGGCGCCGGGGGAATCGAGTAGGTTACCGTTGCGTGGGCGACGGGTTCCTCCTGGCCTTCGCTGAAAAGCGTCACCTCCCCCACGGCGAGCCGCTTGCCCAGCTTGAGCAACCGCCCCACGGCGATCAGATCCGCCGGGGCGGGCTTGCGCAGGAAGTTGATATTGAGGCTGGTGGTGACCGCCAGCGCCTCGGGCCCAATCTGCGCGAGGGTCACCAGGTACATTGCCGTATCGCACAACATCATTTGCGATGGCCCCGACATGGTGCCCCCTGGACGCAGGTGCGCCTCGTGATACGGCATGCGAAGCCGGATGCTGACATGGTCCACCTGCTCAACTTCCAACCCGAGCAGGTCCACCTGAGGGAAGTGTCCCTGCAGGAATTCGCGAAGTTCGCGCGCGTTCATTCGGGGCACGTGATGGAGTCTCCTGGTTTGCGCGCGGAGTGCTTCCGCCCATGGGAGGGGCAGACCTGCCGCGTGGCAGGGTATAATGCCTGATTAAACTCAAAGGAATCTGCCCCATGGCCGACGTGTCCGAAGCCCGCTCACGGGAAGTTGCCGAAGAATCACGCCAGAAAGACTGGCGCAAGCCGAGCTTCATGAAGGATTTATTCCTCGGTGATTTCCGCTTCGACCTGATCTCGCCCTACCCCAACTACGGCCAGCCGGAAAGGCCGGAGTATGTGGCGTTCGTGGATCGCTTGAAGCAGTATTTTCTGGATGAGATTGATCCGGTGTGGATCGATGAGACGGGGGAATTTCCCGCGGGCACCATCGAGCGGCTGGCCGAGCTGGGCGCGCTGGGAATGAACATGCCGAAGGAATTTGGCGGCATGGGATTCACCAAGTCCGAGTACTGCCGCACCATGGAACTCTCCGCCAGCTATGAGGGAAGCCTGATGGGATTCCTCTCCCCGCACCAGTCGGTGGGGGTGCCGGAAGTGGTGAAGCTATTTGGCACGCCTGAACAGAAGGCGGAGTACCTGCCACGCTGCGCGCGCGGCGAGGTGTCGGCCTTTGCGCTGACCGAGCTGGACGTGGGCTCCGACCCGGCCCGCCTGACCACGACGCTGGAGGAAACGCCCGAGGGCGACGCGTGGCTGCTGAATGGCGTGAAGCTGTGGTGCACCAACGGGCTGGTGTCGAAGCTGCTGGTGGTGATGGCGCGCCACAAGGAGACCAATCAGATAAGCGCGGTCATCGTGGAGGCGGACTGGCCGGGGGTGAGCATCGAGCAACGATGCCGCTTCATGGGGCTGAGCGCCCTGCAGAACGGCGTGCTCAAGTTCGACGCGGTGCGGGTGCCCAAGGCGAATGTTATCGGCGCGCCCGGCAAGGGGCTGCGCATCGCCCTGACCGCCCTGAACACCGGCCGCCTGAGCATTCCCTATGGTGCACTTAGCTGCGCGAAGAAGGCGCTTGAGATTTCGCGCAAGTGGGCGGCGGAACGCAAACAGTGGGGCAAGCCGCTGGTGGAGCATGAGGCCATTGCGCACAAGCTCACCCGGATGGCCGCCACAGTCTTCGCCATGGAGACGATCATCGACCTGGCCTGCCAGCTCACCGACCGGGGCGAGCTGGACACGCGCATCGAGTCCGCCGCGAGCAAGGAGTGGAACACCTCGCGCGCCTGGGAACTGATGGACGACTGCATGCAGATTCGCGGCGGGCGCGGGTACGAGAAGGAATCAAGCCTGCGCGCGCGCGGCGAAACACCCATGCCCGTGGAACGGTTGATGCGCGACATGCGCGTGCAGCGCATCTTCGAGGGGGCCAGCGAGATCATGCACCTGCTGATGGCGCGCGAGGCGGTGGACAAACATCTGGAAGTGGCGGGCGCGATGATAGACCCGAAGGCGTCGGCCGCCACCAAGCTCGCGGCCCTGCCCGGCATCGCCGCCTTCTACGGGACCTGGTACCCTTCGCGATGGTTCAGCCTGGCGGGGCGCTTTGGCTACAGCGAGTATGGCCCGCTTGCGCCGCACCTGCGCTATGTGCACCGCGCATCGCAACGGCTGTCCAGGCAGGCGTTCCACGGCATGTTGCGCTACCAGGCCGGGTTGGAGAAGCGGCAGGGATTCCTGTTCCGATGGGTCGATATTGCCATGGAACTCTACGCCATGGCGGCAGTCTGCGCGCGCACCCATGCGATGCGCCAGGCAGGAGCGCCCGAGGCGGACTCCGCCTCGGAGCTCGCCGATGTTTTCTGCCGGATGGCGCGCCGCAAGGCGGACCGGTTGTTTCGAGACCTTTGGAGCAATGACGACGCGCTGAATACGCGCGCGGCCAGGGACGTCGCCGCGGGCCGCCATGCCTGGCTCGAACGCGGCAT
Source organism: Candidatus Hydrogenedentota bacterium (assembly GCA_046047315.1). GTDB lineage: Bacteria > Hydrogenedentota > Hydrogenedentia > Hydrogenedentales > JAEUWI01 > WGMK01. Next base: position 6,950 of record JBJOID010000164.1, on the reverse strand, counting down.
CATTTCCATCGAGGAGTCCGAAGCGGCCCACGCCCGAAGAAACGCGGACGGCGCGAACGTAGCGCTCGCACCTGATCAGGAAAGCGCGGTCGTTTAGGAAGACTCCCGGGCGGGCGTTACAGTCCGCAAACCGACTGAACCGCCTGGAGCGCGGCGTCGTGCATGGCGCCGTTGGTGGCGAGCACGCCGGTGTTGCGGGCGAGGCTGCGGCCTTGGCTGAAGTCGAGCCGTTCGCCGCGCAGATCGGTGATCCGTCCGCCGGCTTCCTCGAGGAGGATGCTGCCTGCGGCCTGATCCCAAATGCGCTCCTTATAGGATTCCTTGCCGGGATTCAGCAGACGCAGCAACATCTCGGCGTGGCCACTGGCAAGCACGGCATATTTGGCCTGGCTGTCCATCGTGATAGCGCTGGCTTCGATGCCCATCGCCTGCATGATCAAGTCAGTTTGGCTGGCGTTCGTATGCGCCTTCTCGAAGGAACGCAAGACCCGTGCATCGCGCTGGGGACACTGGCTTACGTGGAGGGGCGTCCACGCGCCGCCTTCAAGGGGGCGCGCCCACGCGCCCTTGCCGCGCGCGGCCACCGCGATCATGCCGCCACCGCGTTCGGGATGTCCGCTGGGGTCGAGGTTCGGGCAGCCCAACAGTCCCAACTGCACCACGCCATCTTCTACCAGTCCCAGGGCCACGGCGTACTGATCGCCCCTCAGGAAACCCTTGGTGCCGTCCACCGGATCAAGCGTCCAAAACGATGCACCCGGCTCGCCGGCCCCGTGGTCCACCCAGCCCGCCACGTTGTCCGCGGTGGCACCCGGCGCGAATGGCGCAGCGAAGCGGGCCACTTCGACCAGCGCTTGGCCTCCGCGCTCTCCTTGCAGCACATCGGAAGTTTCTTCCCCCACCAGCACCGCCCCGGGACGTTGCTCCATCAACCGCAGTCCAGCAATGGCCTGCACCGTCAGGTCGGCGACGCTGACGGGGCTGAGGTCGCTCTTTTCGATATGGGCCGCGCCCAAAGCCGCATGCACGGCCCGGGTAATCTGGCACGCGTCGGCCACCAGTTGCAGGGCGAACTCGATTTCAGGATGCTGGAATGGCGACATGTACGACTCCCCAAGGCCTTTAAGATGAGCGCGGAGTGTATCAAAAAAGCATAGATTCCGGCCAGTGTTTGACGGCTGTTTGCTGGCGGTCCTATACTGTCGGCCGTTCAGCCTTCGAGGCGCGCGCATGCAGGGGAGCAGGCGCGCTGACTGCAGCGAGAAGGAAAACCCATGGCCCGCTTCAACCGCCGCTTTTCTTGGATGGGCGCACTTGCCGTCCCGCTCTTGCTGGGCGCCGCCCCCTTGCCCCCCGAACAGGCTCCCCCCACGGGCATTGCGGCCGTGCAGGCGGGCATCGACCACTTCTTCGGCACCTTGGTTGGATACATGGCCAAGGTGCTTTTCTTCACGCTTGGCGACTTAAGCGCCCTGCCCTGGTCCTTCTTTGGGGGACCCAACGGTGTGCCGCTGATTATTCTGGTGCTCCTGCTGGGCGGCGTCTTCTTCACGCTTCGCTACGGCTTCGTGAACTTCCGTCTCTTTCGCCATTCCATCTTCGTGGTTGCCGGGCATTTTGACGACCCTAAGGAGCGCGGCGAAGTCTCGCATTTCCAGGCGCTCATGTCGGCGCTGGCGGCGACGATTGGCCTGGGCAATATCGCAGGCGTGGCGCTGGCCATCACCGCTGGCGGGCCGGGCGCGGTGTTCTGGATGTGGGTGATGGCCTTTTTCGGCATGACCCTCAAGTTCTCAGAGTGCACATTGGCGCTGCTCTACCGCGAAGTGAAGGCCGACGGCCACGTGGTGGGCGGCCCGATGGTCTACCTGCGCGACGGCCTGATGGAGATCAGCCCCCGGCTGAAGCCGCTGGCTTACCTGTTCAGTTTCTGGTCCGCCGGGCTTACGATTCTGGCGGCCTTTGCCGCGGGCAACATGTTCCAGGTGCAGCAGATGTATGTCATCAGCACCGAGTTCTTCGGCGTGGGCGGTGAGCAATGGTTCCGCTTTACCGTCGGGCTCGTGGTGGCGGGGCTGGTGGCGATGGTGACCATTGGCGGCATCAAGCGCATTGGCAAGGTGAGCGGCGCGCTCGTGCCCACCATGTGCCTTGGCTACATGATTTGCTGCGGCATCGTCATCGCGTCCAACATCACACATGTGCCGGGGCTGCTGATGTCGATTGTGATGCAGGCCTTCAACCCGGACGCCATGTTTGGCGGCTTCATCGGCGTGATGGTGACCGGCATGAAGCGGGCCGCCTTCTCGAACGAGGCCGGCCTCGGCTCAGCCCCCATCGCCCACGCCGCCGCCAAGACGCACGAGCCCGTGCGCGAAGGCACCGTGGCCATGCTTGGGCCTTTCATCGACACCATCATCGTGTGCACCTGCACCGCGTTGACCATCCTCATTACCAATGCGCACCTGGACGCGACCGGCATCGAAGGCGTGAAGCTCACCTCGCGCGCCTTTGCCACCGTCAGCCCCTACATGAACTGGTTCCTCGTCTGCGCAATCTACGTCTTCGCCTACAGCACCATCATCGGCTGGGGCTACTACGGCGAACGGGCCACCGAATTCCTCTTTGGTGAGCGCGGCCTATGGCCTTACCGTATCACTTACGTGCTGGTCACGGTGGTCAGCCCCATGCTTACCCTTGCCAGCGTGGTGGATTTCGCGGACATGATGATGCTCACCATGGCTTTCCCCAACATCCTTGGCATGATCTTCCTAGCCAGCAAAATTAACGGCATGAAGAACGACTACATCAGCAGGCTCGAATCGGGCGAGATGAAGCCGCTGCGCTAAGCCGGGCGCCCAACGGAATCCATCAGACCTCCCCCTTTAGGCGCCTATCCCATCCTGTCGGTATCGCCTTCCACTCCTTGATGGAAGCAGCGTGACGGGACTACACTCTGCACGTTTCTGTTCGCATGCTTCACCGCGATACGGAAGGAGTAGACCATGGTTGCGTTCTATCGTTGGGTCGTGCTCGTCTGCCTGTCTTGCGCGCTTGCCACCGGAGCCGCGGCTCAAGTGGAGATCCCGGTCACCACGGAAATGGACAGCGGCGACTTCTCGCTCCGCACCGCGCTGCTCAAAGCCTCGGTCGCCCCGGAAGAAGTAACGATTACTTTCTCCGACGATGTGCGGCTCATACGCCCCCTGTCGCAACTGCCCGGCGTGGGAAATCCCGACCACCCCGTCACCCTGCAGGGAAACGGGAATGTGCGGATCGACGGCACTCTGATTGGTGGGCCCAGCCATGGCCTGGCGGTGACCTCTTCGAACGTAACCATTCATGGCCTGACCCTGACCGGCTTCGTGTTGTCCGGAATCTTCGTTAGCGCCGGGGACAACACGAGCATCACAGGCTGCCTGATAGGCACCGATGGAAACTTGCAACTGCCCAACGGCGACGGCATTGCCGTTACCACGACAGGCAGTGTACGAATTGGAGGGGCGCAACCCTCCACGCGAAACGTTATCTCGGGAAACAGCAACTACGGGATTCGAGTGTTGTCGGGCTCTGGTCCGGTGACGGTGCAGGGGAACTACATCGGCTTGACGCCAGACGGGCTGCTGCCGCTCGGCAATGGGACGGGCATCTTCATTAATGGTGGCAGCAGCCACCTCATCGGCGGCGACGCGCCCGGCGAGGGGAATGTGATTTCGGGCAACCAGACAACCATCTTCGGAAGCGCCCTGCAGTTCCTGAATGGAGGCCAGGATTCCGTCGTCCAAGGCAACATCATCGGCCTAGACGCGACGGGCCTCGCCGCGGTTCCGAATCTGGCCAACGGCATCCTGATCGAGCAGACGGATAATCTCCGGATAGGCGGGACTACGCCGGGCGCGCGCAACATCATCACGGGAAACGTGGGCATCGCCCTGGCTGTGGCCAGTTCGGACAACATCCTCATCGAGGGCAATTACTTCGGCGTGGACGCCAATGGCGGGGGAAACCTAATCGGGGGGCCCGGCATCCTTCTTGAAGGTAACTCCACCGCCCAGATTGGCGGCGCCGCTACCAATGCCGGCAATGTCATCGCCAACGCCGTCCCCTTTGGGATTAACGTGCAAGGAACTTCCGAGGCCATCATTCAGGGCAACACCATCGGCATGGACGCCAGCCGCACCGTGCCGCTGGGGTGCGCGCTTTCGGGCGTCCGCCTTGCAGGCGGCCCTTCCACCGTGGGCGGGCTGAGCGCCGCGGCGGGAAACCTTATCGCCCACAATGGCGCCGCCGGCGTGGAATTCACGCGCGGCTTGCAGGTGCTCATCCGGCGCAATCTCATTTTCGCCAACGACTTCACGGGCATCCTCTCCGCGGGGGACGGTGCGGATCCGGTGCCGCCGCCGACGTTGAGCGGAAGCTTCCCGATATCGGGAACGACGACGCCCGGCGCCACGGTCGAACTCTTCGTGGATGATCAGGACCAAGGAAGGATTTACGTCGGCTCCGCCGTGGCCAATGGCTTCGGCGCCTTCTCCAGCGCGGTTTCGCTGGCGGCCTTCGAGGGGAAAAACCTCACGGCCACCACCACGATACCCTTTGGATTTACCTCCACCTTCAGCCAGCCCCTGGCCATCGCGCTGCCCAACGACGCCCATGTGGCGGACACCGACCGCGACCTAACCTTGAGCCTCTCCGAGCTCTTGCGAATCATTCAGTTCTACAATGCGGGCAGCATCGCGTGCGCCAGCCCGCCGGGCAGCACTGAAGACGGATACGCCACGGAAGGCGTCAATCGCGACTGCGCTCCGCATTCCCTCGATTTCGCCCCGCAGGATTGGAGCATCAACCTGTCCGAATTGTTGCGCGCGATTCAGGTGTTCAGCCTGGGCGGCTACCAGCCGTGCAACGAGGGGACTCCTGACGAGGGCGGTTTCTGCACCATCCCCATGATCTGAGTCACACCGCCGCGCGCGTTTCCCGGGCGCGGGCGGGGGTGAACTGCAACACGCCGTCGTCGAGGCGGCTGTAGCGCAGCATCAGCAGGTCGTAGGGATAAAGCTGCTTAAGTTTCCAGGGCGCCTTGTTGCCCATCTTCGGGAACCGGTGCAGCCCGCGCTGAATGTAGCCCGAAGTGAAATCGAGAAAGTTGCCGCGCTCGACGCTGCCGTCCCGGTTGACTGGCACCGCGCTGCCCGCCCCCAGCTGGTCCATCCGTTTGAGCACACGGCAAATCCACTCGCTGGTGATATCCGCCTTGAGGGTCCACGAGGCGTTGGTGTAGCCGAAGGTGAAGGCCAGGTTGGGCAGGTCCTCCAGCATCACGCCGCGATAGCACATCTTCTCCGTGTAGTCGAAGGGCTGGCCGTCCACCAGGATCTCAATGCCGCCAAAAAACTTGAGCTCGAGTCCGGTGGCCGTGACGATGATGTCCGCCTCGAGCTCTTCGCCCGATTGCAGCTTGATGCCGCGCGGCGTGAAGCGGTCGATGTGGTCGGTGACGATCGAGGCGCGACCTTCGCGCACCGCCCGGAACAGGTCGCCCCCCTTCACGGCGCAGAAGCGCTCGTCCCACGGGTTGTAGCGCGGAGTGAAATGCTTCATGTCCACGTCGGGGCCGACTTCCTTCCGCACGCCCTTCAGCACAAAACTGCGGATGCGGTCGGGATAGCGCCGGCTGAGGTTGAAGAACAGCGCCATGATTGCCACGCGGATGGTGCGCGCGATGCGATAAACCCACATCTCCGGGATCCATTTGCGAAGGAAAGTGGTGACGCGGTCCTGCTCGGGAATCGACCCCATATACGTGGGCGAGCGCTGCAGCATGGTCACATGGGCCGCCTCGCGCGCCATCTCCGGCACGATGGTCACCGCCGTGGCCCCGCTGCCAATCACCACCACCCGCTTGCCCCGGTAGTCCAAGTCTTCCGGCCACTTCTGCGGATGGATGATCCGCCCCGGAAAATCCTCGCTGCCGGGGAAGGCCGGCTCGTAACCGTGCTCGTAGTTGTAGTAGCCGGTGCAGCCGTTGATGAAATGGCAGGTGAGGCGCTTCGTCTCGCCGGATGCCGTGTCGGTGTAGGACACGGTCCACAGGGCCTGCGCGCTGTCCCACGCGATTTGCTCCACGCGGGCGTTGTAGCGAATTAGCCCCTCAACGCCGTTCTCCTGCGCGGCCTCGCGGATGTAGTTCAAGATCGACGGGCCGTCCGCCAGGTTCTGCGAGCTCACCCACGGTTTGAAGGCGTAGCCAAAGGTGAACATGTCCGAATCCGAGCGGATGCCCGGATAGCGGAACAGGTCCCACGTGCCCCCCAGGTTCGCCCGGGCTTCCAGAATTACGCAGGTCTTGTCGGGGCAATGCCGCTTCAGGTGACAGGCCATGCCCACCCCCGACAGGCCCGCCCCGATGATCAGCATATCGACATGTTCTTCCCGCATCACTCGCTCCCATGCTGCAACGACGCCCACCCTTGGACCAACCCAAAGCATTTTAGTGTCACCGCGCGCCCTTTCGGTAACACCCCGAGATAAGCGCCACCCCCGCGCGCGGGGCTTCAGCCCTCGCCGGACCCGTGCTCCGCGCGTTCGAGGCGGTCCCACAGGGCAAGCCAGGCGGCGGCGCGCGGCGGCGCCTCCACATAGATGCGCGCGTAGCCCTCGCGGTCGAGGGCGCGCAGGGTGGCGTAAAAGCGGCGGGCATACCCCGCGGGCGAGCACGGCAGCGCGGCGGCGTGCACCCCCGCGGGCGCGTCCGCCGGGGGAGCGTCCAGGCAGAGCACGGCAACCCGCTCGCCCGCGTCGGCGCGCGCTGCCGCCGCCTGCCACACGCGGTCGCCGGGCAGCACGGTCAAGGCCGTCACCGGGGCATAGTGCGCCTTGATGGAACCCGGCACGCGCGGCTGCGGCTCGGAGGCGTCGGGCAGGCCCGGCAGGACGCCCAGCACCTCCGC
>JBJOID010000163.1:0-4824 GCA_046047315.1 Candidatus Hydrogenedentota bacterium | reverse complement strand
ATTCAGCCAGACTGAACACGCCATCGCCATCGACATCCGCCGAGTGGGGGCGAAGCTCGCCTTCGGGCTCACCTTCGACAACGCCTTCGATATCCCCTTCCACACTGCCTTCAACGATGCCTTCGGCCTCACCCTCGAGTTCACCCTCCAGGGGAAATTCGCCGTCGATGCCTCCCTCGATGCTTCCTTCCAGTTCACCTTCCCCTTCCGGGAGCGGTTCTCCTTCGATGGCGCCTTCTTCCATGCCTTCCAGCGCGCCTTCGCCTTCAAACGCGATTTCGCCCTCTCCTTCGGTCACGGGCTCGCCTTCTGCCGCACCCTCGCCCTCCAAGGCCCCTTCTCCCTCCACGGGGAGTTCGCCCTCCATCGGAGTCTCTCCTTCACTCAGGCCTTCCCCTTCACCGGGGGATTCCGCTTCGACGGCCCCTTCGCCTTCAATAGGGAGTTCACCTTCGAACGGAGCGCCTTCCTCGCTTCCTTCCGAGGCACCTTCGATGAAGCCCTCAGAGGAACCCTCGCCCTCGACGGGCGCACCTTCGATGGAGCCTTCCAGCGCTCCTTCCACAAAGCCTTCCGGCACACCCTCGCCTTCTTCAACCGGGCAGTTGTCAGCCACGATCACGACTCGCGTGCGCCGCACGGCAGCATTACCCGCGTCGTCTGAGGCATCGTAGGTAATTTCGTAAGTGCCGGGCGTCAGGCTATCGACCGCGCCGCCAACGACCACCGGCTGGCTGATGCTCACGTTGTCCGACGCTTCCGCACCTGGATCATCAAAGGAATCACCACAATCCAGGAACACGGTTTCGTCGCCAAACAAGGTTATCTCCGGGGGGGTGGTGTCGATACGCAGGCGGCTGATCTCCTGGCCTCGCAGCAACAGGAAGGTCGAGGCGCTGCTGCTGCCGGGCACGCTCACCTCCGCCGCCACAAACGACGACAAGGTCTGGGGGCCGCCCGCACTAAAGGTAAACGCACCCAGCGTGAAGGGGTCTTCGGAATCGATTTGCTGGGGGACCCCATCCGTGAAGCCGGCAAAGCCACAGAAGGCGCCGTTGCAGGTGTTCGTCCCCTGCGCCTTGTAGGGAAAGCTCTGCGTCCAGGTAATCACTCCGCCGGAAAGCGTGCCTGCTGCGAAGGTCTGCACCCCCGAGAAGTTTGCGCTGGTGGAAAGGTCGGAGGTGACCTCCACACCTGCGCTGCCTGAAGTGAAATTCAGTTCGAGCGCATAGGCGAGGAGGCGCACGGGGCCGTCCACGATCGCATCGCCTGACAGGGGGTACTCAATAACCAGCGTTCCCGGCCCCACGGGAAAAGAGCCGTCGCCCAGTCCAAACGGCGTGCCCCTGATGTCAAAGCGTGTACCGTCCAGATCGTAGGTTAGGCGGAGCACGTCCGCGCGCGCGGCAAGAGTGGTGAGCGCAGTAAGTGCAATTACGGCGAGTATTGGCTTCACACGGGGAAGGACATCGTTCCCGAACATGGGGCGCTCCTAATTCTGCTTGTGACTTCTGCAGCCATTGCAGCCGTGCATTAAACAGGAAACCGCAGACGATTATGCCCGAAAATTAATATTTGTAGATCATAATTCCAGACAGAAGATCATCAGGTGCGTTCAGCGGTTACAGCTCGTGAACCTGCCGGGCGATGAGGGGAGGGCAGCCTTCGCAGCCTCGAGTCACATCCTGGGATTCATGCGGGACCGCATGGGGAAGGCTGGGATCCTGAAGCAGCTTGGAGAAATAACCGCTAAGCGCATTGCCCATGCGGAAAGAATCCTTGCCTTCGACCATGCCACAGGTATAGATGTGTCCGCCGGGATTGACGAAGAGCATAGACCCGGGCATGCTGCAAACATGGTGGGGATGCTGTGGTCCACCCTCGGCAACGCGCACGCGAATGCCGTCGCGTTCCAGTGACTTAAGGCCCTCACACTTCGATTCCGCCGCAAAGAGAAAGAAGCGGTCGAGGTCGAGTTCACGAATGCGCTCAAGCACCGGGGCGGAGAGGCTTTCCGAGAAAACGTGCAAGCCGGCCGTCATGCCATGGGCATCCTGCGCCCAGCGCAGGATTTCCCAAGCATGGCAGTCCTCGGACAATTCCTTCTGCGAACTCACTACAAGCGCGGTGACGCCCAGCGAGGCGGCCTCATCAACAACGTTGAGCCAGTCCTCCAAAGCCATCGGAGGAATTGGATCGGCCGCGTCCGCCGCGGGAGGAGCCTCGTTCTTCGAGAAATAAATCCAAAGATACTTGAGGCCGTTTAGCGCTTCGCAAGCGCAGCCCGACCTTAATTTCGAGGATACGGCCCGCGCCACCGCGAATGGATCGGGGTCGGTCAGTCGCTCTACTTTTTCGTATTCGATTTCGCTCAAGCCCGCAATCCTCGCAATCCAAGCGATACGCTACCATGCTGTGGGGCATCGTTCAAGACACCACCTATGCCGATGTTAAACAAGACGAGCGCGCGCAAAATTTCGGAGCGAATCAGATTTCGCGCCGGGACGAAAAGCGGGTATACTTTACGCGGTGCTTGCACCCAGTCCCGCCGCCCGGCCGGCAATAGATGCGCGTGTTCCTTTAAGTACAGTGAACGGGAGTCCCATGCATCTTAGGCAGCCTACGACAAGCCTCCCTCGAGTGGAAGTCGGATGACTGCCGTGCGGACACCCCCTTGGTGATAAGAAGGTTCACGTACGCAGTCCTACGCTGGCCGGCGGCGGGTATTGTTTCAGTCGATATTAATTGTTGACATTTTAACGAGGTCTGCGTAAACTGGCGTTGAAGGTGGAGGCGGAGATCCGGCGCTATACAGACGAGGCCGGTCCGGAGCGCGTGTATATTGCGATTGCAAGGGGAGATACGCGTTCGGAGTCATGCTTGCAACGACCGGCAAATCGCCGCTCGGTTGAGATAAAGTGTTGACAGAAAGTCTGATTTTTGATAGCCTTTGAAAAGCGCGGAACGAGGTGGGTTGACTCGCGGGCGCATGCGGAGGGGCTGACGGACCAGCTCATCGGTGCGTAAAAGGCGGGTTCGCGTTGCGGGAGTTTGATGCCCTTGCTCTTCACGAAACCCAAGAAGGCCATAGGCCTCGACATCGGTAGCCATTCCGTCAAAGCCGTGCAAATGTCCCGTTCGCACGGTCGGTTGTTTGTTGACGAAGTGGGCTATGCGGTCATCAACCGCGAACAAATGAACGCGGACCCCGTGCTTGCCCAGGCGACTGCCGTGGGCGACGCCTTGGCCAGTCTCGCCGTGAAGCAGAGCTTCTTGGTGGGTGCCCTGCCGGGGCAGACCGTGGTCATTCGCTACCCCCGCCTGGCGGAATCGGCGCGCGCCAACCTCGGCGCTGCGGTCGAGAAAGAAGCCGGTCAATCCATACCCTACGACTTGGCCGAAGTGTTTCTGGACTGGACCCTTCTCGACGATGTTGACGAGGGCAACCAGAAGCAAATTCGTGTGTTGTTGGTGGCGGCGAAGAATGAAGTCATCGATTCCCGCGTGCAAATCACCGAAGCGGCCGAACTCAAGCTTTCCGCGTTGAGCGTGGACTCGCTTGCATTGGCCGACGCCGCCGAGGCCTGTCAGATGTTTAAGCCCGGCGAGACGGTGGCCTTGTTGAACATCGGTCTGACCTCGGCCAGCATTCACTTCGTGAAGGATGGTATTTCCAATTTCATCCGCGATGTGAGCTGGGGTGCCCGGGAGATGGTGCAGGCAATTGCCAAGGAACGCCGGGTCGATTTCGACAAGGCACAGCAAATTCTGGTGGACAGCGCGACCGTTCAACCGCCGGCACCGGTTGTGGAAGAAAAGCCCGCTCCGAAGGTTGATATCACATCCGACGCGGATCCCTTTGGCGAGATGGGCGGGGGCTCCCTGTTGGATCCTCTTGATGACGAACCCATGGCCAAGCCATCGGGTCCAGCGGAGTCGGACATCAAGTCGGTGGTGGGTGTGTCGCTCAGCCGCATGGTCTCTGAGATTCGGCGCTCCTTCGACTATTACGAGCATCAACTGTATGAAAACCCGGTGGACCGGGTGATCCTTTGCGGCGGTGTGGCGAAGCTGCCGCTGATCGCCAAGGCGATCCGTGACGAGCTTGGTGTGGAGCAGGTGGACGTGGCCGACCCGGCCAACAGTGCGCTGGGCATGGGCGACCCTGTGGCGGTGCAGCACTTGTTGGACCAGCCGTCTCAGTTCATGGTCGCGGTTGGGCTCGCCGCCCGTGGGATGGCCGAGCTATGATTTTAATCAACCTGCTGCCCGAAGAACTTCGCCCAATCAAGCGCACGCCCGTTCCTCATATTGCGAGCGTGTCCATTCTGATTCTGGCGCTGCTTGGCGTGGGCTTCTTGTTCTCACAGAACTACGCCAGGACGGCCTCCCTCAAGCGGGAAATAGCGCAGACCGAGCAGGACCTCAAGTCGCTCAGCCATATCGTCGACGAATACAACCAACTTGGCCAGCGCAAGCTTGAGCTTCAGGACAAGGTCGCGACCATCGAGGAGATCCTGCGCGATCGCAAGATCTGGTCTCAGCACCTGCACCGACTGGCGCAGCTGACGCCCGACAATTTCTGGTTCAGCGGAATTCGCGAGACGAAGCAAAACTTCCGTGAGAACGTCATCAAGCGCGACCCCAAGACGGGTGAGGTGGTGATGAACAAGAAGGGCGAGCCGGAGATGGAGATCGTCAACGTCACTCGCTCCGTGCTTGAGGTGAAGGGCTACATCATCAACGATGAGGAAGGCCGCGCAAACGTGAACGAGCTGCTGCAGGCCACGACGGATGACCCAGAGTTCAGCGCGAACTTTGAAT
>JBJOID010000162.1:0-50853 GCA_046047315.1 Candidatus Hydrogenedentota bacterium | reverse complement strand
CCTCCGGGCTGCAACCAGGGCGGCGAACAGGCCGATGCGGGCTTAGCCAGCAGCCCTGGGAACGCCGCGGTCGCCGTGTTGCTTTTGCTGGCGCTGGCGTCGGCGACGACCGTGGTGTCGCGGCGCGGCAGCGCTTCGGTCCATCGTTCGAAATGAGCGTGCGGCGCGTGCCGTCGCCCCCTCGCCATGCGTGTGCTGATTGCGCCGGACTCCTTCAAGGAGGCCTGCACAGCAGAAGAGGCCGCCGGGGCTTTGGCACGGGGCTGGCATGCGGTCCGCCCGCAGGATGAACTGAGACTCCTTCCCCTCGCCGACGGCGGCGAGGGGACGATGAATGCCTTGAGCCGGGCCTGGCATTGTGAGTCTCATGTTTACACGGTGAGCGGTCCGCTTGGCCAACCCGTCGAGGCCGCCCTGGGGTTCAACCCCGACACACGCGTCGCGGTCATTGAGATGGCCGCCGCCTCCGGACTCGCCCTGATTCCGCAAGGTTCCCGTAATCCGTTCGCCGCCAGCACCCGGGGCACCGGCGAGCTGTTGCTTCACGCGCTCAAACTTGGCGCGCGCCGGGTGGTGGTGGGAGCGGGCGGCAGCGCAACGAACGATGGCGGCGCGGGCGCGGGCGCGGCTCTGGGTTTTCACTTGCTCGACGTGGATGGGAACCCTTTGCCACCGGGCGGCGCGGCGCTTTCGCGGCTTTCCCGTATTGACGCCAGCGGCCGCACGCCCCTGTTGCGAGGCGTGCTCATCGAGGTCGCTTGCGACGTGACAAATCCCCTGTGTGGCGCAGAGGGCGCGTCCATGGTCTATGGACCGCAGAAGGGCGCCACGCCCGCCGAATGCGCCTTGTTGGACGAGGCGTTGCTTCACTTTGCGGAAATCATGGAGCGCGACCTCGGCGCGCGAGTGCGCGATATTCCCGGTTCGGGCGCCGCCGGTGGGCTGGCGGCCGGGTTGATGAGTTTCGCAAATGCCACCCTGCGGTCTGGAATCTCGCTGGTGGCCGAGGCCTTGAAACTGCCCGAGGCCATTGCGGCGGCGGACCTCGTGCTTACGGGCGAGGGACGGCTCGACGGGCAAAGCGCCCAGGGAAAGACGGTGGGCGGACTTCTCGATCGGGCAAACCGCGCCGGGGTGCCTGTGGTGGCCTTTGCAGGACAGCTTGGCCAGGGCCATGAACAACTGTTCATGCGCGGAATTCGCCATGCGGAATGCATATCCGCCAAGGAACTCGACGCGACAACAGCCATCCGCGATACGCTGGTGAATCTGGAAGCAGCGGCGCGCCGGGTTGCCAGGGATTTTCGGCTAGACTAAATCCCCGGCGAGGCCAGCTCCGCCCGCTGGATGTCGCGGCCAAGGATGCAGACCTGGCCGGGGCCGCTTGTCTTGGAGCGGCGGGCCACTTCGAGGGCCAAGGCCGAAAGCTGCTCGCCGCTCTGTCCGTTCTCGGGGGCGGGCACGATTGCGCAGGTGACCGTGAGTGGATAGCCCGCCACGGTATCCGCGATTTGCCGGAGACGCTCCTGAATACGCTTGGCGAGATGCTCGGCGTTCTCGACCGGAGTCTCGGGCAAATAGAGCACAAGCTTCTCCCCGCGATAACGCCCCGCGAGATCGACATTCCGGATGTTCGAAAGCACGACGAATGAAAGGCTGGTCAAGAGCAAATCGCCCAGCGGCACGCCGGATTCCTCGTTGACCTGCGAGAAGGCGTCGACATCGAGCATGAGGATGGAGCCGGTGCGGCCGTAGCGCTTGGCGCGCGAAAGCTCGTTGTCCAGTTCCTCGCCAAAGCTGTGTCGGTTGAGCAGGCGGGTGAGCGGGTCCACCCGCACGATCTCCTCATAGGCCTGGCGGCGCGCCAGCACGGCCTGCGCCCGAGCCACCAGCACGATGGGATCGAAGGGCTTCTGCACCACGTCGTCCACCCCGGTGCGCAGGGCGCGCACCTGGATATCGGGGTTGCCGCCCGGCACGATGAAGAGAAAGGGCACATCGCGGGTTTCCGGCTGCACCAGGCACTTCTCTCGCAGGCTGCTGCCATCCACATCGGCCAGCAGCAACTCGCTGATGATAAGGTCCACGGTCAAATTCTTGAGCGTCTTCAGGGCATCCCAGCCGGAAGCGGCCACGTTCACCGTGAAGCCCGCCCGGGCCAGGTAGTCGCGGGAGATGTTCAGCAGGTTCGAGTCGTCCTCGACCAGCAGGATCTCCGGCGCCCGCCTTCCTCCATTCGCGCTATGCATGGTGTCCGCCCCCGTGCCCGTGATGCGCTCCGCCGGTGAGTCCCTCGCCGGGCTTTGTCACCTTGTAGAGCAGGGCGGTGCCGCCGATGCCCGCGATGATGCTGGCGAGCAGCACGCCCAGCTTGGCCTCGGCGTTGTGCTTGCGGGCCTCTTCCACCGCCGGGTCGTGGGCATGCGCCTCTTCCTCGGCGTGCGCCAACTCCTCCTCCGGCGTGGGCTGCTCCACTTCGACCTTGATGGCCGCGTGCGCGCCGTGGCCCGCTGGCTTGTAGGCCAGCTCGGTGATGAAGAGCGACATCGTGAAGCCAATCGAGCCGAGCACGGAAACGGCATAAAGCTGCTTCCAGTTCGCGCCGGTTGGCAGCTCGGCCAGCTTGAGCTTGACCATGATCCACGAGAAACCCGTGATGCCGACTTGCTTGCCAATCAGCAGCCCCAGCATGACGCCAAGGGTCACGCGGCTGGTAAGCAGTTCGCCGATGTTCGAGAAATCCAGCGACACGCCCGCATTGGCAAAGGCGAATATCGGCATGATGAGAAACGCGGTGTAGGGGTGGAGCAGACGCTCGATGCGCTGCAACGGGGCCTCCACATGGACACACTCCGCGCCTATCGCGCGGATGATGTGCTGCTGCGCGGCGTTCACCTGAAGCGGGCTGGCATAGTCCTCGGCGTCGCCGAAACGCTTGAGCAGATGCTGGATGCGGCTGATGAAGAGCGGCGTCTCATAGCGAGCGTCCACGGGAATGCTGAAGGCAAACAGCACGCCCGCAACCGTGGCATGCACGCCGGACTGGAGAAAGGTGATCCAAATCACGAAGAACAGCATCACGTAAACGATGGTGTTGCGCAAGCCCATGTAAGAAAACGCGAAAGACACGCACGTCACGGCAAGGCCCGCGAAGAGCTGCGTGGCCGCGATGCTCTCGGTGTAGAAAACGGCGATAACAAGCACGGCGCCAAGATCGTCCACGATGGCCAGCGCCATCAGGAAGACGCACAAGGACACGGGCACCCGGCCCGACAGCAGCCCGAGAATGCCGACAGCGAAGGCGATGTCGGTGGCCATGGGAATGCCCCAGCCGGTGATGCCGGGCTGCCCCAGGTTGAGCAGGGCAAATATGGCGGCGGGGCAGACCATCCCCCCTAGCGCGGCGCCTATGGGCAGGGCCGCCTTGCGCACCGAGGCCAGCTCCCCCACCAGCATCTCGCGCTTGATCTCGAGCCCCACAAGAAAGAAAAAGATGGCCATCAAGCCATCATTGATCCAGAGGTGCAACGACTGGGTGATGTCGAAGTTGTGCACCGCTATGCCGAGATCCATGTGCCAGAGCTTGTTGTAGAACTCCTTCATGGACATCTCGCCCAGCACATGGAAGCTGGAGTTGGCGCAGATGAAGGCCAGAATCGCCGAACTCAGCAGCAGTATCGCCGCGGCTGCGTCGTTGTGCAGAAACTGCTCCAGCGCGCCGTGCTCTTCCAGCGGCGGAGCGCTGCTTTTCTTCGACGGCTTGGGCGATGACTTAGTGCTCACGCGTCCGGTACTCCTCCGATTTGCTGGCGCTTCCCCTCGGCCAACGATGGGCCTATTCTGGGCTATGCCGCCGCATGTAATCCAGCAGGGGAATGGCGCGGTCCTGGAGACTGTTGGACTCAGCGCCGCCGCGTGTCTATGCTTTCCGTGGGCAGCCAAGAGGAGTGGTCATCATTTCAACGCACGTGGATCTGTGGAACCTTGCCGGTGCGCGCGCACTCGTGACCGGTGCCGCGGTCCGGCTGGGACGTGAGTCGGCTCTGGCCTTGGCGAGGGCGGGAGCGGATGTCGTGCTGCATTACCGCAATTCCAAGTCCGAAGCCGAGGCGACTGCGATGGAGATCGAAGGACTTGGGCGCAGGGCCTGGCTGGTGCAGGGAGCACTGGATGATGGCGAAAGCGCGCGCCGGGTCTTCGATGCGGCGTGCTCGACGGTCGGCCCCCTGGACATCCTCGTGAACAACGCGAGCGTTTTCCCGAACGACGAGCTGCGGGACTTCTCCGAGGCCGATGCCCACGCGGTACTCGACGCCAATGCCTTTGCGCCCCTGGCGTTGATGCGCGCCTTCCATGCCCAGGATCGTGAGGGCGTGATCGTCAATCTGCTCGACGCGACGATTCGTTCCTACGACCGAAGTCACTTCAGTTATCATTTGAGCAAGCGTCTGCTGCACACCATCACGCGCGCCGCCGCGCTGGAGTTCGCGCCCCGCGTGCGGGTCAACGCTGTCGCGCCGGGCGCCGTGCTTCCTCCACCCGACAAGGACGCGGCCTACCTTGCGCAGCGGGGCGAGCAAAATCCCCTGCGGGCTTATGGCGACGCGGGCCATGTGGCGGAGGCGGTCTTATTTCTTGTGCGCAGTACGTTCATCACCGGGCAGGTTGTCCATGTGGATGGCGGCCAACACCTGACAGGATGTGTGTATGACTGATACGACCCTGGACCGGATCCACATTCGCGACTTGTCCACCCGCTGCATCGTGGGGATTTATCCTGAGGAACGCGAAAACCTGCAGGAAGTGATCCTGAACATCACCCTGCATGCCGACCTGCGGGGGGCGGGGAGTTCGGACCGCATCGAAGACACCATCAACTACAAAGACATCAAGAAGAAGCTGCTCGCGATGGTTGAGTCTTCCCAGTTCTTCCTGGTGGAGAAGATGGCCGAGGAGTGCGCCAAGCTCTGCCTTACCGATCCGCGCGTGCGGCGCGCCGATGTGTCCGTCGACAAGCCGGGCGCCCTTCGCTTCGCGCGCAGTGTCGCGGTGGAAATAACCCGCCTCCAGCAGGACTAGCATGGCGGGTTCCGTTGCGTATGTGGCGATAGGCTCGAACGTCGAGCCAATGCGGAATGTTCCCGCCGCTGTGGAGGCGCTGTCCCGGCGCGCGCGCCTGACGGGCTTGTCGACTTTCTACCAGACCCAGGCGATAGGACGTCCCGAGCAGGATGATTTCGTGAACGGCGTGGCGCGGCTGGAGACCGGCATGGCGCCGCTCGAATTCAAGCATGAGGTGCTGCGCGATATCGAGAAGACGCTGGGCCGCCAGCGCGACGCAGACCGCTACGCGCCACGCACGATGGATTTGGATATCCTCCTCCATGGTCACGTGGTCTTACGGGAAGCGGGCTTGGCCCTGCCCGATCCGGACATCTTGGAACGTCCATTCCTCATCGCCGGTCTACTTGAGCTGGACCCGCTGTTGCGCATGCCGGACAGCGGCGTCCTGCTTCGCGACCTGACAGGGAAACCTGCCGGGCTGACACCGCTCCCCGAATTAACGGAGCAATTGCGACGGCGCTTCGTGCCCGGGGCTGGACGGTGAACAAACACGAACCTGCGATCCGCCACTTCTGGCAGGGGCTTGCCTTCTGGATGCTGGTCGGGGTCCTTGGGGTGGCCTTGCGCGGGGTGCGATGGGAAGAGGGCTTCGAGCGCGCGCAAGCGCTGCTGGGTGTGGTGCCCTACCCGGATGGACACCCGCTTCGCGTGTATGCATGGAATTCCTTCTCAATTCACTACTACTCGAGCGCGCTGCTTCTGAAACTGACGGACAGCGCCCTGCTGGTCTGCGGCCTGCGCAACCTGCTTTGCGCGTGGGGCGCCATGCTTCCCTTATACATCCTGGGAAGCCTGTTGGCCCGGCGCGCCCTGGCGGGACATCTGGCGACATTGCTGATTCTGGCGAACGCCCACGCCTTCTTCCGCAGCTATTACTCCAACGACGTGTGGCCGTTCATGTTTACCTCGGGCGAGCTGGGACTGGCCTGGGCGCTGCTCTGCGTGTGCGCCTTTGCAGCCAGGCGCTGGTGCATCGCCTTCTTCATGACCATGGCCATGCCCGTGGTTCACGTGGGACAGCTGCCCCCGGTGCTGGCGCTGGCGGGGCTGATGTTGGCATGGGTCGTTTGGCAAGAGCGCGAACACCTGCGCCCCGCGACTCAGGGACTGCTCTGCGGCCTCGCCGTAAGCGCGCTGTTCACCGTGGTCTACCTGCTGCTCCGGCAGCCCATGCCGGATGGAGGCGGCTATTCGAGCGCCGTCGACGCGCATGAGGTTTGGAAGCGCTTCACCTACTACGAGGACATTCACCGGCGGCCCGTGCTGCCACCTCGCTTTGGGCCGCTGTGGCACAGCACGCTGGGCATGGTGGCCGCCTTGGCACTGGGCGGGCTTTGGCTGTGGAGCGAGCGTGCACGCGGCGCGCGTGTACACGGGCTGGCGGTGCTGATGCTTTACGCCACCATCGCCTCCTCAGCCGTTGGCATTGCATGGGGAGTGCAGCAATGGATGGGCATAGACACGCCCTACCTCATCATTGGCTGGCTGCCTTACCGGCTGACGAATCACGTGGCGATCGTCCTGCTCGTGCTTGTGGCGGTCATCAATCTTTCCAGCCGGCAGATGGCGGCCGCGCTCGCGGCGGCGGGTTGGCTGGCGGCGCGTCCGCTGCTTGCACTTGTGCTTCCCGAAACATTCCACGGCCGCTATGTCATGCCCAGCGAAGGACCGCTGTTCCTGCTGGTCGGTGGCGCCATGGTGGCCGTGGCACGTGGTATCCCCGCGCATCGTGCCGCGGTGTCTGTGCTGCTCGCTGCCGCCTGGTTCACCCTGGCGCTCGCTACCCCGTTCCTAGCGGCCTGCGCCCTGCTGGGGATTCTGGTGGCCGCGCTGGAGAAGGTCATCGCTCTGGGCTATATGCAGAGACTCTGGGAGTACATTCCCCGTCATGCGGCGGGGGATGTTGTTCAAGCATCCCGCGAGCAACGAGACTCGACAAGCATAGGTTCACGGTGGCTTGCCACGGCACTTCCCGTATTGGGCCTGACAGCCGTGGCGGGGATGCTCTTACACGAATACCATCATCGCCAGCAACTTGTCCGCTCCCCCTTCGAGGTGGAAATGCGGCGCTTCTTCGAGACCGAGAACAACCCCACCGGTATCCTGCTCGCGCCGTTCTGGACACTCAATTATCAAGAGAAGACCGGCCAGCCCGTCTTCGCCACGTTCGAGACCCCCTTGCTCACACCCTATATACGCAGCCTCGGTCCCGTCATTGAGAAAATGCTGGGCGACGCCTACGGCATCCGGTGGGGACAGCCCTGGAATTACGACCTCACCCTCTGGACCGGACGCAGCCCGGAAGAATGGAGGACACTACGCGCCACCTACGGCATCGCGTATGTACTTGCACCGGAGTCGTTTCCCCTCGCATTGGACCCGGTGCTTCGGGGGGAAGGTCTTGTGCTTTACCGTATGCCCTGACAGGTGGTGCGGCGCCTGTTCTGGGTTGAATGATTTGCCCCAGACACCCCCTTTACTTTCCCGCGCAATCTGGTATACTCGGTGCGGGTAAGGGACAGGCCTCGCGGGGCTCCAAGCCGCGCCGGGCCAGATCGAGTGAGGCTGGCATGGGCAGATACGGCATACCGGAAAATCCGGCGCTGGAAACCAACTCCCGGGTTTGGCGCTGGTGTCTCGAATCGTTCTGGGGCTATCAGGTGCTTGAGGTGCGCCGCCGTCCCAAGGCAGGCTGGTTTGGCAGTCTCGCCTACGACGAGTCCTACCTCATGCTGCGGCGGGGACAGGAAATCAACTGAAGCTCAGGCTTGGGCTGATTCCGGCGCAAGTTGCCGGTGCTCCCCCTCGACCCAGTCTTTTTCGTGCATCCGCCACGAACGCGCCCAGTAAATGAACGGGGTGTCCAGCAGGGCGATGATCACCTTGAACAGGTACTTCGCCAGGCCCAGTTCGATGGCGGTCCACACGTCGAAGATTCCCACCCACACCACCGCACCGTAGATGACGTTGTCGATGAGTTGCGAGCTCATGGTGGAAACGTTGTTGCGCAGCCACAGGTGCCGCCCCTTGGTCCACCGCTTCAAGAGGTGAAACATCCACACATCGTGTGTCTGGCTGACAAGGTAGGCCAGCAGGGAGCCCAGCACGAATCGCGGCGTGAAGTTGAAGAGGGCGGCGGTGGCGTCGTGCATCTGGGTGGCGAAGGCATTCTTCTGCGGGTCGGGCGTGGGCTCGAAGAGCAGGCTCATCATCCCCAATGCCAGCATGGAAACGCTGGCGGCAAAGCCCAGCATTACGGCACGGTTGGCCTCGCGTCGGCCATAGCGCTCGCTCAAGAGATCGGTCGCGAAATAAATGCCGGAGTAGAGTATCGCCCCCATGGTGGTGTTGAAGCCGAAGACGACGGTGATCTTCGGGCCAAGCAGGTTGCAGAGCATCACGTTGACCACGATGACGCCATAGAGCCCGGCCTTTCCGAAAAGCCGGAAGAGCAGCACGGTAAGTCCCAGATCGAAAAGCACCACCACGAGCCACAGGAGGTCCTGGCGGTTGCTGAAGATGGTCTGCAAGAGGTCCATTGTCGGGGCACATCCGTATATTTGGTAATCGTCGCGTCCCGGATCGTATGCTTTTCCCTTGATACAAGTCACCCCAACGAGGAGGGAAACATCATGAGCAAGGTCGCATTCATCACCGGCGCATCGCGCGGGATTGGCCTGTGCTGCGCGAAGCGGCTTGCCCGCGAGGGCTGGAGCATCGTCGTCGCCGCCAAGACCACCGAGCCGCACCCCAAGCTGCCGGGCACGATTTTCACCGCCGCCGACGAGATTCGCGAGGCCGGCGCCCCTGAGGTTCTGCCGGTGCAGTGCAACGTGCGCGACATCGAGAGCGTCAACGCGGCGGCCGCCGCCACGCTGGACAAGTTCGGCCGCATTGACGCCGTCATCAACAACGCCGGGGCGCTTTGGTGGCGCAATCTCGATGAGACCCCGATGAACAAGTTCGACCTCGTGCTCGACGTGAATGCCCGCGCCGCCTATGCCTGCACCTATGCCTTCATTGAGCAGATGAAGACGCAGAAGAGCGGGCATGTGGTCAACATGTCTCCGCCGGTGGACCTCAGTGTCGTGGCCGGTCACATTGCCTACATGATTGGCAAGTTCGGCATGACCATGATCGCGCAGGGCGTGGCGGAGGAATTCAAGGACTACAACATCAAGGGTTCCGCCCTTTGGCCCAAGACGGTGATCGAGTCGGCCGCCACCCAGAACTATGGCATGGGCGACCCAAGCATCTGGCGCAAGGCCGACATCATCGCCGACGCCACCTATGAGATACTTGCGCATCCGGAGCTTTCCAACGGCAAAGCCTTGATCGACGAGGACTTCCTGCGCGAGGTGGGCTACACCGACTTCGAGCAGTACAAGTGCCTGCCCGACAGCCAGCCGCTGGAGCTCAATTCCGACGTAATGCGCATGGCCCGCTCCTAAGGAGATACTCGCCATGAGCGCCGATTGGGTACGCACGCGCATTGAGGACAACCTGCTCTACGTCACCCTCAACCGGGCCGAAAAGCGGAATGCCCTGACGATTGAATTCACCGAGGCGATCGCCGCGGCGATACGAGGCGCCGACCAGCACCCGCAGGTACGCGCCGTGATCGTCGAGGCCGAGGGCCCGGTCTTCTCTTCGGGCATCGACCTGATGTCGCTGGCCCAGTCAAAGATGGAGGTCGGTGCGGGCAACACGGCCCGGTGGCTACGGCGCTTTGCCGAACAGGTGCAGCATCCGCTACACACCATCGAGTTGACGGAGGTGCCCGTAATCGGCGCGATCCAGGGCAGGGTAATGGGGATGGGGCTTGAGCTGGCCCTCTCCTTCGACTTCCGCGTTGTGGGCGAGAGCACCACGCTCTCCGTTCCGGAGACGCGCCTCGGCCTGATTGCCGACGTGGGCGGCACCACGCGCCTTACCAAGTTGATTGGACCCAGCCGCGCCAAGGACATGCTCATGACCGCCCGCGAGGTGAGCGCCCAGGAGGCGCTCTCGTGGGGCCTGGTCAACCGCGTGGTTCCCGATGCGGACATCGAGAGCGAGGCCCAGAAACTTGCGCGGCAGATCGCCCAGAACGCTCCACTGGCCGTTGGCCTGGTGAAGTATGTGATCGATCAGGGCGATGGCGTGGACCGCCACACCCAGATGGCGATGGAGCGGCTGGCCCAGAGCTATCTCATCGGCACCGAGGACATCGGCGAAGCCATGGCCGCGCACTTCGAGAAGCGCCCCGCCCAATGGAAGGGGGCTTGACGCGCATCCGCTCCTGCCGCCGCCGGGTGTGGCGGTGGCTTCATGGCCCCTCCTCCGCTCGGCCCGACTACAGGCTGGTGCGGTGGGTGTTCCTACGGCTGCTCGGCCTCGTGCACTTCGTGGCTTTCCTGTCGCTGAGCACGCAGATAGACGGACTGGCCGGGAGCGAAGGCATATTGCCCGCCGCGGAATGGATGAATGCCCTCAGGCAGCATCATGGCGGCGTGGCATGGTGGCAGGCTCCCACCCTTGGCTGGTGGAGTGTCAGCGACTTTGCCCTGAAGACCTATTGCTATTGGGGCATGATTGGCGCAGCGCTGCTTGCGGCGGGCGTGCTGCCGCGCCTCGCCCTTGGACTGTGCTGGGTTCTTTACCTCAGCCTCTATCAACTCGGTGGGGTATTCCTCGGCTTTCAGTGGGATATCCTGCTCCTCGAAACCACGTTGCTCGCATGGTTCGTCGCGCCCGCCGTATGGCTCGAGCGGCCCCTGCTTGACCCGCTAGCGCCGCGATTGGCCCTGTGGTTGCTTCGACTCCTCCTCTGGAAACTGATGTTCTTCTCGGGCTGGGTAAAGCTGCCCGACGAGACCTGGACCACACTCGACGCATTGCGCTTTCACTTTGAAACCCAGCCGCTGCCCCATGCTGCTTCGTGGTTCGCGCACCATTTACCCACGGTCGTGCTCCAGTTTTCGGTGGCCGTCATGTTCTTTGTCGAGCTCATTGCGCCATGGTTTCTCTTTCTACCGCGCCGCGTTCGCGCCACGGGGGCAGCCAGTTTTGCGCTTCTGATGCTGCTCATCCTGGCCACCGGCAACTACACTTTCTTCAATCTGCTCACGCTCGCGCTTTGTTTGCTCTGGCTGGACGACGCCCTGCTGGCAAGTCTGCTCCCGCGACCCCTGCGCCAATACCTCCAGCGGGAACATGTGCCCCCTTTGCCCGGAAGGTCGTGGCGTTATCCCCGTGCGCTGGCGGCTGGCGCATGGAGCTTCCTCCTCGGGCTGCAGACCATCGCGCTGTTTGGGGGCATGGAATCGCTGGGGTCGCTGCGCGGCGCGCTGGCCGCCGCTCAGCCATGGTGTGTGTGCAACAGCTATGGCCTGTTCCGTTTCATGACGACCGAGCGCCACGAAATCGAGATTGAGGGGAGCAATGACCGGATCAACTGGAAACCCTATCGCTTCCACTACAAGCCCGGCGACCCGTCGGCCGCACCTCGCTGGTGCCAACCGCATCAGCCCAGGCTTGACTGGCAGATGTGGTTCGCCGCGCTCAGCCATGTCGAGCAGACGCCCTGGTTCCAGCGCCTCGTCTTGCAACTCTTGCGCGGCTCCGATCCAGTCGAATCGCTCTTCGCCGAAGTCCCGTTCAAAGACGCTCCTCCCAGCCATATCCGGGCGCTTTATTACCGCTACCAGTTCACCAGTTGGGATGAGGGCTTCCGCGAGGGAACCTGGTGGAAACGCGAACTGCGCGGCGAGTACCTCATGCCGGTTTCGCTGAGGCAGCCCTGACGGCGCTTAGGCGCGCGGAGGATGTTCCGCTGTGGCCGCGTGGAACAGTTGCGCCAGCTCGCCCAAGCCTTCGTCAATCGCCATGGGAATATCCTGCGCGAAGAGGTCCAGCAGCACCACGGCGTTCACGTTGGCGTCGCCCTGCGTTGCCTCGCGCAGCCGGTTCGCGATGTTCCTGTTCACGAGGCTCAGCCGCTGATACTGTGCCTGGAGGGTCTCGAGGTTCATGTCGCAGGGCTTACCCTCGCGATGCAGGAAATACTGCATCAGCATGTGGGCGCTTGCAGCACGAAATAGCGTTTCCTGCCGCGAGGCGAAAGGTAGATGGAAGCGCGCCATCGGCTTGAGGAAGGCCATGCTCGGGCAGCCGCTGGTGGCCATGTATAGCCCGACCAGCGAACTCAACACGCGCTGCACACTGGTGCGGGTATGAACCTCGCGCTGGCGGGTCGTCACCACGACCGCTGCCTCGGCGTAGGACAGCATCTCGCCAAAACCCGCCACAAGGTCCACAAGCGCCATGGCCGCCGGACAGGTCTTACCAGGGCCCCCTGGCAGTGGGCAGCAGTCGCAACGATGCCGCTCGAGCAGGGCCCAATCCGGCGGTTCCGGATGCTCGGCTCCGTTGCGCTCAAGCGTCGCGGGATCCAGCGTCACCTGAAACTCGAAACGCTTGTCGCCGCCGCAATCAACGAGATAGTGGATTGATATCGTTTCCGCTGGCCGCAAAGCTCGCGCCCCTCCCGCCGCCAGTATGGGTCGCATCGGGTTGGCGGTCAAGTCCGCGGTCACCATCGCACGGGTGGGAGATGCATCACGTTCTACTGGCGCGCGGACGCGTGCTAGAGTTGAAGCAACACCCGTTGAACCTTGGAGGCGACATGTCGCACCTGCACCGTTTTCATGTTCCGCCAGACACCGCCGACACCGACATCCTTGCGCTGCCGGAAGGAGAAGCGCACCATGCCTTGCGGGTGGCGCGCCTGAAGCCGGGTGAAACGGTTGAAGTCTTCGATGGCGCGGGCCGCATATGGCGGGGGGCCTTCGAAGTGGCGGGCAAGCGCGAAGCCGCGATACACATCGTGGAGCGGACCGTGGCGCCTCCCCCGTCTCCGCACTGCACCCTGCTCGTCGCGGCGCTGCATCGACCGGGTGCCATTGAGGAGCTGCTTCGCCGTGGGACCGAAGTAGGTGTGACGCGCTTCGTCTTTTTTCGTGCCCGCCGCAGCGAACGACTCCCCAAGCAGGAAGCCAAGTGGGAACGCATCTTGGTCGAGGTCTGCAAGCAATGTGGCCGAAACTGGCTGCCCAACATTGAGTTAATCGAAGAGCCCCTTAAAGTGATCGCTGCCCATGCGGGAACCGCCTATATCGCGGCGATGACCCCAGAGGCCCAAGCAGTAGATTCCGTGGAAGTAACCGGCGATCTCCTGCTGGCGGTGGGACCTGAAGGGGATTTCACCTGCGAGGAAATCGCGGCGTTCACGGGCGCAGGCGCCCGGCCGATCACCCTTGGGGCCTACACCTATCGCAGCGAAGTGGCCGCAGTGCTGGGGGCCACACTGCTGTTGCAGCGCGCGGGCGCCTTTGCCTAGCGCGGCAGGCTACTCGGCGCCGGCCTGCACGATGCTCGCTGCGAAGGGACTGCCCACCGCGCCCTCGGCCGTGAAGATGATGTTTGCCCGGCGGGACTCCGGGTTGGTGTTGGCCGCATAGGTCACCGTCACTCCGCCGCCACCGGGACTCAACGCGATGCCGGTGATCCACGCTACGCCCGAGGGACGGCTCGCGGTCCAGGACATCGCGCCCGTTCCGGTATTCGACACCGTGAAGGTGGTGGTTCCAGCGGCCGCGCTCACCTCGCGCTCCGCAGGGCTTACCGTGAGAATTGGTTGGGGAGCGATGAAACTCCATAGCGGATAGGTGGGACCCTCGGTCAACGGGAAGTATTCCGAAGCGATGCCGGGACCAAAAGAGATGAGGTCGTCGCTGCCGAATTCCCCACGCGCATTGATGGCGGCCTTCCAGCTGGCGCGCAACGGCGCGGGTTCGGGCATCGTCTCGAAGAGCCCGTGGGGCGCGGCGGCGAGGAGTGGCCCGTCAACCCCGTAGAGGCGCGCGGTCACCGTCGGCTCCACATAGAAGCGGCCCTCGAAGTCATCCGTCATATTCCAGGAAGGCGTATCCACGTCCGGGTTAAGCGACACCGAGTCGAGGCTGGACCATTGACCATTCGCGTACTGAGCGCTCAGGCGTATGTCGCGCTCGCTGTCGAAGCCCGCGCTGAAGTTTCCGCCCGCCGCTGTGCTCACCTCCGACACCAGGTTCAGGTCTAGCACGAACTGGATGACCACGGGCGCACCGCCCGCCCGCGCGGAAGCCAGCACCGTTGGACGGTTGCGCCCGAGCGCCTCGAACAGGGACACCGTATCCTCTGCATCCCCGGCAGCGCTGGCATTGAAGACCACGTCGAAATCGAGGTTAAGTCGTCCCGCCACCTCATAGCTGAAGGCCGTAATGTTTCCATTCTCGATACGCAGGTCCACGCTGACCTCCGGCGCGAAGTTGAGGCTGCCGCTGAAATTAGCGGTCATGCCCCCGGTATTCAGGGCGCGCACGTTCGGTATCGAGATATTCTGGCTCGCGAATTTGCCACTCACCGTTACATCCACCTGCTCGAAGACTTCGGCCAGGCTGGCGTTCTCGGTGCTTGCCGTAAAGGTGTTTCCGCTTTGCGTCACCCCGGTAACACGGCGCGCGAAGCCGCTTCCCGCGCCGCCCACCAGCACTTGGCCGGACTGAGGCGGCGCGCCTCCCGTCGCCGTGGTGCCGCTGAGTGAGGCCGTCTGCACACCCGTGATCGTGAAGCCGGGCTGCTCATCCGCCAGCACCGCGTTGTCACTCAGAATCACGGGTATGCCTTGATAGGCCGTGATGAAGGCCTGCGACACGGTCTCGTTGGTGCCCAAGGGCGTCGTCACGGAGAGGCGCACGTCGTAGACCCCCGGCTGCGTGTAGACGTGCGTCGGGTTCTGGCGGTCGCTGGTGCCGCCGTCGCCAAAGTTCCATGCCCAGGTGGTGATGGCCTCACTGCCCGGATTGGAAGTATCCGTGAAACTGACCGACAGCGGCAGTGCCCCGGTGCGTGGGTTTGCAGTGAACGAGGCCGAGGGCGGCGTTTGTGCAGGAGGACAACCCGTGGTCAACAGAGCGGCCACGGCCGCGATGAAGATTGCGGCTCCCCGAATATACCCATGCATGGTGGTTACCCCTGTTGTGCCGCACCGGCTGGCTTGCCGCGCCTGTTCCGCTATTCTTTCACAGGAGGCCCGCCGCGTCAATCGAAGCCGGGGAATGGTTCAGGGGAAGGGCTGTGTGCTACAAATGCCGGGAAATCCGGGCGAGGGAGTGATGGGATGAGCGAATACAGTTGCGCGCGCCAGTTCTTCGCGCTCACCCGACTCGACCGCTTGCGCTGCCTGCCAGCGGCTTCCACCATTGAGTTACGCGCATGCGATCATGCCGCCGAGCTGCCCGCGGCATGGGAAGACCTCACGCGAAACGCCGGACTTTTCCTGCAGCGCGCCGTCCTTCAGGCCGTCGAGCAGGAGGTTCCGGACGAGGTCACCCAGCGGTATGCGCTGCTTCATTTCCAGGGAGAACCCTTCGCCGCGCTGCGGACTCAGCAGATCATCGCGGGCGATGAGCTGCTGGCCGTCCGGGAGCGAACCGAGCACAACCTCCGGCAGCGACGCCTCGGGCGCCTGCTCGAACAGGCCACCACATGGACACGCAACCGGACGCTGGGCCTGCTTGGGCGCAGGGTGCTGGTATGCGGCAATCTCTATTCCTGCGGCATGGATGGCGTAGCCATTGAAGGGGGATGCGATTCAACGGCCGCGTGGCCCGACGTGATTGCCGGGCTTGATGGCCTGATCGAAAAGAGCGGTGGCGCGGACTTCGTTGTCATCAAGGACTTCCCCGCAGCCTCCACCACGCATCGGGAGGCGCTGCGGCAAGCCGGTTTCGTTTCGTTGCGCGTGGAACCCTGCATGGTCTTGCGGCTGAAACCCGCATGGCGCTCGCGCGAAGATTACCTTTCCGCCCTGAACACCAAGTATCGCAAGGCGGCCCGAGCCACGGACACCGCCATTGAGCAGGCTGGAATCTCCGTCGAGACGATGACCGACCTGAGAACCGAGGCCGGGCGGATTCACGAGCTTTACGCCCAGGTGGAAAAGCGCGCACAGATGCGCTTTGGCGTGGTAAGGCCCGGTTATTTTTCCGCGCTCGCGGCGGCAGCGGGCACGGGAAACTGGCGTTGCACCGCACTTCGCCGCGATGGCGTGCTGCTTGGCTTCTCTTTCGTATTGCGCGACGGTGCCACGGCGCATGCCCATGTGGTGGGCTTTGACTATGAGGCCAACCGGGAAGCGCCTTTGTACCTGCGCCTGCTGCACAGCGTCATCGATGACGCCCTGGCCTTGGGCTGCGAGGAGGCGCACTTTGGCCGCACCGCGTTGGAACCCAAGGCCCGGCTGGGCGCCACACCGCAACCCACGGAGATATGGATTCGACACCGCGTTGCCTTGCTCAATCCGCTAATCCGGCTGCTGCTGCGTCTTGTGCCGCAAGACGACGCCCCCGTTCGGGACCCGTTTAGGCGCTGACCACACGACGGAACCGGCGCGATATCAGTCGATCAGCCTCACCTGAATGTCCTCGCCACAGCGGCTGCACCGAGTGCTTGGTGCGCTGAAGCCCGGGCCCAGGTTTTTCTTCTGGCCGCAACGGCACTGCACGGTAACCCAGGCGCCACGCGGTTTATCCACTGTCTGCTCGTGGCGGGGCGTCCCCCCTTCAGCCAGCGCCCCCACACCGGGGATGCCGCGCCCGGTCAGCACCGCTGCCGTGGCGGCCAAACCTTCAAGCGGAACCGGATGACGGCGGCCGCATTTGGGACAAGCAGCCTCGGGTTCCTTCCATTCGGGCGGCAGCTTGATGCGCATGCCGCATGCGCAAGGAATGAAAATGAAATCGTGCAGCTTGCGCAACATGTCGCCGGTGTCGCGCTTGCGCGTGCGCGCGGCGGCATCGGCGCTGGCTCCGCGCACGGCCACTGCCGCCTCGGCCGTCAGGTCGCCGGGCATCCAAGCCTTCCGGTCCACCTGCTTCCAGGCCGACTGGTAGGCCGCATACGACACTCCCTGGCCGATCGAACGCAGCACCTTGATGCGTTTGTCCGTGGGCGGATGCGTCGACAGGATTCCCATCATGCTCCTTGCGGAGGGATTCAACGGGTTGACAATGAAGAGTGGCGCTGTCGCCTTGCTCACCCGTTGCAGCTTTCCATGCTGGCCAGCCAAGACCTCCAGCGCGGAAGCCAGCCCCTCGGGATACCGCGTGTAGACCGCCGCTCCGGCATCCGCCAAGTACTCGCGGCGGCGCGAGCAGGCAAAATAGATCACCTGCGCTATCAGCGGCGCAAGGATAGCCAACACCACCACCAGCGCAAGCAGGACCAATTGCGCCCCGCCGCCGTTTTTGCCCCGGCGGGAACCGCCATAGCGGCTGCCTCCACCCACGGTCATATGGCGCATGGAACGCAGGAACAGTTCCGACAATAGCACGATGGTTCCCAGCATGACGCCGAGCATCGTCATGAACAATACGTCACGGTGCACCACGTGGGCGATTTCGTGCGCCATCACCCCCTGAAGTTGATCGCGGTCCAGCTTCTCCAACAGGCCGGTGGTGATGGCCACCTTCGCGGTCTCCGGCTTGCGGCCCGCCGCGAACGCATTCAGCGCGCTGTCCTCGATGATGTAAACGTCGGGCATCTTGGGCAACTGCGCCGCAATCGTCATCTCCTCGACCACGTTGAAAAGGCGGGGATGGTCCTCTTTCTCAATCCGACGGGCGCCACTGGCGGACAGGAGGATTGCGTCGCCCCGGAAATACGCCACCAGCGCCTGGATGATCCACAGCAGCGAGGCCACCGCTATCCCCATCATTCCCCCGGTGGGATCAAAAAGGATGCGGTCGCCCACGGCATGGGTGTCGCCCGGAAATACCGTAACACCAATCAGGAATCCCAGCGAAGCGAGCAACAGGAACATGGCGCCCACTAGAATTATTGAGCGTCTTTGGTTTTGCCGGATGAGCTGCCACATGTTTCAGGTTTCCAATCGCGCGGCTGCGGAAGGGCAAGATACGCGCTCTTCGGCAGCCGCGACAACATCGACGAGGTGGAGCGCCTGATTCGCGTAGAACTTGACGGGGTTGTTCTTCCGGTACTTCGTATCCCATTCGGGCGCGCTCAGTATTGCGGAGGGCTCCGCGTGGATGGCGTCGTCCACCATGCGCAGCGCGCCGTGCTTCTCAAGCCAACGCGCGGCGCCGGCAACGGCGACCTTGGGCTCCGCCAGCGCGCCGCGGTCCACGAAGCGTCCGGATTTCTCCGCCGCCGTCAATATAGCCCGCACATCGGACTCGGCCTGACGCAACGTGTAGGGCCCGGTTTGGCTGTGCAGGCTTCGCAGATACAGCAGCATCGACAACGCATGCAGCGCATGCAACTCAATCAAGTTGGATATGGCCACGGCAAGCTCGAGGTCGAAATCGCGCTGGGCCTCGCGCTGCGCGCCTTTCGGCAGCACCATAGGCGCTCCAAACACAACCGTGCTTACCCCGCTTACCGGGTTGTGCGTACGGGCAAGCGGAACGGCGGGAATGTCGCACCCCGCACGACGGCTGCCATGGGCGAGGAAAAAGGAAACGCCGCCGGGCTCGTCAATGCCGTCGCGGTATTCGATGCACTGTCCCGTGCGGCTGCGAGTGCGGCCGGGAAACATCAAGAAGGACTCTCCCCGCTCAAGGACCTGAAGCAGCGGCTTTAACTGCGACAGGCTTACTTGGTCACGGGAAATCTGGATGCACCCCGAGCTGGCTGTCAATTCGTTCATGCTGAAGGGGAGGTAGTCCCAAGGCCACCCCCGGAAGAAATCATCCCGCATCATGAAATAGATGTGCCGCCGTCCCCCTGTGGCGCGGTCCACCGCCCCCCAGAGAAAGAGCGGGTCGTCCAGCTTTACGTGGTTCGACACGAAAACCGCCGCCCCCTCCACCGGGCAGCGCTCCGCATGGCGCACCCGCAGGGTCCGCTTCCAACCGAGCATGCCGCCCAGCCAGGGCTCCCAGTGAGTGGGATAGCGGCGAAAGTCCGGCGGATTCATCAGCCGGACTTTGAACAACACGTAATGGATGGCGTTTATGAAGGCAACGCCCCAGGCAAGCAACACACGCATGCGCGCCATGATAGCGAATCTACGAACGCATCGCACCCGGAGCGACAACGAAAAACCCCGCAGCCTGAAAGGCTGCGGGGTGCATTGGCCGGGTTCTGCCCTCAGGGCAGGGGAATAAGCTCGACGCGACGGTTGAGCTGCATATTGTGGGCCGAGGTATTGGGAGCGACCGGGCGAAGTTCGCTGAACCCATTCAGGATGAGCCGTTCCGCGCCAACACCGCGCTTGATCAAGGCATCGCGCACCGCATTGCAGCGGCGCTCGGACAGGCGCTGGTTGTACTCCACCTCGTTGCGCGCGTCGGCATGCCCCTCCACGCGCAGGCAGGCACCCGGCGTGTTGAGCATGCGCGAGGCCACCTCGTCCAGCACTGTTTTGTATTGCCGCTTCACGTCCGCCTTGTCCGTGTCGAAGTAGACCGTGCCCCAGCTATGGCATCCGTAGCCGTTTACGGACATGCCCGCCGGTGTGTCGGGGCAGAGGTCACGCGAGTCCGGCACGCCGTCGTTGTCGTTATCCACCAGGGGACCAAAGAACACATCGCGCACCAGGGCTTCCATGCCTGGGATGTTGCTGGCCTGATCCGCATGACGGTTGGTTCCGCAGTCCGTCAAGGCGGACAGCTGCTGAAGCAAGGCTGCGCCCGGCTCGTCGCAACCCAGCTGCACCGTGTGGAAACAGAGCTTTCCAGGGTGGGCCAGAAGCAAGCCGCGGGCCGAGGCAAGGGCCGCCTCAGGATCGGACATGCCGTCGGAGAAAATGAGCACCGCGCTGTGGGTCGCCCGTCCCTTCATGGTGGGCGCAAGCGCGTCCAGCGCCTCAGACAGCGGCGTCGAGCCGCTCAGGAACTTTATCTTCGCCACGTTCGCCTTCAGGCGCTCGCGGTCAAAGGTCTCCATCGGCATGTTGAGCCAGTCCATTTTCCACTCGCCGCCGAAGGTGTTGAGCTGGACGCCGTAGTAATCATCCGGCGCGGCGATGGCAAACTGGCCGACAAGGTCCTTGGCCACCCGGTACTTGTCGGGCGGGTGCATCGAACCCGAGGCGTCCACGACGATATACAAGTCGTTGAGCACCACTGCCTCGCCCGCGGCCGGAACGACCGGGGCCAAGCCCTCCATCTGCCGGTGCGGCAGGGTCAAGCAGCCGGACAGCGACATCGTGATGATGGCCAACCCTGCGGCCGCTATGCGTATCGTACCCTTCATGGTCTCCTCCCTCGCGGACCCGTGGTCGATTGTACGGGCGACTCAGCCGAAGCATAGCAGAATCGGCGAAGAATTATCCTTACGTCCCCAACCACTACGTCTCTCGACGCTCCTGTAGCTTCGGCCGATTTTGCACTCCGAGAATACATCATATGGGGAAGTCTGATAAACCGGCGTGTTCTACTTGATGTAGCAGTATTGACGCTGAAGGAGGCTGATGGAATCACCCCCACAGTCAACCTAAACGGGCATCTCATATGGTGTGGAGACTTATCGTCACCGCTGCGGGTTGGCGTTGTGGGTGGTGGGGTCAGGCTCTGGGGTGACAGGCGGGACCGCCCCGTAGCCCATCGCATCGATATAACCCTGCGCTTCCATCTCTTCCCAGTACAACTGCTCCGCCAGCATGCGCTCCTGCTCGGCGCGCATCTGCTGTTCATAGTAGAAGCGCTCCTCCTCGCTGGAGAAATAAGGCTCTTGCCGGATGCGGTCCATCTCGGACAACTCCTCGGGCGTGGGCTCCCCGACCTCTTCCGGGCGGGGGCGTGGCCCCGGCGGCGTGGGTGCGGATTCCCCCTCGATCGGCAGCGGGCTTTCTCCCTCCATGGCCGCTGGCTCAGGCGTAATTCCCGCGCGCTCGTTCAACAGCTGTTGGCGCGCCTCCTGATACTGGCGGCGCTCCTCCACAAAGGCCTGCCACGCGGCCTGGCGGGCCGCCCGTTCCTGCGGCGACAGCTTCACCTTCGGCTTTTCGCGCGGCTCCTCCCCCGCGTTGGTCAACCGCTTGTCGCGCACGCGCAGTTCGATGTCCCGCGCGTCGGCTTTTTCACGCAGCTTGGCCGCCTCTTCCCAGCGCGCCCGCAACGCCGCCCGCTCGGCTTCGTCCTTGGTGAACTTCGGCTCGCTGATGTTCTGCCGCTTCTTGCTCACGCTCGTGGTGCTGCCATCCTCGGGGTCGAGAATGTGATAGAAATCCTTGGTCACCACGACGTACACGTCCTGATGCCACGTGTCGTCCACACGGATGCTGTCGGCCTGTGCGGTCATCGGCCAGCAGGCCGACACCCCCAGCACGCAGTAAATTCTTGACACACGGCTACGAAAACTCGCGCAACCCGACAACATAGATCGTCTCCATCGGCGAAGCACCGTCCCGCCGCGCCTATACACGCCACCCTTACATTCTAATCCAGCGCGGGAAATTTGTCACGACGATGACCGACTCTCATCAGTCCTTCGGTGTCCAGAAGTCCGCGAGGTCGACGTGCCCGGTGTCGTCGAAAGTAACGCAGGCGATGGCGGCGGTGGGCATGGCGCGCAATTGCCCGGTGAGGTGTTGCAGCAATTCCTCTGAACCCGGATTATGCGACACGATGAGCACGGTATCAGCCGTGGCGGGCACTTCCTGGAGCACGGCCAGGTAATCGGACACCGGTGCGAGATAAAGCCGCCCATCTTGCTGCACGGGCGCGGCGCTGTCGTTTCCCTCGGCAAAGAGGCAGGCGGTGTGCAGTGCCCGGTTCGCGGTGGAGGCGATGATCAAATCCGGCTGGATGCCCAGTTCCCGCAGCCGGGCCCCCATGCGCGGGGCGTCCATCAGCCCGCGCGCGTTCAGCGGCCGGTCGTGGTCGGCCAGACCGGGCTGTCCATGGTCGGACTTGGCATGGCGCATGATCAAGAGGCGTTTCATGGCGGCTCGTCCTCCGTTCAACAGTGCAGCAGCAGGAGCGATTTCTGTTAAGCCTACGGCGACAGCTTAAACCGCCCCGAGCGCGCCAGTCATGTGTTGGAAAAGGTCGGTGAAGTAGGCCTCAATGTTGGGCCCGTACCAGCTCATTTCCTTGGTTTCGTAATCCAGCGGCTTCTGGTTGTAATACTTGTCGGGCGAGAAGTACCCGCAATAGGTGCCACTGAAGCTGAGGGTCCAGAGTTCCAAGTTGCGTGCGCGCGCCCATGCCCGCCACTCCACGCTGATTTCGCCGCTGAAATCGCACGGCATGCCCATAAAGACGATATCGCCCACCCGTGCGCCGTGCAGCCAACCGCCCTCGGGAATGTTGGCTAGATAGCGCACCAGCGGCGACACGCGGAACTTGGTGTTCACCGGGCGCAATTGCAACTGCGGCATGCCCAGCGGCACCCCTATCGCCGCAACGTCGAGCCGGTCGCGGAAAGTCAGCTTGTCCGGCGTGGCGGCGTCGAGCACCAGCTGACCGAGCGCCTGGCCCATGGCGGTGACGCGATCGCTGGGCGTGGCGCCCTCCGGGGCGCGCGGCCCCATGCTGCCC
Organism: Candidatus Hydrogenedentota bacterium; assembly: GCA_046047315.1. Classification (GTDB taxonomy): domain Bacteria; phylum Hydrogenedentota; class Hydrogenedentia; order Hydrogenedentales; family JAEUWI01; genus WGMK01. Next base: position 28,141 of record JBJOID010000162.1, on the reverse strand, counting down.
ACGGCCCCACCCAAGTAGTGGGCCTCCTGCTTCGTCTGCGCCTCGATGTGGCGCTTGAGCTCTCCAGGATACTCGGCGCTCACCAGCATCATGTCGCCGCCAAAGATGGTGGGGTGCGCCGAGTAGCGCACCAGGTAGGCCAGATCGCCGCTTTCCTTCTTCGCCACCAGGAAGTTGAGGATGGGGTCCACCCCCGCTTCACGGGTGCGGTTGCGAATGTACTGTGGCGCGTCAATCTCACCCGTGGCAATGGAAGCCGGGGTGAGCGAACGGTGGGCCTCCACGATGGCTTCCGTGAACTGCCGCGCCAGCATCTCCACGATCTCGGGGTTGTATTTGCCCGCGCTGAATTCCGACAGGAAGCCCGGACCAAAGGCGCCCACGCCGCAATGGGTGTGGCTGGCATTGAAGAGAATATCGTCCGAAGTGACGGCCCCCCCGGTCTGCGCCTCCACCTGACCGCGCACCATCTCGGCAAGGTTCGGGGGGGTAATCAGCATGTCCGCCCCCACCAGCACCACGGTGTCCTTGCCATCATTCAGGGCGAGCGCGGTAACCTCGAGGTTGTCGCGCACCCCTTCGGACTTCTTCTCATTGCCCCGGCCGGAGTACCCGGCCAGCGGCGTACCCACGGGCGGCGTGATGTCGCGCATGGCCCAGCCCGCTCGCAACCGGTCGGGCGACTCCGTGATGTCATTGCCCTGCGCGTGCGTGTCGATATCAGCGATGGCCTGCTCGTAGTAACTGGACTCCTTGTACTTCGAATCGGAGTAGACCGGCCATGGGCCGATGAACAAAACAAACGCGGCGGCAAGCAGCACCACCAGACCGAGAAGAGATAGAAGCAGCTTTTTCATGGGAGAATTCTTTCACCGTGATCCGCGTCTGAAAAAGTTAGACGCATGCCCTAAGGGACGCAGATGATAACCGCTGAACAATATAAGTTACCATGTGTCAGAGAGGCGACCGCCAAACGCCCAGCCCATGCGCTTTGAGAAATTCGTGGATTAGGGCCAAGGGTTGCGCGAAATTCTTCCCGAGGATATCTTTTCTTTGCGCATTATTCGCTTGCCTTGAAACCTTAACGGTGCTAGTATGGAAAAAGATGTTGGTAGCTTCTGGCGTGGTGCATGACAATATTTTTCTTTCCTAAAAACGTGCTTATAGCCGTTAAAGTGATTTAATACGAGTTGTTATTCACAGCTTGATAGGTGTGAACTACAAGTGGGGAATTGGGCATGAGATGGCCGACTGCACGCACGCTACCGTTACGCACGGCAATAGCAGTCATGGCGATGGCAATGCTTGCCCAATCGGCGATGGCCCAGAGCAATGTCTCTCCGTGCAGTGTCTTGAGAAACAGCAATCCGCGGGGCGGCTTCCCCTCTTCCCCGATTACCAATGTTCCCTACGGCGGAGCTGACGACAGCAACGGGACCATGTCCTACGGCACTCCTATCAGCGGGTACACTTTTGCGGGCAATGGAATTCCGGATTCCGCGGAATTTGCCATCATGCACTTGATTCTCAGCGACATATCTTTTGACAACGGCATCATTACTTATGCGGAAGTCAATGCAGCGTTCACCGCGAATTTCAACTTGGTGATGGATGCCATCAATGCCGCTGGCTTGGCGAGCAAGATTGGCGGCACCACGGATCCGTTCAGTAGCTTTTTCCCAAGTTCGATTGCGATGTTGTTAACGATTGGGGACGGCGATTATACGGTGGTCTCTACCGACCCGCTACAGATAACCGCCTACGGATTCTCCGGAATGGCCGCCATGCTGTTCGCAAAGTATTCCCAACAGTATGGCACGGCGCTTACGCTGCTGGATCTTGGTGCGACGGTGTCGATCCCCGAGTTGGCGATTACAGCGGACTCCGACGGGGACGGCTTTGACAACGCCTGCGAACTAACAGCGTGGAAACCATGGACCTGCAATGAAAAAGTTACATGCCCATACGACATTGGATATAAGGAGGGGGTCCTCGACCCCCTGCTTGTCCCGGTCACCTGTGGCGTACCCGTGCAGGATCTTAGCGAATGCCAATACCCCGGAGGTCTCCCAGAGCCTACGGGGAGCATTATTCATGTGGACCGATCTGCCACGGGCACGGCAGATGGAAGCTCCTGGGCAAACGCTTTCACAACGATCCAGACAGCCATTGATGCCGCGGCCGCAGGTGATGAAATCTGGGTGGCGGAAGGAACGTATAACGAACCTCGCACGGGCAATGGCTCGGTGATCGTCAACAAGAGCGTTTTTCTCTACGGCGGTTTCGACGGCACGGAGACCCTGCGTAGCGAACGCAATCCCGATCCTGAAAATACGATCATCGATGGATCCACTGCGCGGGGAGGTCTGGCCGCTTATACCGTGCTGCGCGTTTTGGTCGATGCTGTTGATGCGACCATCGATGGATTTACCATTACGGGGGGCAACGATCCTCGCTCACCCAGCCTTTCGCAAGCTTATGTGGGATGGGGTGGTGTAGTTGTATATTCACCTTCCTGTGTTTTCTCCAATTGCAAGATAGTGGGTAATTCCGGATACATCGTAGGTGGCCTCCTGATCCAGGAGGGGTGTTTCGTAACTATCGACAATTGCGAGATTTCCGATAACGATAGCAACGGTGGCCCAGGAGGCATACGCGGCTTTGGCAACTCGGTCAATATTACGAACACAGTTATTGCCAATAACACGGGTAGTGGTACTACCGGTGCCCGACTGTTGGACTCGCGCTTCCGAATGGAAAAGTGTATCGTGCGCGGCAACCAATGGGCCGGCATTGAAGCAAGTGGATACTTTAAAGCTATCGACTGTGTTTTCGATGGGGGCGGGAACAACGCGGAACTGTTGGAGGTAACTTGCAATGCACCCTTCACAGTGTTGCTCAAAAACAGCGTTTTCTGCGGGGCCGGTGACAGAGTACCTTTCACAAAGACTGGCACCGGCACGCTCGAGATAGAACATTGCAATTTCTGGGGAACGGGCCTAAGTAGCATCGTGATGGACGTTTCAGGCGGCTTGAACTACCTGCGTAATTCGGATGTATCGAACGGTGACAGTCCCGCCCTACCTTCAACCGACCCACCAGCGATTACGGCCTCGGACTCCAATATCGGGGGCGGATATCCCGGCGTAAATATCACCAGCGTAGAACCCCATTTTCGCGACCCCGATAACGGTAATTTCCGACATGTTGGCCAGGAGCTTGTGGACGTAGGTGCAAGCACTTCCATTGCCGAGGACATCCGCGGAGCGGTGCGAACGTTTGGCGGCGCCCCCGACCTCGGGGCCTTCGAGTTTATCGACGAAGACGGCGACGATATGGAGGATGAGTGGGAAGAGTTACACGGGCTGGACTCGGATGATCCGGATGACGCGATTGTGGATTCGGACGTGGATGGATTCGACAACTATACCGAGTTCCTTTACGACACGGACCCGCAGGATGAGGATGACCCGATTACGACGTTCTATGTGGACGCCACGGGCGACGATGAAACGGGCGACGGCACTTCCGGCGCGCCGTGGCAGACCATTGGAAAGGCGCTGTCGGAAGGGGCGAAGCTGCCATTTCCCTTCACTGTGGACCTGTCCGAAGGCAATTACAACGAACAGGTAGTGATGCCGGACAATGCCACGATCCGTGGGGAAGACAACGCCACAACGCGGATTCAATATTACAACGCATCCGACGACGAGCACTTCGTTGTGAAGATGGGCGAGAAGACTGTGTTGGATAATGTGCTCGTGTCGATTCCGGGACAGAATGCCTCGGTGATCGCAGTAATCGTCATGGAGGAGGTGGAGGCGCACCTGACGAACTGCGTGGTGAGCGGAAACGACAACCTGTTCTCGATTGGAGCGCTGGTCTCGGGCGAGGGCACCTCGGGCGGCAGCATTACGGACTGTGAGTTCATGCGGTTGCAATTTGGCATCCAGGCGGTGAACACGGATATCGAGATCGCGCGCAACGGCTTTGACGACATCCGGGCCGATGCGATATTTGTGCGCGAACCAGAGACCAAGGGGCTGACGGTTTCGGCGCCGAACATGGGGGATGAGGCCAACGGCGGCGGGGGCGGCAATGTGTTCGGGTTTGTATCAGGCAAGTTCATCATCAACCTGACGAATAACACGCTGAAAGCGGAGAACAACGACTGGGGTTTGTACACCGTGCCGGCGATCGCCGCGAAGATGACGGGTAACGTGGACTTTGAGCCTTTTGTGAATGCGCAGGATCCGGAGGGTGACGTTGACGGAGAAGGGGACGACTTGGGCGAGGGCGAGGTGGAAGGAAGCGTGGATGGTGAGGGTATTATCGAGGGAAGCGTCGATGGCGAGGGTGTGACTGAGGGAACCGCGGAAGGTGAGGGCGAAGCGGAGGGTGTTGGGGACGGCGAGGGAGACTCCGAGGGCGAGGGCCCGATGCAGTCTGCGGATCAGAACGGCGACCAGCGCATCGACCTGACCGAGGCGCTGCGCGTGGTGCAGCTATTCAACGCGGGACATTTCCAGTGCGGCGAGGAAACCGAGGATGGTTTCCAGCTTGGCGAGGGGAACATTGAATGCACGGCGCATTCTTCGGACTATGCGCCGCAGGACTGGGTGATATCGCTGAGTGAACTTTTGCGGCTGATCCAGTTCTACAACATCGGCGTCTACTATCCATGCCCAGACGCGAGCGAGGACAACTTCTGCCTCACTCGGTAAGGGGCGGAAAATCACATTTGGCTGGCCCCCAGCCCGTGCGCCTTGAGGAACGCGTGGATCAATGCCGACGTGTGCTCGAAGTTATCCCACACGATGTCGAGCGTATGCGGCCAGCCGTCGATGCGACTATACCAGTACGACACCCCCAAGGAATGGAGACGCTCCGCCAGCAAGTCCGACTGTTCCGGCGGCACCACATTGTCCAGCGTTCCCTGGATAATGAGCGTGGGTGGATCCGTTGCGTCAAGATGCGTTATCGGAGAAGCCAGCGCAAAGATTTCCGGGGCGTCCACATATTGCTTGCCGAGAAAGCGGGTCACCTGGGACGCCTCCTGGGCAATGGGCTGTGTGAGGTCGGTGGGGCCATACAGGTCCACCACGGCCCGCACGGGGCTCGGCTGAATCTCTTGCGGGGCAACGCGATGGAACTCGGCCTTATCCCAGGCATAGGCTGCCATGAGCGAGAGATGCCCGCCAGCAGAGCCGCCAATCACGGCCATGCGCCCGGGGTCCCCGCCTCGGCTGGCAGCCTGACCGTGCAGCCAGACAATAGCTGCGTTAACATCCTGCAGGGCTGCCGGAAAAAGCGCCTCTTGCGAGAAGCGATACCCGATGCTGGCGACCACGTATCCCAGCCCGGCGAACTTGTTGCAGTAGATCGCGTAGTCCTGCTTATCGCCGCCAGACCAGCCTCCCCCGTGGATAAAGAGCAGCATGGGCGCCGGTTTGGCCGGTGTGGCCGATGGGGAATACAGGTCCAGCATCAGGACACGCTCGCCCACCTTGTCGTAGACGAGATCCTTCTCCACCCGCACGCCTTCCGGCGGAGGGTGTTCCTCGTTGATGTTGGCCGCGTCAATCCAGCCGAGAAAGTAGCCGACGTAGAGAGCGTTGAGCGTGGGATAACCGGGTGCGGGCGGTGGCACCGCCACCGGTAGCCGCTCCAAATCCGCGCGCTGCGCGGGAGGTCGGCCATCCAGCAAGAGCCACCAGCCGCCATAACCGAGCGCGATTGTCAGGGAGATTGTCAACAGCAGGCCAAGCCCGCGCAGCCAGCGGTTCATGGTGACTTTCTTTCACGTCCTCAGGCAGCGCCACGCTTGCCCAGGGCTTAGAATTTATTCAATCGATGAGCGGCAAGTACAAGACGCTTCCTGAGGACATGCCCGCCTGCTCGACGTGGCCGTTAAGCTTAGCACCGGTCGCATCGTCTGTGTAGATCAGATGGATGTGAGTTGTGGTTCCAGGATGCGTCATGGTTCCCTCGGCATTCCTGGCAAACAGTCCAACGATTGTCCCATGCACCGAAGCAAGGCTCGCTTCATAGGGACGCTTCTCGGGGGAAAGCTCCTTGCCGTTTCGGCGCGCATGCACCGGGCAGGCACCATTGATTACATGGAGACGCACTTCGGTGAACTCGCCGTCAATCGCGAAAACAAACGGCTTGGACATATCGAGACCGGCGCCTGCCGCCATCTCCGCCAGGGTTTCGTCCAGTCGGTCCGGAGAAATGGCATGACCAACGAGATGTTCGGTCCATTCCGGAACATAGGCGCCGAAGAGCAAAGTGACACCCTGCTCCTCCAGGCCACCTTTAGAAGCCAAGGGGTGCCCGTCGCCATCAACACGCGTGGCGGTGGGCACGCCGTCCAGAATTGTTACTTCTCCAGCAAGTGAGGCTAACGCACCAACGCCATAAAAGTTCGGCCTGGCAAGCACTTCCTTCAACAGCGCGCGGGCCTCGTGTTTCTGTCCACCCAACACCTCCCTCATGACGCCGATCTGGATAATTTTGCGATCCCACTGCTGCCTGGCTGACGTCGAAACGGAATCCGCTGGAGTCCCTGATTGCCCGGGGCGATTATAGCCAGCCGGTATCGGCGTGGACTCACGCATCGCTGGAGAACCACGCTCGGCCATGTCGCTGACCTTCTCCGCATGCGCCTGTATGAGCTTGACGACTTCGGGGTCTTCGGAAGTGCAGATTACTTCCACGCCGTGTTCAATGTCACGCACGTCCATCGTCACCTTGTCACTCACCGCCGCAAGCTCTCGAAAGAGAGGATCCCATGCACGCACCATACCGCCCTGTCCGTAGAGCTTGGCCATATCGCGTGGGTGTCTCCGGAGAACTGGTACCATTTCGGGGTTCGTTGTAGTTGTAATGGTGCGAACGCCGTTGTCCAACTTTTCAATCGTCCGTTTTAGCGAGGTGTGGTCAAACACCAAAGCGTGCGCGTCGCGCATCAATTCCCGCTTTGGCTGCGCATGGACGAGCAGCCCCGCTAGGCTAAAGGTAACCATGACTGAAATCAGCGAATAGAAGAGGCGTTTCATCGCGAATACTCCTTCAACTGGCAGGCACCGAAGGAGGAGTTCGGCAAGGAGCACGTAGCCAAGCAGAACTCTACCCGCGTCACCTGGGGCGACCGCTTGAGGTCAAACCCTCTCAAAGGAATTCTACCACCGGAAGTCGCTGCACAAAGAGAAGACGGGGCTATTCACGAATTGGCCATACTGAGCATCCACTAAATAACGGGCTCCCATCGATTAATTGACTGGTCAGCGATGCGCAGTTTACAGGCCCTTTATCACTCCCACTCAATGGTGCCGGGGGGCTTGGAGGTCACGTCGTAGAGGACGCGGTTGATGTGCTTGACCTCGTTGCAGATGCGGTTGGCCACGCGCTGGAGGACTTCGGGTGGAAAGCGGTACCAGTCTGCCGTCATGGCGTCCTCGCTGGTAACGGCGCGGAGGGAGCAGACTTCCTCGTAGGTGCGTTCGTCGCCTTGCACCCCGACGCTGCGCACAGGAAGCAGGCAGACCAGCGCCTGCCAGATTTCGTCATAGAGTCCGGCCTTGCGAATCTCGTCGATGAAGATGGCGTCCGCTTCGCGCAGGGTGTCGCAGCGCTCGCGGGTGATCTCGCCGATAACGCGCACGCCGAGACCGGGGCCGGGGAAGGGATGTCGCCCGACGATCTCCTCGGGCAGGCCAAGCTCGCGGCCGAGCGCACGGACTTCATCCTTGAAGAGCTCGCGCAGCGGCTCAAGCAATTCGAGGTTCATCTTTTCCGGCAGGCCGCCCACGTTGTGGTGACTCTTGATGGTGACGCTGGGCCCGCCAGTGGCGGAAACGCTTTCGATCACGTCCGGGTAAAGCGTGCCCTGCGCCAAGAAATCCATATGCCCAAGACGCGTTGCCTCACGCTCAAAGATTTCCACGAACAGGTTGCCGATGATCTTGCGCTTGGCCTCGGGTTCGCTGATGCCCCTGAGCGCGGTGAGGAAATCCTCCTCGGCATCCACATAGTCGAGGTTGATGTGGAAGCTGTCGCGGAAGACCTGCTGCACCATCTCGGCTTCGCCTTTGCGCAGCAGGCCATTGTTCACGAACACGCAGGTGAGGTTGTCGCCAATGGCCTTGTGAATAAGCACCGCCGCGACGGAGGAATCCACCCCGCCGCTCAGGCCACAAAGCACCTTGCGGTCGCCCACCTGCGCGCGGATATCCGCCAGGGCCACGTCGACAAAGTTGCCCATGTCCCAACTGGAATCGCAGCCGCAGACGTTGTGCACAAAGTTGGCAAGGATGCGCTTGCCCTGCGGGGTATGGACCACCTCCGGGTGGAACTGCACGCCGTAGCGCTTGGCCACCGGGTTGGCGATGGCGGCATAGGCACAGTTCTCAGTGCTGCCAATGGTGTGGAAACCGTCGGGCAACTGGGTGATCTTGTCGCCATGGCTCATCCACACCTGGGCCTTGGCGTCTACCCCGGTGAAGAAGCCCGTGGTGTCGTCATGCTCCAGGTGGGCAATGCCATACTCCCGTTCCTTCGCCCGCTCCACCTTGCCGCCGAGCATGTCCGCAAAAACCTGGACGCCATAGCAGATGCCCAGGATGGGCACGTCGAACTGGAGGATGTCGGGATGCGGCTTCGGAGAACCTTCCGCATGAACGCTGGCCGGTCCACCGCTGAGGATGATGCCCGCCGGGTCCAGCTCCCGCAGCCGCTCGGTCGAGATGTTGAATGGCTCGATGATGCTGTACACATGCGCCTCGCGCACGCGCCGCGCGATCAGCTTGCTGTACTGCGCGCCGAAATCGAGAACGACGATGGGTTTGCCTATTCCAGACATTATCTTGGCACCTGATAGTTCGGCGCGTCCTCCGTAATCGTGACGTCGTGGGGGTGACTTTCTCGGAGGCCGGCTGCGGTGATTTCAATGAAACGGGGTTTGGTCTGCATCTCGGCAATGTTGCGGCAACCGCAGTAGCCCATGCTGGCGCGCACGCCGCCGACGAGCTGGTGCACGTAGTCTGACAGGCCGCCGCGATAGGGCACGCGCGCCTCGATGCCCTCGGGCACCAGCTTCTTGGGCTCGTCGTCGAACTGCATGTAGCGGGTCTTGCTGCCGCGCTGCATCGCCTTGATGCTGCCCATGCCGCGGACCACCTTGTAGGTGCGGCCCTCGTAGAGCACGCTGTCGCCTGGGCTTTCCTCGGTGCCCGCGAAGAGGCTGCCGATCATCACGCAATCCGCACCCCCGGCAATGGCCTTGGCAATGTCGCCGGAATACTTGATGCCGCCATCGGCGATGACGGGCACGCCATTGGGACGCGCCACTTCGACCACGTTGAACACGGCCGAAAGCTGGGGCACCCCCACCCCCGCCACCACGCGCGTGGTGCATATGCTGCCTGGCCCCACCCCCACCTTCACCGCGTCCACGCCTGCCTCAATCAGGTCGCGCGCGGCCTCGCCCGTCACGATGTTCCCCGCGATGAGCTGGCAATTGGGCAATTCCTTCTTGATGATGCGCACTGTCTCCGCCACCATGGCCGAATGGCCGTGCGCCGAATCCACCACGAGCACGTCGGCGCCCGCTGCCAGCAGCGCCCCCGCGCGCTCCACCTCACCCGCGCCCACGCCCAGCGCCGCGCCCACGCGCAGGCGGTTCATTTCGTCCACGCAACGGTTCGGGTAGTCCTTCGCCTTCTGGATGTCCTTGATGGTAAGCAGGCCCTTCAGCTTGCCCTGCGCATCCACGATGGGGAGCTTTTCAATGCGGTGCTTGTGCAGCAGCTTCTTCGCTTCCTCGTGCGTGGTGCCGGGCGCCACAGTCACCAGCCGATCCTTCGGCGTCATCGCGGCGCTGATTGGCTTGGTGAAGTCCTCCTCGAAGCGCATGTCACGGTTGGTGAGGATGCCAACGAGGTAGCCATCCTTGTCCGTGATGGGCACGCCCGACACGCGGTAGTGCGCCATCATGTTCTCGGCGTCCTGCAGGCTGTGCTCCGCCGTCAGCGTGAACGGGTCGGTGACGATACCCGCCTGCGATCGCTTCACCCGATCCACTTCGCTCACCTGTTCCTGGATGGTGAGGTTCTTGTGGATCATGCCGATGCCGCCTTCGCGGGCGAGGGCAATGGCGAGGCGCGACTCCGTTACGGTGTCCATAGCGGCGCTCGTCACGGGGATGTTCATGGTAATGCCGCGTGTGAGACGTGTCGAAAGATCTACGTCGCGGGGAAGCACGTCGGAGCGGGCCGGCTCGAGCAGCACGTCGTCGAAGGATAGGCCCTTGTAAAAGCGGGATTCTGCGTCCATAAAGCCTCGTGAATGCCCCCCCAAGGGGCGGTTCCCGAAGCAATGGTGCTCCGGGGGAGAGAGTATAGCGATGGCCGGGGGAGAGTTCCAGTCACGGTGTGGGATTTAGGCGCGCCTGGCGCATGCCCCAAGACCACCTACGCTTGTGTTTCTTAGGGCGCAGGCGTATCGTTGCCTTGGCGACCCTGCCCACTACATGGGCGCCTTCGATGTATCGAGGAACCTTCGCATGTCCCATGATTACCCGCCCTCCGGCAAGCCGACCTGGAGACTTGTGGCGCACGAGGCCCTGGCGGTGATTGCCGCGGCAATGCTGTATCCCTTTGGGCTGCGTCGCACACGGCCACGGCCCACGCCGCGCAAGCGCGAACAGCGCACCGTCGTGCTGGTACATGGCTACCTCTGCAATCCTTCCATCTTCATGCCCATGGCCGCCTACCTGCGGCATCACGGGATCGGGCAAGTGATCCCCTACCGCTATCCTTCGACGCGTGGCGTGGAGCAGGGGGCCATTGGCCTGCGTTCCTTCCTGAAGGAACAAGTGCGCGGCGGAGAGATTGACCTGGTCTGCCACAGCCTGGGCGGACTGGTGGCGCGCACCTATGTGCAGGAGCTGGGTGGCGCCCGCCGCGTGGACCGCTGCGTTACGCTGGGCACGCCGCACTATGGCACCTACAATGCCTATTGGCTGCCCGACCGCGTGGGCCGCGAGATGCGTCCCGGCTCCACCATCCTGCGCCGACTGGAAGCCTCGCGTTCCGCGTCTGCCGATGTGCGGTTCCTGTCCGTGATTGGCGGCTCCGACAACCTCGTTATTCCCCGCATTTTCGCCCGCCACGAGGAAGAAGTCTACGTGCCCGACCTCGGCCACATCGCCATGTGCTTCTCCCCCACCGTGTGGCGGCTGGTCCGCGGATACTTGCAGGGCGAAAGCATCCCCGCAGCCACCATCTCATCGCCGCCACCCAACTTCTTCGCGCCGCTGGCTGTCGGCTGATGTCAGAAGTCTTCCCTTTTCCCATTCCCCGCCCCGGCTAAGAGCATCCCGCAAACACATGGTTCGCGGATGTGCTCGCCGAAGTACCCTTGCGCGAACCGGGCAAGTATCTCAACGTACCCGTTGGCGGAAGCAACAAGTTCACGGCGGATTTCTACTTGCCGCTTGCTTATGATGACGACGAGACCGCGCTGCGTCCCTTCATCCCGTTTTGTGCGCCGCTCCCCGATCCGGGATGTCAAGACCTCAATGATTGGGCCGAGAGAAATGCCGCGCCACATCGTGTTCGCCGCGATACATGGTGATGAGGACTTCATTGCGGAGAGCGCCGCCAAGGGTGAGCGATTGTTCAAGCAACAGGCGCGTCCGGTGCTACGGCTGACCTTTCCCGGCGGACACGAAACCGGCCCGGTGCTTCTGAGGAAACAGGCGCTCGACTGGGTCTATCGGCAGCTTCCAAGCCGACCAAGCCAACCCCACCCGCCGTCCTGATATACTCGCAAGCATTCATTCACCCCGAGGCGCATCCCATGAATTCTTTGCTCTCCACTCTGTTCGTATCGGCGTTGGCTGCAACGGCGGTGCATCCTTTGGCGCTGGAGCACAAGGAAGCGCTGGCGTATTCCACCTATATCGTGGCCGACCATGGCCGGGCCTTGGCGGCCTCCCCCGAGGAACTGGAGGCCACGCTGCCGGTGTTGCGCGACGTGCTGGTATCGAAGGTCATCATCGAGGTGTATCGCGGGGGCGTGGAGCTGGAGCAGGGGGAGCTGGAGACGCTGCGCGATTTCTACCGCGAGCACGGCTTCTCCGTGATGGCCGGCATCGCCACGGTGCCGGGTGGTGATTTCGGCGTTGAATCCAACCGGGGCGGTTACTGGTTCAACTACCAGGCGCAGAAAACCCGGGATGACCTGGAGCGCGTCTGCCGGGCGGCGGCGCGGGTATTCGATGCCTTTGTGGTAGACGACTTCCTCTGCACGCAGGACGACAGCCCCATGTCGCTCGAAGCCAAGGGTGAGCGCGATTGGGGCGCTTATCGCCGCGAGTTGATTACCTCCGTGGCCCGCGACACCATCATCAATCCCATGCGCGAGGAGAATCCCGATATCCATGTCATTATCAAGTATCCTCAGTGGTACGATCGCTTCCACCTCTTCGGCTACGACGTGACCACCCTGCCCGCCCTCTTCGACGAAGTCTGGGCCGGCACAGAGACCCGCGGCCGCAATACCAAACGCTTCGGCTTTACGCAGCCCTACGAGGGCCTCGTGAACTACCGCTGGCTCTCCGGACTATCGGGCGGAAAGATGGGACTGGCGTGGTTCGATCACGGCGACTGCGATGCGAACGATTTCATCGAGCAGGCCTACACCACCGTGCTCGCTGGCGCACGTGAAGCCGTGCTCTTTCAATACGGTGACCTCAAGACGGGGCATGGCGGACACGACCTGCTGCGGGCCGAGTTTGCGCAGTTGGCCGAGCTTGCGCGCACGGTGGCGCAACACCCGGTTTCTGGCGTAGCGGCCTATAAGCCCGCGCAGAGCGATCCTGCGGGCGAGATGTATCTGATGGACTACCTCGGCATGTTTGGCATTTCCTTGGTGCCGGTGCACGAGTTCCCGGAAGACAGCCCCGCCGTGCTGCTGCCCGCGCATGCCGCGCATGATCCCGGCGTGGCGGCAAAGGCCGAGGCCTACATCGCCCGTGGTGGCACGCTGGTGATGACCCTGGGATTCCTCGCCGATGCGCGAGGCGTCGAGCGGCTGGCGGAACTGGCGGGTGTCTCGAATTGGCGCCGCGAACCTGCCCTCGCCCAGCGGGTATCCGTGTCTGGGCAAGCCCCACAGTCCATCGAGCGTGGCGTTGCGATTGAAGGCGTCATGAATCTCGAAGGCGCCGAAGCCGTAATCACCGCCAGTGCGCCATCAGGCGAAGTGCCGCTTCTCACCCGCCGCGAAACGGCCTACGGCCAGGTCGCCGTGCTCAATGTACACACCTATTCCCAGGCCGATTTTGAACAGGTCGAAGAACTACTGCTCTCCCCCGCTCCGCTGGGCCTGCTCGATGTAGACCGCGCCACCGCAGGCGCCCTGCGAAGCGCCTTCGCCAAACGAATACCCACCCAGGTCCAGCTTGACGCGCCCGTCGGCGTCACCCTGTTTGACCTGCGTGGCGGCGGCTGCTTCCTGCAAAACCACAATGACGCCCCCGCCGCCATAACCTTGCGCTTCACCGACGGCCCCCGCACCGTGCACCTTCCCAACGGCGAGGAACTCTCCGGTCAATCGCTCGAATTCGAGCTGCCCGCCCGCTCCCGTGTGTGGGTCAAACGGCTCTTTGCGTTTTAGGATACGACCCGGCTTTCGGAAATCGTCACCCCCTGCGCAGCGATCAAAGGCTAACTACTCCAGTCCGAACTTGCGAATCTTGTATTGGAGGGTGGTGCGTTTGAGACCGAGGTGCTCGGCGGCTTTGGTCTTGTTCCAGCGGAATTTTTCAAGGGCACCGCGAATCATCTCGGCTTCCATCTTTTCGGTGCGCTCCTGAAGCGAGGCGCTGAAGTCGGGACGTAGCGCGGTGGTGTGACCATTCCCGCGGTGGTGCTGGAGGATTTCTGGGGGAAGCTCATCGCGAGTGACGCTGTGTCCCTCGGCGAGCACGACGGCGCGCTCGATGGTGTTCTCAAGTTCGCGCACATTCCCGGGCCAGCTGTACTGCATGAAGAGCCCAATGACCTCATCGTCCACATCGTAGACTTCCTTGCCAAGCTCGATGCTGAACTTTCGGAGGAAGTGATCGACGAGGGCGGGGATGTCGTCGGGTCGTTCGCAGAGCGGGTCGACATGGAGGGAGAAGACGTTGAGGCGGTAATAGAAGTCCTCGCGGAAGCGTCCTTCTTCGATGGCGCTCTTAAGGTCGCGGTTGGTGGCGGCGACGATGCGCACATCGACCTTGATGGGCTGCAAACCACCTACGCGCTCAATCTCGGATTCCTGGAGGACGCGCAGCAGCTTGGTCTGGATGCCGGGCTCGATCTCGCCCACCTCGTCGAGGAAGAGGGTGCCACCATTGGCGCGCTCGAAACGCCCGACGCGGCGCTGGTCGGCCCCCGTGAAGGCGCCTTTCTCGTGTCCGAAAAGCTCGCTTTCGAGCACGCCGGGGGCGAGGGCGGCGCAATTGAGGGCGACGAAGGGCTGGTCACGGCGCGGGCTGGCCTCATGGATAGCACGGGCCACAAGCTCTTTGCCGGTGCCACTGGGGCCCGTGATCAGCACGGAGCTCTTGCTTGGGGCGATGCGGGCAATCATCTTGAGGAGCTTGCGCGATTGCGCGCTGGCAGCAACGAAATGTCGGACCGAGGGGTGAATCCAGGTCTGCGCCTCGCTGCGCGGGGCAGGGTTGAGGCGCCGGGTGATACGGTCCACCTTGCTCTCGATCTCGGCAATCTTGAAAGGCTTGGTGATGAAGTCATACGCGCCAAGGCGCATGGCCTCCACGGCGGTATTGATGGTGCCGTAGGCCGTGATGAGGATGACCTCAGTGTCGTTGTTGGCGCTCTTTACCGCCTTCAAGACTTCCAGCCCGTTCTTGCCGGGCATGTTCAGATCGGTCAGCACCACGTCGAAGGGCTTCTCGCCAAGCAGGCCGATCGCATCCTCTCCACTGGGGGCGGTGGTCACCTCGTAGCCCCGGTCTGAAAAGGCAGACTCGAGCAGCGCGCGGACGTTTGCCTTGTCGTCCACGACCAGCATCTGCGGCCTGCGTTCCTGTTCTGACATCGATGCGGGACTCCTTAACCCGCGTAACTGTACCATTCAGGAGCGGTTCCAGCAAGTGGGCAATCTGCCTAAAATCCATCATTGCAGGAAGTTAGGATTGCTACAAAAAGTGACAAACCTGCAAGAGGTGCCTGATTTTTGGCGGTGACGGGCTGGCAAAGCGCTTGCTAATTCGCTAGAATCCGGGTGCGGAGAGGAGACTTCCCATGCTGGATTCGGAACTGCTGAGCATTCTGGTTTGCCCGGAGAACAAGACGCCGGTGTCGCTGGCGGACGAAGCGACGGTGGCTAAGGTCAATGCGGCCATTGCGTCGGGCACGCTCATGTATCGCAACGGTGAGAAGGTGGAAGAAGCGATCGAGGCGGGCTTGATTCGTGAAGACGGCGCCTATCTCTACGCCGTGCGCGAGGATATCCCGGTGATGCTGATTGACGAGTCCATCCCCTTGGACCAACTCGCCTGATTTCACTTTCGCCCTCGCGCTACTTTCCGGGAAAGCCTCACGCCTCATGGGCCAGCTCAGCCAATTCGATCGCTTTGTCACCGCGTATGCCCGGTGGATTATTCGCCACCGCTGGATGGTGCTGGCGCTAAGCCTTGTCGCATTTCTGGCGATGGCGTCGGGCCTGCGGCATTTCGTATTCAACGACAACTACCGGGTCTTCTTCGACGAGGACAACCCGGAACTGGTCGCCTACGACCGCATCCTCGACACCTTCTCGCGCGACGACAGCGTCTACTTTGTGGTGACCGCCAAGTCGGGGAACGTGTTCGATACCGACGCCCTGCTGGCGATCGACGAACTGACCGAGCGAAGCTGGCTGTTGCCAAACGCCTATCGGGTGGACAGCATCACCAACTATCAACACAGTTCGGCCGACGGTGATGATCTGTATGTGGGCGAGCTGCTGCCCGACATCGTAACAGCTTCGCCGGAGGAGCGCGAGCGCGCCCGGCAGATCGCCTTGGATGAACCCCTGCTGGTGGACCGGCTGGTCAACCGCAAGGCGAATGTGGCCGGGGTGAACGTGACGGTGCAGCTTCCCGGTGAAAGGCCGCTGGAGAGCGTGCCGGTGGTGGAGGCAGCGCGCGCCCTGCGCGACGATATCGTGGCGCGGCATCCGTCGGTCGAGATCGGCATCACCGGCATTCTGCCGCTGAACCATGCCTTCCTCGAAGCGACGAACAGGGACATGCAGACGCTCATCCCCATCATGATGCTGCTCATTGTCGGCACCATGGTGTGGCTGTTGCGCTCCTTCAGGCTCATGCTCTGCACCATGAGCGTGGTCATCATCTCCTGTCTGTCGGCGGTGGGCCTGGCCTCGCATGCGGGCGTGCAGATGTCGGGCCCGTCCTCTCCGGCGCCTGTCATGATCCTCACGCTCGCCGTGGCGGACTGCATCCACCTGTTGATGAGCATGATCTACTTCATGCGCCACGGCCATTCGAAGCGGGCCGCGCTGGTGGAAAGCATGCGCGTGAACTTCACACCCATCTCGCTCACCAGCCTAACCACCATCATTGGCTTTCTAAGCATGAACCTGCGCTCGGTGCCGCCGGTGGCCACGCTGGGCAACGTCACCGCGCTGGGCGTTGCGCTGGCCTGGCTCTTCGCCATCACCTTCCTGCCCGCGCTGATCGCGGTGATTCCCCTGAAGACCAGCCTTGCCAAGGAAAGCTCGCGCACGCGAAGCGCCATGCTTACGCTCGGCGAGTGGGTCATCCGCCACCGGCTGCCCGTATGCATCTTATCGAGCATCGTCACGCTCGTGCTGGGCGCCTTCGTGTTGCGCATCGAAATCAACAACCAGTTCGTCGATTGGTTCGACGACTCGATTCCCATCCGCCGCGACACGGACTACGCGATGGAGCAGCTCACCGGGATCTATCAGCTCACCTATGTGTTCAACGCGGGCGAGCCGGGCGGTGTGAGCGACCCCGCCTTTCTGGCGCGGCTCGACGAGTTCTGCAACTGGGTTACCACGCTCCCCGAAGTGAGCCACGCCAGCAGCGTGGCCGATATCTTTAAGCGGCTCAACAAGAGCATGCACAGCGATGACCCCGCTTATTACCGCCTGCCCGAGGACAAGGAGATGGCGGCGCAGTTCCTGTTGCTCTACGAGATGTCGCTGCCGCCGCGGCTCGACCTCACCTCGCAGATCAACCTCGATAAATCGGAGACGCGCGTCATCGTCACGGTGGACAACCTCCGCTCGGAGGAAATCCTGCGGGTGATGGACGTGATCGACGCGTGGCAGCGCGAGCACCTGCCCGAGGTGATGCGGAGCACCGCCTATGGACCGCCGGTCATGTTTGCGCATATCGCACAGACGATGACGGGCAACATGCTGGTGAGCAGCCCGGTGGCGCTGCTGACGGTATCGCTCACCCTCATCCTCGCCTTGCGCAGCCTCAAGCTTGGACTGCTCAGTATCATCCCCAACCTGATGCCACTGGCCCTCGGTTTTGGCGTGTGGGGGCTGCTGGGATGGGACATGAACTTCTCCATGACGGGAATCATGGCGATGGGGCTGGGCATCGTGGTGGACGACACCGTGCACTTCATGAGCAAGTACCTGCGCGCGCGGCGGGTGCATCGGCTCAGCGGCGAAGACGCCGTGCGCTACGCCTATGGCTCGGTGGGCAAGGCGATGTGGGTCACCTCGTTTGTGCTTGTGGGCGGTTTCCTAGTGAACACCCTGTCCACCTTCCAGTTCAGTTTCAACATGGGCTTCCTCACCGCGATGGTGATCACATTTGCCCTGCTGGGTGACTTGCTTTACCTGCCCACACTTTTGCTGTATACCGACAACGGGCCGGGAGAGCGTTCCATCGCCGAGTTGGAGGAAGACGAGGAGCGGCTGCTCAACGAGGAGGAACAGCATGCGGCGTTGGTCTAGGGTATTGTTGACGGGCATTGTGATGGCGACCGCGCTGCATGCGGCGGCGCAGACCCCCGAAGAGCGCGGGCTTGATATTGCCCGCGAGGCCGATGCCCGCGATGCGGGATGGGGCGATGCCAGCTCTACGCTGCGGATGATACTGCGGGGCAAGGGCGGCGAGGAAGCGACGCGGGAGCTGCGCATCAAGGCGCTCGAGCAGCCCGGCGAGGGCGACAAGTCGCTCGTGGTTTTCGACACCCCCGCCGACGTGAAGGGCACGGCCCTGCTGTCGCACGCCCACAAAACCGGCAACGATGACCAGTGGCTTTTCCTGCCGGCGCTCAAGCGTGTGAAGCGCATCGCCAGCAACAACCAGTCGGGGCCCTTCATGGGCAGCGAATTTGCCTACGAGGATCTAAGCGCGCAGGAAGTGGAGAAATACACCTACAAGTATCTGCGTGACGAGAGCATCAACGGCGAGAGCTGCTTCGTCATCGAGCGCTATCCGATCAACAAGGACAGCGGCTATTCGAAGCAGATCGCGTGGATCGACCAGTCGCATTACCGCTTGCAGAAAGTGGAGTTCTACGACCGGCGCGGTGAGCTGCTCAAAACCCTTACACCCTCGGGTTACCAGCAATACCTCGACAAGTATTGGCGGCCCGGAAAGATGGACATGGTCAACCATGTAACCGGCAAGAGCACCACGCTGGAATCGCAGGACTACAAGTTCGGCCAGGGCCTGAGCGCCCGGGACTTCGACCAGAACAGCCTGCAGAGCGCGCGGTAACGGTGGCCTCGTTTCGCGCGTGGTTGGTGGCATGGCCGTTGATTGCGGCCGCGTCTGCGGAGGCCGGGGAGTGGTCGGGCTCGCTCGCTTTACAGTCGCGCCTGTTTCCCTCTCCACCCGCGCTTGAGGCGCAGCACGAAGACTCGCTCAGCCTCTCCTTCGACCCCGAGTTCTACCACGAATGGGAGGAGCGAGGAGAGCGCTTCCTCTTCGCGCCGCATTTCCGCATTGACCAGCATGATCATGAGCGGAGCAGCTTCGACGTGCGCGAGCTTTTCTGGCAAAAGAGCGCCGAGACCTGGGAGTTGAGGCTGGGCTGGCGCAAGGTATATTGGGGCGTCACTGAATCCCAGCACTTGGTGGACATCATCAACCAGACCGACCTTGTGGAGAGTCCTGATGGGGAAGAGAAGCTCGGGCAGCTGATGCTGAATTACGCCTTGGTGAAGGACTGGGGGACCCTTGATTTCTTCGTGATGCCCGGCTTTCGCGAGCGCACTTTTCCCGGGCGCCACGGGCGGCTGCGCCCCCCCATCGGCCTGGACCTGGATGACGCCAGATACGAGAGCGGCTCCGAGGAGTGGCATACTGATCTTGCCGTTCGCTACAGCCATTATGTCGGCAACTGGGACTTCGGCATCTCCCACTTCTGGGGCACCAGCCGAGAGCCCCGGCTCATGCCCGCGGTCGATGATTTCCGCCTTCGGCTTGTGCCTTACTACGACATCATCCACCAGAGCGGGGTTGATGTGCAGTACACCACCGGTGGCTGGCTGCTGAAGTTCGAGGGCATCTATCGTTCGGGCCAGGGCGAGGACTTCTTCGCCACAACCGCCGGGTTCGAATACACCTTCTACAGCGTGTTCGAAAGCGCCGCCGATGTCGGGCTGCTGATGGAGCATTTGTACGACAGCCGCGGCGAGGGTGGCCAAACCCCGTTCCAGAATGATCTTTTCCTTGGCACCCGGGTCTCGCTAAACGATGTGCAGAGCAGCATGCTGCTCGCGGGGGTTATCATTGACCCCGAGTCCGGGGCAACGGCCGTGGGCGTTGAGGCGGAACGCCGCCTCGGCGAGCAGTGGAAACTCAGCGTGGAAGCCCGTTTCTTTTCCGGTGCGAAAGACCCCGACCCGCTGTTCTACTTCCTGAAGGACGATTTCGTCCAGATCGAACTGGGGTATTACTTCTAAGCTGCTATTCCCCATGCCCCATGCCAGCGTGCCGAACCGGAATGTGTGAGTCCGCGTTGACCCGAATCAGAACGCAAGCGGCGGGGCTAGGCCAAGTTCCTCCAGATGCCCGCGCGCTTCTCCGGCGAGGAAGATGCTGCCCGTGATCAGCAGTGGACGCGCGGGGGTGGCGCGCTCTAGTCCGGCGGCAATGGCATCCGCGAGGCGGGGAATGGCCAGAGCGCCGGGCATTGCTTCTGCCAGCCCATGGGGATCCGCCGCGCGCGGGCCTTCGTAGCGCGTCACAATGAGCGGCTCCGCGAAACGCGCCAGATGGGTGAGCATGCCTGCTGTGTCCTTGTCCGAGGAACAGGCGCAGACCACCACGGCGCGGCGGAAAAGGGCCGCATAGACACGCATGCCATCGGGATTGTGGGCAGCGTCGATGATGATGGGCGGCGAGTCACACACGCGCTCGAGACGGCAGGGCCAGCCCGCATCACCAAGGGCGCGCGCATGGCGTTCGGGTTGAAGGCGGGGAAGTGCTTGCCGAAGCTGCATGGCGAGTTCAATCGCAACGGCGGCGTTGCCGGCCTGGTGCGGGCCTGCCAAACCGAGCGGCACGGGGCCGAGCTCCAGCGTCGCGTCTTCGTAGACAAGCTGGGGCTTCCACGCGGGGCCAGCCTGGCGCGCGTCGAAGTGTGTACCTTGCATGCGCAACCGCGCGCCTGCACGCTCAGCAGCCGCCGCAATCACGGAGGCCGCCTCTGACGGCATGGCTCCGGCCACCGCTCCGGCGCTGGGCTTGATGATGCCCGCCTTTTCCCCGGCTATCGCGGTGAGCGTGTCGCCGAGGTATTGCATGTGATCGAATCCGATGCTGGTGATCGCCACGGCGGCAGGGTGGACGACGTTGGTCGAGTCGAGCCGCCCGCCCATCCCTGTCTCAATGAGCGCCACGTCCACCCCGGACTCGGCGAAGTGTCGCAAGGCGACGGCGGTGCAGACCTCGAAATAGGTTGGCGTCAGGTCACCCAGCCGTGCGGCGATTTCGCGAAAGTGTTCGAGGTGGCGATCGAGGTCTGCATCAGCGATGGGCATGGCATTGACGAGAAAGCGCTCG
Source organism: Candidatus Hydrogenedentota bacterium (assembly GCA_046047315.1). GTDB lineage: Bacteria > Hydrogenedentota > Hydrogenedentia > Hydrogenedentales > JAEUWI01 > WGMK01. The sequence goes on along the minus strand of JBJOID010000162.1, from coordinate 7,059 downwards.
TTGATGCGCACCAAGTGGGGACTGGTGAAGCGCCCGGTCGAATAGCCCGCATCGCGCAGGAGAGCATCCAGAAAAGCCAGCGTACTGCCTTTGCCGTTGGTGCCCGCCACATGCGCCGTCAGCAGCCGCTCCTGGGGGTTGCCATCCGCCGCGAGCAAAGCCCGGATGTTTTCCAGACCCAGCTTGATGCCGAAGAAACTCAGGTGGTCCAGCCACTCCCTCGGCGAGTCCTGCGCGCGCGCTTCACTCACACCGTGGCGGCCCCGGCCTCCTCGGGCTTTTCTTCAGTGGCGGGCAGTTCCAGCGGGCACACGTCTGGCGCGGGGTGCAGATAGCGCACCAGCTTGCCGAGCACCTCCCGCAATTCCCCCCTTGGCACGATGCGGTCGATATGACCGTTTTCGTACTGGTATTCCGCCGTCTGGAAGCCATCGGGAAGCTTCACTTTCAGCGCGCCTTCAATGAGGCGCGCCCCCGCGAAGCCGATGTAGGCTTTGGGTTCCGCGAGGATAACGTCGCCCAGGCTGGCAAAGCTCGCGTAGACCCCCCCGGAGGTGGGGTCGGTCAGCACCACAATGTAGGGTATGCCCGCTTCGTTAAGCGCGCGCACCGCGCCGGCGGTCTTCGCCATTTGCATCAGCGCCAGGATGCCTTCCTGCATGCGCGCGCCACCGGAGGCGGCAAAAACGACAAGGGGCAGGCGCTCTCGGATGGCATCTTGCGCAAGGCGGCAGAACTTCTCGCCCAGCGCGGCGCCCATGCTGGCCATGATGAACGAGGAGTCCATCGCGCCGACGGCCACGCGAAAGCCCTGCAGGCGAGCGAAGCCCGTCAGCAGGGCCTCGTTCATGCCGGATTGCGCACGGGCACGCTCCACGCGCTGCGCATAGGACTCGCTCCCCACACTGAAGCCCAGTGGATCGGCCGCGGAAAGTGTGGTGTGGGTTTCCTCGAAGGACTCGGGATCGAAGTGGATGGTGATGCGCTGGCGCGCGCTCACCCGGTAGTGATGTCCGCAGGAGGGGCAGACCTGGTGCTTCTCCTCCACCTCGTTCTTGTACAGGGTCTGGCCGCATCCCGCGCACTTCATCCAAAGCCCGTCGGGAATGCTCTTGCCCCCGGTGCGCGAGAGCCCCGGTGTGCGGCGACGAAAAAAGGCCACGGCGTCGAAACTCCGCCTAGTTGACCGTGGCGTCCTGGCTGGAGGACTCCAGCACTTCCGCCACCTCGATATTGCCCGGGTAAAACAACAGTCGGCCGCACTGGCTGCACGCGTGCATCTTCTCGCCGGCGAGAATCTCGTTGACAATCTGCGGGCGCAGGGTCATGTGGCAACCGCCGCAGCTTTCGTTGTCCATGGGCACCACGGCGCGTCCGCCGTTGTGCGCGACGCGAATGCGCTCATAACGGCGCAGCGTGGCTGGGTCCACCTTTTCCACCATTGGCGCGCGCTGGGCTTCGTACTGCTTGCGCTCGGCGGTGGCCTCAGCCAGTTCCTGATCGATCTTGCCACACTCGCGGTTGATGCGTTCGCTTTCCGCCGCAATACGCTTCTTGTCCTGCTCCAGCTTCTGCTTCGCCTCATCCAGTTCCATCATGATCCCAATGATGCGCTCTTCCTTCACGGCGATCTGCTTCTTCAGGATTTCGATTTCGTGCAGCAGCGCGGTGTATTCCTCGTTCTTGCGCACGCTGTTGAGCTGTCCCTCGTACTTGCGGATTTGTTCCTGCCGCTGCTGGATGTCCGTCTCGCAGGAGCGCTGCTCCAGCACAAGGTTCTTCGAGCGTTGCTCGCAAGCGGCCAGCTCTTCCTCAAGGCGCTTCTTCTGCACGTCGTATTTCTGCTTCTGCTTGGGAATCTCGCGCTCCTGGGCGCGGCAGCGTTCAATCTTGATGTCGAGGGATTGCAGGTTGAGCAGGTCTCTCATGGCGTGTTCCTTGCGGGGATCGTGGCGGCGAAAGCATGGGCATAAAAAAACGCCGCGGCGCAAAGCGCCACGGCGCGGATGCGCGCGTTGGCAAGGCGTAGACGGTCAAGCGTCCGCGCCCCCTGGCCCATCGGCCAAGGCGGCGGGCAGGCTTGCTGTCGCGTACGCCGCTGCATCATCAAGTTGATAGTCTCCAGCCGGGCCGTTCCTTCGCGGGGTTCCGGCACTTCCGTCTATTCTACGCGTTACTTGCTCGAACGCGCAATGGCAATTTCACCGCTGCGCACGATCTCGGAAATGCCGAGGTTGCGCATCATGTCGATAAAGGCGGCGATCTTCTCGGACGCGCCGGTGCATTCCACAATCATCTGCTCCTTGCCCACATCCACCACCTTGGCGCGGAAGATGCTGGCCAGTTCGACGACCTCGCCGCGCTGGTTGCCCGTGGCGTTCACCTTCACCATCACCAATTCGCGCTCGACGAAAGACTCTTCCGTCAGGTCCACCACCTCAATCACTTCGACCAGCTTGTTCAGCTGCTGGATGACCTGTCCCACCCCGGTCTCGTCGGCGCGCACAACCACGGTCATGCGGGAGACTTCCGGATTCTCCGTCTCGCCCACGCAAAGGCTGGAGATGTTGAACCCTCGGGTAGAGAACATGCCCGATACCCGCGCCAGGACGCCGAAGTGATTTTCCACGAGCACGGTGATCGTGTGCTTCCGGAGCTTGGACATTCCTGGTTCTCCTTCGTTCCGCTGGCTGGGCCGGGCGCCCGCCGCTATCCCTTGGCGTTCATCCGGTTCATCGCTTCTTCGATGCCGGACTGCGCCCAAATCATGATGCCTTCCGCGGCCCGTTGCCGCGTCTCCTCCAGCGTCTCCCGCTCTTCCGGGCGAAACTTCGCCAATACGTGCCCGGAAAGATCCTTGCCTCCGCGATCATCCCCAACGCCTATGCGCATCCGGTGAAAGTCCGGCGTGCCAAGGCGCTCGATAATCGACTTGAGGCCGTTGTGTCCCCCGGCGCTGCCGCCGGAGCGGAATCGAATCCGGCCCATTGGCAGGTTCACCTCGTCCACCACCACCAAGATGTCCGCAGGGGAGAAGATCTTGTTCTTCGCCAGCGGCGCCAGGCAGGCGCCGCTGAGGTTCATGAAGGTCAATGGCTTCACCAGCATGAGCTTGCCCGCTGGAGTTGCCGCCTCCGCCACCAGTCCCTGATGCTTCTCCTTGTCGAACCGCACCCCCAGCCTCTCGGCGAGGGTATCGAGCACCATGAAACCCAGGTTGTGACGGGTGTGCGCGTAAGCCGGCCCGGGATTGCCCAGGCCGGCAATCATCTTCACAGGTCAGGTTCCGCCTTACTTCTTCGCGCCGCCCTTCGCGGCCTTCGCGTCGGCAGCCGGGCCAGTCGGGCGCTTCGCGGTGCGAGGCACCTTGATGGCGATCACGCTACGCTCGGGAGCGGTAAGAATGGTCACGCCCTGCACGGGCTTGATGTCGCTCACGTGGTAGGTGCCGCCAAGGCCAACTTCGGTGATATCCGCCTCGATGTTCTCCGGCACGTCCAGCGGGAGCGCCTCGATCTGGAGCTGGTGCAGGTGCTGGTCAGGGATGCCGCCGAGCACCAGCCCCTTGCAGTGACCCGTCAACTTGATCGGGACAAGCGTAACGATCTTCTTGTCTAGGCGAATGCGCTGAAAATCCGCGCTCAACACCTTGTCCGTGATGGGATGGTTCTGCACGGCGCGAATGACGGCCGGACCATTCAGGCTGGCATCGTCCTCGACCGTGACGTCGATGAAGGCGTGCCGTCCAAGCTTGCCATGCGTCACGCGCTCGAAGTTCTTAAGGTCCACCTCGATGCTCGCGGGCGCCTGGCCCTCGCCGTAAATGGTGATGGGAACCAGCCCGGAAGCGCGCTTCTTGCGGGCGCCGCCCTTGCCGTTCGCCTCGCGGGTCTTAGCGGTCAAAAGTAGCATGTCCATGGTGTGCCGATGCCTCCGCCGGTCAGTTCTTGAAGAGACTGCTGACCGATTCGTCCTTGTGTACGCGCCGAATCGCTTCCGCAATCAGGGGCGCAAGCGACAGTTGTTTAATCTTTGGTATCGCCATCGCCGTCTCGCTCAACGGGATCGAGTCGCACACGATGACCTCTTCCAGTTCTGAATTCGCGATATTCTCCAACGCCTTCCCGCTGAACACCGGGTGGGTGGCGAAAGCCTTCACGCTTACCGCGCCCCGGGCCTTCAAGGCCTCGGCCGCTTTGCACAGCGTTCCACCGGTGTCAATCATGTCGTCCAGCAGAACGCAGTTCTTGCCGTCCACCTCGCCGATAATGTTCATCACCTCGGCCACGTTGTCGCGCGGGCGGCGCTTGTCCACAATCGCCATCGGCACCCCGAGGCGGTCGGCGAATTCCCGCGCCCGCTTCACGCTGCCCATGTCCGGCGACACCACCATCAAATCCTCCGCCCGCTCCCGCTCCTCAATATATTTCACGAACACCACCTCGGCCGCCAGATGGTCAACCGGGATGTCGAAAAAGCCCTGAATTTGTCCGCAGTGCAGATCCACCGTCAGGATGCGATCCGCGCCCGCTGCCGTCAGCAGGTTCGCCACCAGCTTCGCCGTGATCGGCACCCGCGCCTTTTCCTTGCGGTCCTGACGCGCATACCCGTAATAAGGAATCACCGCCGTCACCCGCTCCGCCGAAGCGCGCTTCGACGCATCGATCATGATCAGCAGCTCCATCAGGTGCCGGTTCACCGGCGGGGAGGTGCTGTTCACGAGAAACACGTCGCGCCCGCGCACGTTCTCGCCGATCTGTATGTTAATCTCGCCGTCGCTGAAGGTCGTGACAGTGCAACGCGCCGGCTCGACTTCGAGGCTGGCGCATATACCAGCGGTCAGCGCCTGCGAGGCGCGTCCGCTAAAAACCTTCATGTCCCGCGTATAAGCCATGATCACCCCGGGTGTCCCTGCCCTGCGGCCCCAGCGGAGCCGGTGGCTGGGGCGGATGGATTCGAACCACCGTATGCCTGGACCAAAACCAGGTGCCTTACCGCTTGGCGACGCCCCAGCATGGACCCGGCGGCACGGCCGCCGCGATTCCCGCGCCATGCGCTGTGCGCACACGACCGCAAGCTAAACGGCCCGCAAGTATAGCAAGCGCAGGGAAGCGTGTCAAAAGCGGCCGCGAGGCATAAGACGACTACCGCCGGTCGAGAAAGCGTCGCCAATGGGACTTATGTGCCACCCGACCCTTGCGAAAAGGTATGATACCTGCCGGGCGCTTTGCGCCCGCGCAGGGAGATCGCTGTTCATGCCTGAAAAAATCGCCGTCCTGGCCGCGCTCAGCACCATCATCGACCCGGATTTCGGGCGCGATATCGTGTCGCTGGGCTTCATTAAGAATCTGGAAATCGATGGGGGGCGCGTCTCCTTTGCGATTGAACTCACCACCCCGGCCTGTCCAGTGAAAGAGAAATTCCGGGCGGACGCCCACGCGGCGGTCTCGGCGGTGCCGGGGGTCGAGTCCGTCGAGGTGACGATGACAGCAATGGAGAGCAAGCCGCGCCAGACCCCCAAGGCCAACACGCTGGCGAAGGTGAAAAACGTCGTCGCGGTCTCCAGTTGCAAGGGGGGTGTGGGCAAGTCCACCGTGGCGGCTTTCCTCACGCGGGCCATCCAGCGGGAGGGACATGCCGTCGGCCTGCTCGATCTCGACATGTATGGCCCCTCGCTGCCCACGCTGTTGCAGTGCCGTCAGCCCGAGGTGTTCATGCGTAAGGAGCTCATCCAGCCGGTGACGGTGGACGGCCTCAAGTCGATGTCGCTGGGTTACATGATGGGCGACAAGCCTGCAGTGGTGCGCGGCCCCATCGTCAGCAGCTACACCATGCAGTTGCTGCAGCAGACCGACTGGGGCGAGCTGGACTACCTGATTATCGACATGCCCCCCGGCACGGGGGACATTCAGCTGACGCTGGTGCAGCAGGCCGCGCTCGACGGTGCGATCATCGTCACCACGCCGCATGCGCTGTCGCTGGCGGACGTGGCCCGGGGCATCCTCATGTTCGAGACGGTGCAAGTGCCGGTGCTTGGCGTTGTGGAAAACATGGCCTGGTTCGACTGCGGCAACTGCAACGAGCGGCACTATCCCTTCGGCCAGCACGGCGCGGCGCTGCTCGAGCGCTTCGGCGTGGCCACGCTCGCCCAGCTACCCATTCGAGGCGGACTCTCGCTGGCCGCAACCCGCGACGCGGGCAAGGAGATTCCCGAGTTTGCGCAACTGGCGGAGCATCTGCACCGGGCCATTGGCGTGCGCCGGCTTACCGGGGAGGAGCAGCCGAAGGTGGAGGCGCGCGGCGACGGCATCTACATCACCTGGCCCGACGGCAGCCAGAGCGTAGCCGGGCACCGTGAGCTGCGTGCCTCTTGCCAATGCGCGCTGTGTGTGAACGAATACACGAACGAGCCAATATTGGACCCTCGCACGATTCCTGGCGACATCCACCCCAAGCAAATCCAAACCCTGGGCAACTACGCAATCGCAGTCACCTGGAGCGACGGGCACAGTTCGGGCATTTTCTCGTGGCAGCACCTGCGCGAACACAGCGAGGAAGTGACCCCGCCTAGCGACCCGGACAAGGGCGGCGGCTTCTGGCGGCGGCTCGTTTCGGCCAAGGGTTGAGAAGGCGGGATCCCTGATGAAGTGGTTTGTTCGTGCACTGCTCGGGCTACTGGCGATTTTCGCGCTGGGCGCTGGGAGCGTGGTCTTCCTCGTCGGCCCCTGGCCCTTGTATCGCGATGCGGACTTCGAGAGGACGGGCTATTACCGCCGCGCACTGGATAGCATCGACCGCGGCGCGGCCGAGGCGGGCCTGGGCCGCAAGGAGGGCAGGCTGCGGGCGGGCTGGGCCGAGCGTGACGTCACGCCCGCGGCGGGCCACCCCATGGCGGGCTATGGCGGACGCGCGAATGACAAGCGCGCGGAGGGCGTCAAGGAGCCGGTCTTCATCCGTGCGCTTGCCCTGCATGACGGCGTGGATACCGTGGTGCTGCTCGGCAGCGACCTGTTGCAGACCCTGCCCAACTTGCTTGACCTCGTGGAGCCCCGTATTCAA
>JBJOID010000161.1:0-22116 GCA_046047315.1 Candidatus Hydrogenedentota bacterium | reverse complement strand
CCTCCTCCGCGGGATAGCCATACGCACCGCAACTGATCGCCGGAAAGGCGATGCTTCGTAGTCCACGCTGGATTGCGATGTCGAGGCAGCGCTCATGGCAGCTTCGCAGCAGCTCCGCCTCACCGTGGCCGCCACCCCGGTAAATGGGCCCGACGGTGTGAATGACGTGCCGCGCGGGCAGCTTCCCTCCGCCCGTCAACTTCGCGTCGCCTGTTTTACAGCCGCCAAGCCTCCTGCACTCCTCAAGCAGGGCGGGGCCAGCGGCCTGGTGAATGGCGCCATCCACGCCTCCGCCCCCCAGCAGCGTCTCGTTCGCCGCATTAACGATCGCGTCCACCGCCTCGTGGGTAATGTCGCCTGGCGCCAGTTCCAGCGTGGTGCTTCCGAACGTTTTCCTCATGGCGTGGGTCTCCATTTGGCAGCCCCGCCGCTTTTGCGCTAGGCTCTGGGGCTTATCCCCTGCAACTTCAAGGATACACCCCGTCATGTCCACGATTCCCGGCTGGAAAGACAAAGTGCTGTTCACCCCCGGCCCGCTCACCACAAGCCGCACCGTGAAGCAGGCCATGCTGCGCGACCTGGGCTCGCGCGACTTCGAGTTCATCGAGGCCGTGAAAGAGATTCGCGCGGGACTGCTCGCCGCCGGTGGGGTGCAGGGTAAGGGTTACGACGCGATCATCATGCAGGGCAGCGGCACCTTCAGTGTGGAAGCGGTGCTGTCGAGCACGGTGCCGCCCGACGGCGGGGTGGTCGTGGTAATCAACGGGGCCTACGGCGAGCGCATCCTGAAAATGTGCGAGGTGATGAAGATCCCCGCCACGGCGGTGCGGTTTCCCGAGGACGCATTGCCCGACGTGGACACGGTGCGCAAGGCGATTGCGGCACAGACCGGGGCCACGCACCTGGCCATCGTGCACTGCGAGACGACGACGGGCATTTTTAATCCGTTGGAACCTTTCGGTGCGCTGGCGGCCGAACTTGGGCTGGTCTACTTCGTGGACGCGATGAGCAGCTTTGGCGCGGTGCCCATTGACTTCGAGTCGGCCCATATCGATTATCTGGTGTCCTCCGCCAACAAGTGCATCGAGGGTGTGCCCGGCTTCGGCTTTGTGATTGCCCGCCGGGCCACGCTGGACGCAACGGCGGGATGGGCACGCAGTCTGAGCCTGGACCTGCTGGCCCAGCGCAAAGGGCTGGAGGCGAATGGCCAATTCCGCTTCACGCCGCCCACACACAGCCTGCTGGCCTATCACCAGGCGCTGCTCGAACTCGATCAAGAAGGCGGGGTTCCCGGCCGGGCGGCCCGGTACCGGCATAACAACGCCGTGCTGGTGGAGGGGATGCGTGCGCTGGGATTCGTCGAATATCTGAGGCCCGAGTTGCAGGGTTACATCATCACCTCCTTCCGGTATCCGGAGGATCCCCGGTGGGATTTCGAGGCGTTTTACCGATTGCTCAATGAGCGGGGTTACACGATTTATCCTGGCAAGGTATGCAATGCAGACTGCTTCCGGATTGGCAATATCGGTCGCATTTTCGAGGAAGACATCCGTGCGCTACTGGCCGCCATCGGAGATGTTTGCCGCGAACTGGGCCTGAACTTGAAGGCGCGCCAAGGCGCCTGAGAAGAGGAATTCACCAATGACCTTCCACTACACGCGACGTTACCGGGGGCCGGTTAAGCTGTGCGTTTTCGACTGGGCCGGCACCACGGTGGACTATGGATGCATGGCTCCTGCCGGCGCGTTTCGAGAATTGTTCCGGCGGCATGGCGTCGAAGCGACGGTGGCGCAGGCGCGCGGCCCGATGGGCATGCACAAGCGCGATCATATCGCCACCATGCTGGCCATGCCCGAACTCGCGGGGCAGTGGGCCCGGGTGCATGGCGCTCCACACACCGATGCGGATATCGAGGCGCTGTTCCAGGAGTTTATCCCCATGCAGCTGGAGGCCCTGCCGCCCTACTGCAAGCTGATTCCCGGGGTGGCCGAGGTGGCCGCCGCGCTGCGCGCGCAGGGCATCAAGCTGGGCGGCACCACGGGCTACAACGAGGCCATGATGAACCTCTGCGCCGAGGCCGCCGCGAAGGAAGGTTACACGCCGGACGTGAGCATCGCGGGCAGTATGGTGCCTGCTGGAAGGCCCGCGCCCTGGATGGCGGTCAGCGTGGCGATGGCGCTCAACGTCTATCCCTTCGAAGCGGTGGTAAAGATCGGCGACACGGTGACCGACATCGAGGAGGGACTCAACGCGGGGATGTGGACCATCGGGGTGACCCGAACAGGCAATGAGGTCGGACTGTCACAGGAGGAAGCCGGGGCCATGCATTCCGAGCAGCTCGACGCGCTGGTGCGGGCAGCCGAGACGAAGCTGCTTCAAGCGGGCGCGCATTATGTGTGCGACGGCGTTGCTGACATCCTGCCCATCATCGAGGAGATCAATCTCCGGCTCTCCGAGGGAGAGCGCCCCTGAACGGATGTTCCAACCTTAGGCCGCGCATGGTTGTCCATGCGACACCTAGTTTGCATGGAGACCGCCGCGAGCCGTAGCATGCGGGGGCTTGAACCGGGAGAATTAACATGCTTTTGCTGGACGCCTTCAACGACATCATCGCGCTCGTGGAGAGCCTGCTCATCAATATCCCGGTGAACAATGTGCTCGGCACGGTCTATGTGGTGCTTAACCTGATCATCCAGATTGGCTCCATCTTCCTTGGCGGCGAGGTAGATCTGCCCAGCAGCCAGTTCTAGCCGCGGACCACGCCACGGATGCGCCGCCCCCTCGTCATCGCGGCGGCGGCGTTCACCGGGGGCTGCGCCCTTGCCCAGTGGCATATCCCATCGGCGGCAGCGCTCATTGTCTTGAGCCTGCTGGCTGCCGTGCTTTGCCTGGCGTTGCCGCCGCGCCGTTGGCGGCAAGCCCTGCTGTTGGCGGCGCTCTTCGCGGCGGCGGGCGGAGCCTCCTCGTTGATGCGCCCGGTAACCCCTGCCCCGCTCCACCCTGCGGGACCCTACTGGATCACAACCGAGCTTAAGGGCCGGGTGCTGGATTGCCCGGTGATCCTCCCAGGGGCGGACTATGCGCAGGTGCTGGCGGAAACCAGCGAAGGCATGGCGTTGCTGCGCTGGAGCGATCCGCACACGCGCCTGTTGCCCGGCGACGTGATCCGTTTTCGCGGGGAAGCAACGACGCTTCTGGGCAGCAAGAACTTTGGCGTACAGGGGCCTGAGGAGTATCACCGCGCGCGCGGAGTCTCGTATGCGGTAAGTGTGCAGGGGCGCGCCCTGAAGCTGGATGCGCCGGGCACCTGGTCCCTGAGGCGCCTCGCCGCACAGTTGCGCGCGGCGCAGGCGGACTTGCTGCAACGCGCGGTTCCGCCGGATGCGCTCTCCTTCGTGATGGCGGTCTGGCTGGGACAGCGCCAAGACATCGACCGCGAGGTGAACGAGCGCTACATCGAGACGGGCACGGCGCACATGCTCGCGGTGAGCGGCCTGCATGTGGGCATGGTCTTCCTGGTGTTGGAGTTCTTGCTCGCGCTCTTCATTCGCGATCCGCGCGCGAGAGCAGCCCTCATCCTCGTGGCGATCGGGCTGTTCACCCTAGTCACCGGGGCGCGGGTATCCACCTTGCGCGCGGCCTTCATGATTGCCATGTACCTCTCCGCCCGATTCGTGCGCCGGGAACCCGACGCGCCCACGTCGCTCTCGCTTGCCGCCATCCTCTTTCTCGCCTGGAACCCCGGCCTGTTACGCGATGCGGGCGCGCTGCTTTCCTTTGGCAGCGTGGCCTCCCTGTTGTGCTATGGGGACCGCATGAGCCATGCAGCGGCGCGCTGGCTGCGGCTGCCTTTCTGGTTGAGCGGCCCGTTGACGGCAGGCATCGCGGTGCAGGTGTTGACCCTGCCGCTGGTGGCGGTCTTTTTCCAGGTGGTCCCGCTGGCGGCGCCGCTGGCGAACATCGTGGCCGTGCCCTTGCTGGGCATAATCCTGATGGCGTGCGTGCTGCTTAGCTTCATCGGTTGGACCCTTCCCGCCTTCGCGCCCTTGTTTGGACACCTCGCCTGGCTGCCTTGGCAAGGAATCGAGATTACCGTGCGTGGCGCGGCCTACTTCGAGTTCCTTGCCCTGAAGGTCTCCTCCCCCACGCCCGCCGCGCTGGCCTGCTACTACATGGCCGTGGCATTGCCGCTGCTCTGGGTGAGCCACCATCCGCCGCCGCGCGAGCTTGCGCCCGACGTGGCGCCGCCCGCGACGGGACGATGGGGCGCACACCGGGTGGCGCTCGTGGCGGTGTTGCTGCTGGTCTCGGCCCTGCTGTGGCGGCCCGCTCCCCCGCGCGGGGTAATCGACTTTCTCGACGTGGGACATGGCGATGCCGCCGTGATCTACCCGCCGGGAGGCGGCGCCATCCTCGTGGATGGCGGGGACCGCTCCGAGTACCGGGACTACGGCCGCGCGGTGGTGCTGCCGTATCTGCTGGCCCATGGCGTGACGCGGCTGGACGCCGTGGTCTCGACCCATCCCGATCGCGACCACATTGGCGGCTTGTTCAGCGTGCTGGAGGCAATGCCGGTGGAACGTGTGCTGCTGAGCGGGCACGCCTCAGGACGGCCGCTGGAAGCGGGGTTGATTGAGCTATGCAGCAGGCTCGATGTTCCCGTCGAACGCCTGCACCGTGGTGATCAGATCAGGCTTGGCGAGGCCCTGATGGAGGTGTTGCATCCGCCGCGCGGCAGCTATGCGCCCGCCTCGGTGAACGACGGCGGCGTGGTGATGCGGGTTTCGTGGGATGACCCGGAGCATGGACGCTTCTCCGCATTGATTACGGGCGACATAGAGCAGGGTGCCGAGGCGATGCTCGCGGAGACGGAGTGCTCCGCCAGTATCCTGCGCGTGCCGCACCATGGCTCGCACACCAGCAGCACGCCAGCCTTCATCAAGGCGGTCAATCCCAAGGCAGGCATCGTGTCCATGCGACAGACCCGTCAACGCAAGGCGATGGGGCCGGGCGTGGCCGAACGCTACCAGAGCGAGGGCATCCCGCTATGGCGCACCGATCTGGATGGCGCCATCCGCGTGCGCCCGGGCGTAGCGCCGCTGTCCGCGCGAGGCGGCGAATAGCCGCGGCTCTAAACCCAAGGGCCTTGGGCGGCATCTATATGGCCGTAAGCACCCATAGAGGAGTATAGCCATGTGGAGATCAATGCTGGCCGTGGCGGCGGTGTTGACGGGCAGTCTGTCCAGCACCGCCCAGGCGGAACTGGATGGCCGATGGATCAGCGATGGTGGTGATGTCGCGGTAACGCTGCGCTTCGACACGATCGATGCGGAAGCGGCGGCGGAACTGGATCTGCCGAAGTACGACGTTGTCGGCGTGCCCCTGCGGCCTGCGGAAGTGATCGAGGATCGGATACATCTTCGTTCGGCGGACAAGGACTTTGTCGTAAGCCTGGACCTGCAACGCGATGGCGAAGCGCTGAGCGGCTCGTGGAATCTTCGGGGACGCGAGGCGCCGATTCGATTGATACGGGAAGAACGCCCTTTCCCGTTCCGGGTGGAGAAGACCAGCTACGATAACGCGGGCCTGCGGCTGGTGGCGCATCTGTTCCTGCCCACGGGCGACGGCCCCCATCCCGCCCTCGTTTTCTTTCACGGCTCGGGAGACAACATGCGGCACCACTATTTCAGCGAGGCCACCTTTCTCGCCGAGCAAGGCGTGGCGGTGCTGGTGCCGGACAAGCGCGGCAACCATGAAAGCGAGGGCAACTGGAAAGACGTGGGATTCGACGCCTTGGCGGAGGACGGCATCGCCGGCGTTCGCCACCTGATGCAACGCGATGACATCCAGGCGGATCGGATCGGCGTCATCGGGATCAGCCAGGCCTGCTGGATCATGCCGCTCGCCGCAACAAAGTGCCCGGACATCCGCTTCATTGTGGCAATCTCGGGCGCGATGGTATCGGTCGAGGAGGAAGGCTTCTACGATTTCGACTGGCGACTGCAGCAGGCGGGCTACGGCGAGGAGATTCGCGGGCGTGCCCGCGCGCTGGTGGAACTGGACAACGCGGTGACACGCGGCACGGCCGATATGGCGGCGCTGGTGGCGGAGATTAAGGCCGTGCGCAAGGAGCCGTGGTTCAAGGCGATGGAATTCCATCCCGCGCCGCACGGCGTGGCGGACCGGGCCTTCTATGGGCGTATCATCGATCACGATCCCATGCCGCTCTGGCGGGAACTCCACCTGCCTGTGCTGTTTGTTTACGGCATGGAAGACGAGAGCGTTGATGCCCCCACGAGCATTGCGCTGCTTCGCCCCCTGTTGGACGAGCCCGGGCGGGACTTCACCTTAAAGACCTTCGAGGGCGCCAACCACGGCATCCGGGTGCCCGGACTTGAAGCGAAGGGCGTGCCATTGATGAAGCATGCACCCGGATACTACGACACACTCGCCACATGGCTCCGCGAGAAAAACTTCGCACCTGCGCCATAGCTTCCTCCGCCGGGTATGAACCCGCCCGGCGACTTACGCCGCGCCCCGCTTGGAATTTCTCCATGCGGGGCGTGTAGCCTCTTGCCCCATGGCATTGCTTCAACTGGACATACGGGACCTTCCCAACCGGATGGCGCTCAAGGCGCTGCTGGAGAAGGCCGGGCACGAGGTGCTCACCGGGGCGGGCGCGCCGCTTGTGGTCATCACCGACCAGCCGGCCACGGCGAACGATTACGGCCGCGACGCGATGGTGCTGATTCTGACCAGCCCGGGAGACGCCGCGCAGGCCGTGGCGGCCATGCGGCGCGGTGCCTTTGGCTACCTGCTGGCGCCGCTGGTTCCGGGCGAAGCCGAGCTCATGGTCGAGCGTGCGCTGCTCTTCTCGCAGGCGGTGACGGGTCCACGCGCGCTGGAGGACTTCGACGCCGAGATTGTGCCGCTGACACTGGAGGAAGTGGAGGAGGTGCACATTCTCGACACGATGCGCCGCTGCCGAAACAACCAGGCCCGCGCCGCGCGCGACCTGGGCATCGGCCGGAACACGCTGTGGCGGAAGCTCAAGCGCATTCAGGCGAAGATGGCCCGGCCTGGGCGATAGAAATCCCCTCAACCTTCCAAAGATGGATTACACGGTATGCTCGATCTGCGCTTGATGATGACCTCGCCCGTGGGCGGGCGATATGACTTTCTGGAGGAGGTGCCGGTGGAGGTGTGCTACGTGGGCGAGGATGCCGCCGAGGAGTTGGCGGACTTTGCCCGCGACCGGTGCGGCGCGAAGGGGCTCGTCGTCAGTGATGAGAATACGCGGGCGGCGGCGGGCGAGGCCCCCCTGCGTGCCCTGCGAGACGCGGGCAAGAGCCTTGCTGAAAAGGTTTTCCCCGGCGGTCCGCTCGATGCGACCGACACCCTTGCGGCGCAGGTGGCCGGGTTGGGGGAAGATGCGGACTTCTATGTCGCGATCGGCTCGGGGACCCTGTGCGATCTTGCCAAGGCCGCCGGCACCCAGCAGCAGAAGCCGGTGCTGCTCTATGCCACGGCGGCCTCGATGAACGGCTACACCTCGGGTATCGTTGCATTGAAGGTGCGGGGTCTCAAGCGCACGCTTCCCTGCAAGCCGGCCGAAGGGGTCTTCGCGCATCCCCGCGTGGTGGCGGCGGCGCCGCCCCGCATGGCGGCGGCCGGGGTGGCGGACTTTCTCAGCAAGTGCTCCTCGTCGGCCGACTGGCTGGCCGGGTACAAGTTGCGCGGCGGCTTCTATACCGACCGCCCCCGCCGCATCGTGGAAGGAATTCAGGATCGTCTTTTTCAGGAGGCGCCGCGCGTTGGGGCGGGCGATCCGGAAGCGGTGGCCGTGGCGCTGGAGGCGCTGCTGCTTTCCGGCTTCGGCATGATCGTCGCGGGTTCATCGGCCCCGGCGAGCGGAGGCGAGCACCTGATTTCGCATTACATCGACATGAAGCATGCCTTGCACCATACCGGGCATGATCTACATGGCGTTCAGGTGGGCGTGGCGACGGTGTATACGCTCGAGCTTTGGGAACGCGTCTTGTCGCTCGACCCCGCAGGCATCGACCCGGCGGCGCTTGCCGCCGCGCACCTGTCGCAGGAAACGATTCGCCAGACGGTGTTTGACGATTGGGGCGAAGAGGTGGGCGCTGAGGTCTGGCAGCAGTGGTGTGAGAAGGCGCTGGACGCGGCGGCACTTGAGGATGAGATCCGGCGATTCGCCATGAACTACGAGACACTGCGTGAGGAATTGCAGAAGGATCTGGTGCCCTCGCGCGTGGTGGCGAATTGCATTGAGCAGAGCGGCGGCCCGACGCGCGCCGAAGACATGACCGCCCCGGTGACGGAGTATGAACGTGGGTGCCGTCATGCCCGCTACCTGCGCAACCGTTTCACCATTCTTGACCTCGCGGCGGAGCTGGGAGTCGGGCCATGAGCGGGCTGCTGCTTGTGGCGGCGCTCGCCCTCGTCGCCCCGGCCCCGGATGAAGCGCCGCTCAATGACGCCCGCCATGCGAACGTGGTGCTGCTGTTGCGCGGAGACGCCGAGCTGGCGGCGGCGCATGCGGGCTATTGGCAGGCTTTGCAGCAACGCCCGGAGTGGCTGGAGCTGGAGGCGGTGTACTGGGAGCTCGCCCGCTCGCGCGACACGGGCCCGCTGCTCGCGCTGACCGATGAATGGTTTCATCAGCACCCGGAAGCGCAGGGCCTGTATGACCGAGCCGGGGAAGCGCTGGCTGCCGAAGCGGAACTGCGCCGGGCTTTTGAGGAAGCCGGGCGCGGCCTCTTGGAAACACGCGGGGATCCGCGCACCTGGCTCAATGCAACCCGATATCTTCAGGCGAATCCGGTCGAGGCGCTGCGCTTTCTCGAAGGGGTGGACGAGCAAACCGTGGTGCCGGACGCCCTCAAGCCCTACGCCCTCGATCTCTATGATCCCGGAAACTGGAGTTCGTTGCGCGAGGGACTCAAGCGCCTGACCGGCGCGGCGAGCGCGGGACCGGTGCTGGAGTGGTGGAAGAACGCGGCGGTGGGCGACAGCGAACAGCCCCCGGCGCGACTCGCGCTGCATTTCCTGCAACGGCCTACGCGCTTCTGGGCTTGGCAACGGCGAGAGGTGGCACTGGCCGCCGAGCCCTCTCTGCGCGACTGGACACGATGGTGGCAGCGGCGCATGCGCCGGGAGCGGCTGCCGCACGCCCAATACTTGAGCTATCTGCTCGCGCTGAAGGCCGGACAGGAACAGGCGCCGCCAAGTGCCGGGGACGTTTGGCCACCCGCCGGAGCGCCGCCGGAGCTGGCGCCGGTGCCCTTGAAAACGTTGGATGCGCGATTGTCCGTCGCCGCTCCTCCCTCGACGCCGGAAGTGGCTCGGCCCGGGACGCCGAAAAGACCGGAAGTGTCGCGCCCCGAGGTGCAGCGTCCGGAGCGCCCGGAGAAGCCTGTGCCGCGTGAATCGACGCTCACCGAAGAGCGAGAGCCCTAAGCGCCCGGCAACGATTCCGCGCAATGCGGGATGCTATTCTAGGTACTGTATTTTTCAAGCTGGGCCAGCCTTCGTGAATCCTGCTGTTTCCAAACCTCGGGCCTTGATAGCGACCACTGTCGTCGCCGCTGTGCTCGTATGCCTGGGCGGGGCCGTTTACCTGCTACGCCCGCCCCACTACAAGCGCCATCCCGCAGGGGTCATCACACTCAGCGGACGCCCCGTTGATCTCTATCCTGTGGATCGCGCGCAGCAAAAGCTGTCGCTCTACTGGCGAGACGACACGGGCAAGCCCTTCGAGTCTCCCGAGCGCCTCGACGAATGGCTGACCGCGCAGGGAATCCGCCTTGATTTCGCGGTGAATAGCGGCATCTTCATGGACAGTCCGCAGGGGCCGCGCCCGCTGGGGCTGCATGTTGAGGAGGGCAAGGAACTGGTTCCCCTCAACACCCAGGAGGAGGGCTACGGCAATTTCTACATGCAGCCCAACGGCGTGTTCTGGTGGGACGAAAACGAGGCGGGCATCCTCTCAACGGGAGACTATCGCGACGCGGGACTCTCGCCGGAATTTGCCCTGCAATCCGGACCGCTGCTGTTGGTGGATGGCGGCATCAATCCCGCCTTCGCCAAGGATTCCCGGAATGTGAACCTGCGCGCCGGGGTGGGCCTTGCGCCGGACGGAACCGTCTTGCTGGGCGTATCCTCCAAGCCGGTATCGCTGCATGATTTTGCTGCCGCCTTTCTTGAAGCCGGGTGCAATCAAGCCCTCTACCTCGATGGCGCGATCACAGGCCTGCACGCTCCCAGGCACGGGGTGCGGCACCATGGCGGAAAGATGGCGGGCATGTTGGCGGTGCTGGAACGACCCGTCGAGGGCGCTATCGCACCCTAAGCCGCATGCGCATCGTGACGCGCGGATACTCGGGGCGGTCGAGCGCAAGCTCCGGCGCGAGCCGATGAAGGAGATCGTCCGGAAGCTCGCCCGCATTCACGACCTCGAAGCCCATGCGGGCATACCATGGCGCGTTCCAAGGCACGTCACGAAAGGTCGTGAGGGTCACCATGGAAAGCCCAGTCTCCCTCGCCCACAGCGCCACGCCCTCCAGCAATGCCCTGCCGATCCCCTGCTTCTGACTTGCGCGCAGTACGTTCAACTCGCGCAGGTGCGCCGCTTCACGGGTGCGCCAGACCTGGGCGAATCCCGCAAGGCGCCCCTCCTCCCCCGCCTCCGCAACCAGCAAAGCCCCTTCCCGCATCGCCAACCGGAGCGCCTCGACGCTCTGACCCGGAAGACCCGCGCAGAACCCGTATCCCACCTCGGCGAAGGCATGGGCCGCGTCGTCCTCAATGGCGGGCAATGCGGATAGATCGCTCTCGACAGCCATGCGGATGCGTATGTTGGCGCCCATGTTGCGGCCCCCCGGAAAAAAATAAACGGGGAACCCCCACCCTCCGGTGGAAGTTCCCCGGGAGCCTAACGCGGGGGCTTAGCTCAGTACAATGTCACCCGCTTCCCCGGTGCGAATGCGGATGGCTTCCTCGACCGGAGAGACGAATATCTTGCCGTCGCCAATGCGGCCGGTGGAGGCGGCCTTGGTGATCGCCTCGACCACCGCCTTGAGCGATTCGTCCGGCACGACAATCTCCAGCTTCACCTTGGGCAGGAACTCGACGACGTATTCGGCGCCGCGATACATTTCCTTGTGGCCCTTCTGGCGGCCGAAGCCCTTTACCTCGGTGACGGTCAATCCCTGCACCCCCACCTCGGCGAGCGCTTCCTTCACTTCCTCAAGCTTGAAGGGCTTGATGATGGCTTCCACTTTCTTCATGTGATTTTCCTCCATGACGGCCCGCGAGCCGCTTGGTTCTTCATCGTTCCTGTTTCAACTACTCTAGGCCATGCGCAACTTTAATGCCAGCCGCGAAGACGCTAGAGCATATAGCCTTCTTCGCCATGGTCAGCAAGGTCGAGGCCCTGGCTCTCCCCTTCCGCATCCACGCGCAATCCGATGGCGAGGTCTATCACCTTTAGCAGCACGAAGCTGACGACGCCGCTGTAGACAAGCGTGACGAGAACGCTGGCCGTCTGGTAGAAGACCTGCTGGCCGATGGTGTCGTGCGGCATGCCCTGTCCGCCGAGGGCCGGCGATGCGAAGACGCCGGTGAGGATGGCGCCGACGATTCCGCCCACGCCATGCACGCCGAAGGCGTCGAGCGCGTCGTCGAAGCCGAGGGCATGCTTGAGCTTGGTGGCCACCAGGTAGCAGGCGACGCTCGAGGCGAAGCCGATGGCGAGCGCACCCATGGGGCCGCAGGAGCCGCTGGCCGGGGTGATGGCTACAAGGCCGGCGACCGCGCCCGTGACCGCGCCGAGGGCGCTGGGCTTCTTGTTCATCACCCATTCAATGGCAATCCAGGTGAGCGCCGCCATGGCGGTGGAGAGCTGCGTGACCAGCATGGCCATGCCCGCAATGCCGTCGGCGGCCAGCGCGCTGCCCGCGTTGAAGCCGAACCAGCCGACCCAGAGCATGCCCGCGCCCATGACGGTGAGGGTCAGGTTATGCGGGGGAATGGGACGATCCGGCCAGCCTTGACGCTTGCCCACCAGCAGGCAGGCGACAAGCGCCGCGATGCCCGCATTGATGTGCACCACGGTGCCACCGGCGAAATCGAGCACGCCCCACTTGTGGAACAGGGCGCCCTCGCCCGACCAGGCCATGTGGCAGATGGGGGCATAGACCACCAGCGACCAGATGGCGGTGAAGAGCATCACCGCCGAGAACTTCATGCGCTCGGCGAATGCGCCGCAGATCAGCGCGGGGGTGATGATGAAGAAGGTCATCTGGAAGGTGATGAAGATGGTCGAGGGAATGCTGCCCGACAGCGAACTGGAATCGACGCCGCTGAGGAACATTTGCCCAAGCCCGCCCACGAAGGTGTGCAGGTTGGTGGTCTCGGCGCTCTGGGTCTCCGGCACGTCGAAGGCCAGACTGTAGCCCACCACCACCCAGAGGATGGACATGAGGGCAGTGATGCTGAAGCACTGCATCAGGATGGACAGCACGTTCTTCGAGCGCACCAAACCGCCGTAGAAAAGGCTTAGGCCGGGGATGGTCATGAAAAGCACGAGGGCCGTGGCGACCAGCATCCACGCCGTGTGGCCATGGTTGATTTCGTCCTGGGCCATGGCGGGCAGCCCAGCCAGGCAGGCCGCCGCGACGAGCGGCAGCGCCCGCCAGACATGGTTCTTCCGTTGGTGAATCAAAGCGAATACCCTCCTTTCAGGTGTGACGGCGCACCTCTCCCCCGATGGGAGTGGTGTGTGGCCCAGCCGTGCTGCCCGATTGCCTTATTGCCCAAGGGTTGCGGGAAGCCGTCTTTCGACGGCACGCGTTCCAAGCCACGCCTTCGGCAAAGCAATGGGCGTGCCAAGCTGCAAAATGCCCGGCGAATTCGGGCGGAATCCAGACATGGAGGCTACAGAAGCCCTTGGCCCGTTGCACGCCTCGACGGACAGGACGGTAGGTTGGAACCCCGAAAGCTACGGAGCGGTAGGAAAAACAACGAGGCCCGGCAATTGCCGGGCCTCGTGGATAGAGAAGGTGAACGCGCTCAGCCGCCCGCGCCCGTGAGCTGCTGAATCATGCCAAGGATGGGCAGGAAGAGGGCGGCGAAGAGGATGACCACAACAACACCGATGACCATCGTGAAGATCGGCTGCAGGGTTTCGCCGAGGGTGCTGACGGCGATCTCAACTTCTTCCTCGTAGACGGCGGCGATCTGTTCCGCGACGGCATCCACGCGGCCAGACTCCTCGCCGGTCACGAGCATGTCCACGACGACATCGGGAATGACGCCGCCCGAGGCGCGAAGCGGCTCTTCGATGCCACCGCCCGCCTCAATGTGATCGCGAAGGCCCTGCAGGGTGCTCGCCACCGCGAGGTTGTGGATGGCGTTGCGGGTGAGTTCGAGCGTGGACATCATGCTCAGGCCGCTGCGCAGCAGCAGGGCCATAGTGCGGGTCATCTCGACCAGCGCGTTCTTGTGCATGATGGGACCGACGATGGGCAGGCGCAGCTTCTGGCGGTCGGCGAACAGCCGCCACACGGGGCTGCGCGTGACGGCCACCTTGTAGACCACGACCAGCGCGGCCACCACCGCGATGGGAAGCCACCAGTAGTTGTTAAAGGCATCCACGCACACGAGGAAAATCTGGGTGACGCGCGGGATCTCGAGGTTGGAGCGGTTGAAGAGCTCGACGAATTGTGGCACCACGAACTGCGTGAGCAGCAGGATGACGCCAAAGCACGCGAAGACCAGGATAACCGGGTAGACCATGGCGCCGCGCACGCGCTTGGTGAGCAGTTCGCGGGCCACACGGTATTCAACGCTGCGGCGCAGCACGTTCACCAGCGTGCCGCTGGCCTCGCTCGCCTTAATCAAGTTCACGAACACGGTGTCGAAATAGCGGGGATGCCGGTCGAAGGCCTGCCAGAGCGGGTTGCCCGCTTCCACGAACATGGCGATGTCGCTCACCAGCGCGCGCAGGGCCATGCGTTCGCCGCGCGTGCTCAGGGACTTGAGCGCCCTCAGGATGGGGGTGCCCGCCTCGAGCAGCATGATGAGTTGGCGCAGGAAGACGGTGACATCGCTGGAGCGCACGCTTCCGCCAAGTGAGGCGGCCACCGGCCGGGCCTCGTCTCGGGTGGCGCGGGTGACGACACTCTCCGGCGCGCCGGTCTCCTCGCCGAGATGCTCCGCCAGCGTGGCGGTGGTCCGGCGGGTGCGCCGCTTCGGGGCGGGCGCGCCGGCTCCGGCTTCTGGTTTCGTCGCCATGTGAACGGTCTCCTCCGTTAATCGCGCGCGGCTCGGCTCAGCCGGCCTGCGGTTCCAAGTCTGCGGCGGCTTCCTGAGCGGGGACGGCTTCGCCCTCGGCGGCCTCCCCGGCAGCGGCGCCTTCCGTGACAGTCGCCGCATCCTCGGCGTTGTCCGTGCTCCAATAGGTAATCTCGTGTCCGCCTTCGCCATCGAACACCACCACGGCCTCTACATGCCGGGTGGAACGGCGTGCCGTGCCCTGCTCCTCGAGCCCGAAAGTGGCTTTCGCCTTGAGGCGGAAACAGCGGGAATCGAGGGCCAACTCGGGCGGCAGGGACGTGGGCGCGCTTGCGCGCGGCTTTATGTTGAAAGTATCGGCCGCCTTGCCCGAAACGGACTCAAGGTCCGCGAGGGAGTTGAAGGGGCGGCGGACCGTGGCCTGTCGCGCCAGCTCAACGGGAATGTCCAGCAGGGCGGCCAGCACTTCGGGCGGGGCGGCGTTCACGTTCAGGAAACGTTCCGGCTTGGAGGTGGTGCCCACGCTGTAGGTGGTGAAAAGCGACAGGTCGAGCGCATCAAACTGCTCGGGGGTGAGCAGGCCGCGAGAGAGCAATTCATCGGGACCGGCCAGCCACCGACGGCCGGTATTGACGTCCGGGCTGAAGAGCGCCGGGAACGGCAGGCTGGACGATATCTTGCGGGCAGTGGGACCATCGACATTGAGCAGCAGCCGCAGCATGCTGGCCGGGGCGTGGTTGAGGTTCAGCTTGCCGCTTTCATCGAGGATGACAACCTCGGCAAAGGATATTCTCGGCGCGCGTTCCAGCGCGTATCCCTGCTCGGTCATGACGCCCTTGTATGCGGGAAACTCGTAGGTGCGCGTGCCTTGCGCCAGAAAGTCGGCCTGGCGGCCTTCCTGAACCGCGCGGGACAACTCGCCGATTGCGGCATGGATTCCAGCCTCGGCCAGGTGAGCAGCGCGCAACTCACGCAGATCGAGCCGCGACGCGTCCAGTTCCAGGGACATGGAAACAACGAAGGAAGTGCCGAGCACGGCAAAGACGGTGAGCAGCGTGAGCGCGAGGATAAGCGCCGCCCCGCGCCGCTTGCCTTTATGGTGTGTCGCTATCTGCATCGGAATTCCTTAGCGGACCTGAAGCTGGATGGTTGCCTCGCGAGACAACTGTTCATAGGGGCGATCCAGGTCGTGAACGGTCAGGCTGACGCGCAGGGCCAGCGGATGCCCGGAATTCTTCCACTCGGCGAGCCACTGGCTTCCGTCGAAATAGGCAATGCGCATGGAGAGCGCGCCGGGCGCAATCACCTGGGTGGCGCCCGCCGGCGTTTCGTGCCCGTAGCCCCCCTGCATGGTGCGCACCAATGCCGGAACACCATCCGAGCGATCGATGGCGTAGGCCACCGTGATGCGCTCGGTGCGCTTCTCGAGTGGATTGTGAAAACTGAGGGGTGCAACGAAGCTGTCATTCTCCAAAGGAACGCGCCCGTAACGGTGCTCCTCCTCCATGTCGCGCAGGCCGGTAAGTGCCGTGCCCGCGAGGCGCGAGGGGGTTATCATCCCCAGGTCGTCGCGAATGGCGTCAAGGGCACGCTGCGCGGTGGCCTCAAGGTCCATTCGTTTTTCGGTAGTGCGATAGGCGGTGGTGATGGAAACAAAGGCGCCGATGCCCACCGTGCTGACCACGCCGAGAATGGAAAGCACAACCAGCATTTCGAAGAGACTGAATCCGGCACGGGCCTTGGAGTTGGAGCTTGTGGTCATTCCTGCACGCTCCCGCTGGCAATGGCCGAAGCCGGCACTGCGCCGGCTGGAACCGCGGAGGTCATGGCAAGCAGTTGCTCGCGCGCGTCGCGGGTGTAACGAACGACGACGGTCACCTCATAGTAAGCGCCGCCGGGAACAAGCTTGCCAAAGGCTTCCCAGCGGAACCGGTCGTACAGTGCCTCTTGACGGCGATAGGAAGAAGGTTCGGCCGGCAGGGCGGCGGGCAGCGCCACGGGATTGCCCGCGGCGGGGTCCTCACCCGTCAGCTGAATGGGGAAGCGGAGGTCCTCCTCGTCGGTGGCCAGCCAACGAAAGGCGCCGGGGCTGGCGACTATCTCTGCCAAGCGGGCGCTGGCAATTTCCGAGGCCACGCGTTCATCGGAAGCGGTATACGAGAGGTCGAGGCTGGAAACGTAGAGCGATGTGAAGACGCTCACGGCGATACCGATGACGGCCAGGGCGACCAGCATCTCAAGCAGCGTAAAGCCAGCACGGCTCCCCTTGGGAGCTGCGCATGGACGCAACGCCGCCCTGCGGATTCCTCTCCTTCGCACGGTCATCCTCCACACCCGGGGGGCGGAAGGAAACTGCTTACCCTCCCGCCACAATTCGCATCTCCATATAAACACATCGGGGGGGCAAAGTCAACGCATCCGAACCAGCACACCCCGCAAAGCTCGGAAAAAAAAGCGTTGTCAGAAATAACACTTTCGGCTATACTACGCCTCAGGGAAACCTGCCACAGTTAAGGCGGCAGTGGGGAGTCCTCATCGGCGTGCGAAAGCACGCCCTCTTTTTTTCCCGGGGTCTCGCGTCAGGTCTTATTCGAGTGGCGCGAACCCGTCTTCCGTGGGCTGCCCGGAGAGATAGCCGCCGGCATTGTACAGCTGCACCAGTCGCAGCACCTCGGCGAGATCGACGGCCCAGTTCTGCGGGTTGTAGTCGAAGTCAGCCGGTTCGCAGGTGCGATCGGCAGAACCGGGCTCATATCCCGATTCCCCCCCGCCGCAACCAAAGCTTCCAACGTTGAAAATCTGGATGACGCGCAACAGTTCGGTCAGCTCAATCACGTTGTCCTGTCCGAGATAATCCGCCGAGTGAATGCGCTCGGTGCCTTCGGCTTCGCCATCCTCGGCGCCCTCGGCGCTGGTAAAGCTGCAACTCAGGTTGCCGCGAATCTCGCCGGGGGTGAATCCCGAATAGCCCAGCCGCACATAAGCGCCGCCAGCCACCTGCGAGAAGGTGGCGATGGGGAGGTCGAGGATGATCGGGCTGGCCAATTCCTCGAACGAAAGCAACTGTGGCCCGGTCTGTCCCGGCAGGCCCAAGTGCAGCGAGCCAAAGGTCGGGCTCGGGATGTTGTGGAAGATGATGACACGGCCAACGTCGCCAAGGTTGCTGAGGACGAGAAGGCCATTGTACGAGGTGGTGACAGGCGGATTGTTGGACTGTCCATTGATGTCGGCCACGCAGGATGTGAAGGGTAGGAATTCACCTTCTTCGACGCCCTCACCCTCCCCTTCGGTGACTTCACCCTCGAGGATGCCTTCGCCCTCGCCTTCAAGAAGACCCTCACCTTCGCCCTCGGGCAAGACCTCGCCTTCCCCTTCAAGGCCGCCCTCGCCCTCTTCGGCGCCTTCGCCGTCAACGGCCCCCTCGCCTTCGTCCTCGCCCTCGGAAAGGCCGAGGCAGTCGATCTGGCCGCGCACGTCCACGTTGCTCTGGGTGCCCGTATGATTGACCTGCATGTAGAATCCGGTGGAGAAGACATCGAGGGATTCGCGCGGGAGCAGTGCCAGCACGGGTGAGGGACCGCTGCCGAGGTTCACGAAGGGAGCCCCAAGCTGGCCGGGCTCGCCACGGAACACGAGAACCTGCGCCGGCTGCGGCACGGTGTGCGTGACGGTGACCAGCACCTGGTCGCCGAAAGCGGTAAAGTCGGCACGTCCGAAGTAAGGGTTGTTGACCGGAGGGACCAGGTTCTGGCTGCGCATATCGACGCGACAGAGCAGATCGCCTTCCTGTACGCCACCTTCCGTTTCGCCTTCCTCGGAGGGCTCACCGTCGGGGAATTCAAAGATATCGTCAAAGCACTCGCCGCCGTTGTCACTGACGCTCGGGTCGAAGGCCGCGATGAGGAAGGCCTCGAAGGAGGCCGCCGCCTCGAACTCGCCCCGGTTGCAGACACCGTCGAGATCCATGTCGCCGCTCCAACTGACATAGGGTTCAGCGGAGTCGTCAAGCTCACCGCGCACGATGCCGAGCGAAGTGTTGCGTCCAAGCAGGCGCACCAGGTTCTGCGGAAAACGGCCATCGCCCAGGGTTGCGATGCCCGTGATGGCGCGAAGAAACTCGTCGCGGGTCCAGTTGACGAAGAAATTATTCGGCAACACGGCGATCTTGCCCTCGAGAATGGCAAGGTTGTTCTCCCAGGCCGCGAGCGCTTGGCAGTGTCCGAAGGCTGTATCGTCGAGAATTACCCGCTCGAGCACACGCAAGTTAAGCACATCGGGGATGCCGTTCACGTCGAGGTCCATCTCATCCACCGGGAAGTTCAGCGGCGGGTTGCTGTAAATTTTTTCGAGCTCATCGGCGGCGGAGATGGTGGCACTTAGGCAGGAACTAACGCAGCCCGTGTAGGCGCTGAGGTCGCTGTCCTGGAAATTCTGGGGGACCCCATTCCCGCGCGAAAGGCCCGCCAGCATCGGGAAGGTGGGCAATGCCAGCCAACTGACGATGACGCCACCACTGCTGAACAGCTCCACTTGGAAGTTCACCCGGCTGCCAATGTCCGACGCAAGGGAAATATTGCGGAAGGTAATCACCACCTTGGTGCCGATCACCTGCCAGTTGATGGTGCCGCCCAATTCCGGATTGAGGTCGGCAAAGAAGGCCGAGATGCGGGGCAGGCTGAAGTGCGCATCCAGGGCGCCGACACTGGCGATGTCGCCGAAGCCCAGCGTCACGTAGCCGTTGGCCCCGATATAGACGGAGTCGTAGCGTTGACCGTAGAACTCGATGGAGAATCCCGGGCTAATCTTGAAGAAGCCGTCGTTGGTGAGGGTGGCCTCATTGGCGGTGGCGGTGGATACCGGCAGCCCCTCGATGTCGGCGACACAGGCGGAGTAGTAGTCTGTGCCCCCGACGGGCGAGAAACGAATCGACTTGAAGCCCAGATCGTTTGACGCGGTGAATCGCTGGGTGAAGTTGTCTGCCGTCGCCTGCTGCGACAACACAACACCCACCACGACTGCCAATGCCTGAAACGCCCTGCCCCAAAGGGAGGGCTGCCCATTTGCCCCTGTGATCACTGCCTGCGCCTCCAATGGATTAAGAAGCACCCCTAATGCCCAACCTCAGGGAGGATAGCACGAGTCCCGAAATTGGTCAATTTTAGTATTTACCCGGGACGCATCAGCGTCGAGCAGCCTGCTATACTCCGCGCCCGGAGAATCCCCATGAAAAAACTGCTCGTATGGACCAAACGTATCCTGTTGACCCTGCTGATCTTGGCGCTATTGGGCGCGCTGCTTTCGGCCTACGTGCGGTTTCAGGGCGTTCAATATACGGTGGCGTTCCTTGGGGGCGGCTATGCCCAGCCGCTGCCCGCGGTGGATGCCTATCCGGTGACGGAGCAGGACGGAACAAACCCCTGCACGAGCGGCCCGATCAAGGTGATTACCTACAACGTGTTCAACGGGGCGGCGCTGATCGAGGACTTGGCCGAGCGCTTTGCCGACGGGGATCTGCAGGGATTCAAGCCATGGTCTCAGCGGCTGGATGAGATAGGGGAGCGGATCGCGGGTTATGACGCCGACCTGATTGGTCTTCAGGAAATGGGCTGGAACGAGGACATCGCCGACATAGTGCCGCCGGAGGCGGGGTATACCCTGCATTCGTATAAAGCCGGGAACTTTGAATACGGCGACTCCGCGCTGCTTTTCCGAAGCGCTCGTTTCGAGATGCTCGACGGCGGGCAGATGTGGCTAGGTCCCAACCCAGACCTGCCCATGGCCTACGGATACAAGCGCCTGTCCATGTTGCGGTATGTAAACTGGGCGGTGCTGCGGGAGCGGGAGACCGGATTTACCTTCCTGTTCGCCAACACCCACTTCGACAATGCGAGCGTGAACAAGGAGCCGGCCTCCCGACTGTTTCGCGAGCGAATCACTGCGCTGGCGGCGGGCATGCCGCTGGTCGTGACGGGCGACTTCAACAGTCCGGGGGAAACGGAGCGCTACCGTGTATTCTCAGGACTGGACGTGCAGCCGCCGATACTGCCCAATACGCAGACGCTGGCGTCCAGCAGGGTGGTGCACGAAGCGCATGGCGCGGGGCCACGCCCCCTGCGGGACGACGACGTGACGCTCAACTACCTGAAGCGCATCGACCATATCCTGACAGGAGGGCCCTGCCCGGTGACGGTGACTTCGTGGCTGATTGACGCGCGGCCGATGAAGGACGGCGACAAGATTTCGGATCACGACCTGATTGCGGCCGAGCTTCAATTCGGCGCAGCAACCCTACCCGTGGGACCGTCCGACCCGCAAGCCGGGGCACCGGTCGCCGCAACCCCTTGATACCCGTCAGGTTCCGGCGGGTGCGGCGTGGGACTTCAGCGCCGCGAGGCTGACGAACTCCAAGGTCAGGATGTGGGTGGACTCCAGCACGACCTGCGGGGCCACACCCGCGTCAAAGGCTT
Organism: Candidatus Hydrogenedentota bacterium; assembly: GCA_046047315.1. Taxonomy (GTDB): domain Bacteria; phylum Hydrogenedentota; class Hydrogenedentia; order Hydrogenedentales; family JAEUWI01; genus WGMK01. The sequence continues at coordinate 1,330 of JBJOID010000161.1, read as the reverse complement.
CCTTCCAGCGCATGGCGCAAAGGCACCAGCGGTCGCCATCCACCAAGCCGGGAAAGGCGTATTCCGGGCGGGGCGTGCTGAGGTCATTGCCCCGGGCTCGGGAGAATTCAAGGAAGGCGTCGGTCACCCGCACGCAGACGGTATGCACCCCCATGTCTTCGCCGTTGGTGTTGCAGCAGCCGTCCCGGAAGAATCCCGTGAGCGGGTCCATCGAGCAGGGCTGAAGGGGCGTGCCGAGCACGTTCATGGCTTGGCTGGGCATGGGACAATCCTCCATTGCGGTCGGGCTAGGTCAACTATTCGCCACAACGCAAACACCATGTCATCACGGCCAGCCACTCGCGGCGCTGGATGTCCAGCAGCGATGGCGGGTCACTTCCCTTGGCGGCTGCGACGGCATCGATGAAGGCATCGGGGTTATGTCCCGGCAACCAGGGCCAAGCCGAATCCGCTCGTGCCTGCCGCATCCAATAGTGGCTGTTCCAAAAGTCTCCCTCACGGCGATGCATGACGCCATGCAGGAAGCTCCCGACGGCGGAATGCAGGTTCTGGCTGATGGCGTGGCTGCGGTCGAGTTCATCCACATAGAGCCAGAGTGCGGCCTGCGCCGCGGGATTGCCCCGGAACCCCGGGGAAACCGCGAGCCGGCTGGCGACCGCGTACGATTCAGGCGTGGCAGGCCGGGAAGGCAACAATGCGGGCATGGAATCCTCGAAGGGCAGGACCTCGAAGAGGGAAGCCAAGAGAGGCATTTCGGCTGCGGGATCATTGGCTGGCCGCACCATACCGATCTATACCCCCAGCAACCTGCGGACAATGGCATCGCGCAACCGGTCCGGGAGGCGACGCGCAAGAAGATACTGGATGTAGGCGTCCATCCCCACGCGGTAGCGGGTGCGCGGACGGGCGGCGGTGAGCGCATGCAACACTGTTTCCGCGACCCGCTCCGGAGGCACGGCATACCCGACGGTCTTCTCCACCTGACGTTTCACGGCGGTGACGGCCGGACCGTAGAGCTGGTGGGCCTCGCCGGGAAGTCTTTCCAGCAGCTTGTCGGCATCCGCCTTGGATTTTTCCCAGATGGGCGTCTTGATGGCGCCGGGTTGGATAACGCTGACTTCAATGCCCCAGGGCGCCAACTCGACACGAAGCGAATCGGCGATGGCCTCGATGCCATGTTTGCTGGCGTTGTAAGCAGAGGTAAAGGGCGGCGAGAAATATCCGTTATCGGAGCCGATGAAGCAGACGCGGCCGCGCGCCGCGCGAAGGAACGGCATCATGGCCTGGGTTACGGCCACCTGTCCGAACACGTTGATCTCGAACTGACGGC
>JBJOID010000160.1:0-18155 GCA_046047315.1 Candidatus Hydrogenedentota bacterium | reverse complement strand
CTGCTCGCCGCTGCCGTCCTCGCAAAGGATCAGGTCGCCCCAGGGCGCCACGGTCACGTTGTCGCAGTTGTCGATAAGGCCATCGTCGTTGGGCTCCACGAACAGGTGCAGCCGCCCCGGTTGACTCGCTTCATCCGGAGTGCCCTCGAGCGGGCTGGGGACATAGCGCCACACCTGCCCATGCTGCCCAGCGCCGCCGTTCGTGCAGGCAAAGTAGATGGCGTCGTTGCCATACCACATGCCCTCGCCCCGCGCGAAGCGCGCCGCACCCATGTCGAAACCACGGTAGCGCAGGTCATCCTCGGGCGACTCAACGTTGTCGATCGGAATCCAGACCACCTCGAAGGAGTCGCCCGGTTTCACCGTCTTGCCCCAGCCCCAGTTGCGGGTATCGAACCCCGACACACCCTTCCGTCCCAGCACCTCGAGGCGTCCGCCCTCGTGGAGTTTTTCTTTCTGGTTCGGGATGAAGCGGTAGACCAGGCCATCATCGCGGTCCTCAGTCTGGTAGACGTAGCCGCTCGCGGGATTCACCGCGACCGCTTCATGGTTGAATCGGCCCATGGCGATCAGGGGACGCGGTTCTTCGGCAAAGGGCTCGGCCTTTGCGGGCACCTCGAAGCACCAGCCATGGTCCTGCTCGTGGTGCTCATCCTTGAGCTGCACCGTCTCTTCGCACGTGATCCAGGTGCCCCATGGCGTGGGGCCGCCTGCACAGTTCCGGTTGGTCCCACGCAGACTCATGAAGCGCCGCAGGGTTTCCCCCGTTCTCGTATCGAAGACGATGTTCGAGGTGCCGCCAAGCCCGGGCCGCTTCCCAAAACCGTGGTCGAAGAAGTACTTCCGGTCGATGCTGGAGGCGAGGGCATTGCCCTCTCCATAGGCCGACTCTGCGTATTCGTCGGAACTGTTCTCGTGGTTGCACACGAGCACCGTTGTGCCGTCGGGACCCGGAAAGGCCGCCATGCCGTCGGGTCTTCCGGGGAATAGCAGCCCGTCCGCCATGGCGTCGCCGCGCTGGGCCACGATGCGATAGCTGAAGCCATCGGGCAGGTCGAGCAGTCCATTGGGATCAGGGCGAAGCGGGCCAAAGCCTTCGGCCATCAGCGCGCCCGTGGCGGCGGTACCCGCGCGCTGCATCAGCAGGGAGAGTCCGGTAAAGCCGCAAGTGAACGCGCCCGCGGTCTGGATAAAGCTGCGCCGGGAGAGTTGCATGGGAGTGCCTTTCTGCAAGCCGAAGTGGGAAAAGAAGCTGTCGCGGGCAGACTACCGGAGGCATGCTTGCATTGGATGAGGCGAATGTTTGAATTTCGTTCAGGCTTGGCCGCGTTTCGTTGCCAAGGGCCCTAAGCTGTGGGTAGACTGCGGACTCGTCAACCGATCCGGCGGATGCATTCTTGCGGTCGTTCACCTGCCTAACGCTGCTGCTCTTATTCCCGGCCGTGCTTCCGGCACAGCCGTCCCCAACCCCGTGCGCCTTTCGCGACACCTATTTGCTGCCGCGCCAGCTGGAGGAATTCGGCCCTCAAAAGGGATACCTGCTGCTGTTTACCCAGCTTGGTGATGAGGCCAGCGCCAAGGCCCTCGCCGCCGTCGATGCGATGCTTCCGGCGATTCGTGATCGCGGGGTGTTGGTGGTGAATGTTAACGTGGCCAAGGGCGACGCCATGCTGGATATCGCCCTGGACGCCTTGCGCCGCAATGCTCCGTATCCATCAGGGCAAGATGTGGACGGCTGCCTGCAAGCCCGCTACGGCATTCCCCGCCCCGGGGTGTTGGCGCTGCTGGATGCCGCCACCGCCCCCTTGCTGGTGGGGGATATCGAGCAGCTCGAGGCATCGCTGCTGCGGCTTGACGCGGGCGAGACGGGGCGCTGGCAGGAACAGCCGGCTGAACAGTCACCCGTTTCGACGGAAGCGCCCGCATCGGACCAGACAGAAATGATCACGTATCACCAGCACTTGGCCCCGGTTGTCAGCGCGAATTGCTTTCCCTGCCATGCGGCCGGGGGAAGTGCACCGTTTTCGTTGGACTCGTACGAGCGCTTAGCCGCGCACAGCGCCATGGTTGCCGAGGTGGTGCGTCTCGGCACCATGCCGCCCTGGTACGCTCACGGTGGCGACCTGCAATTTGCCAACGAGCCCGCGCTCGAACCAGAGCAGCGTAAGTGGTTCCAAGCCTGGCACGATGCCGGCAAGCTTGAAGGCGAGCCGGGCGGTGCTGAAGTGCCGGATTCTATTTTATCCAAGCAAGACGAATTCGTCGTGGACCTGCGGCTCGAAGCCAGTGAGCCGGTTGCTGTGCCTGCCTCGGGCTTTCTGGAGTATCAGGTGGTGGCTCTGCCCTATGTCACGGAGCAGGACGTGTGGCTCCAAGGGCTGCGCGTCGCTCCCAGCAATCCCCGCGTGATGCACCATGCCCTGGTTATCGCCGTGACGCCCGCCCCTGCGGACCACGAGGATGGCACCTATATGCTCGCGCTCTCGGCGGTGGGCACTCAGCCCGCGCGCTTCCCCGATGGCATTGCCGCCAAATTGCCCAAGGGCAGCCGCATTGCCTTCAATATTCATTATGAACCCACCGGCAAGCCCGAGCAGGACACCATGGGGATTGAGCTGATGTTTCCACGCGCCCCCGTGCGCAAGCGTGCGCGCTTCGTCGGATTCGACAAGAAGGACATTCTCATCGCGCCGGGGGATCCCCACAGCGAGCAAACCGCTCAGCTCGAACTCAAGCATTCGCTGTCGCTCTTCGGCATCCTCGGCCACATGCATGTGCGAGGCAAGGCCATGCAGGTGTACGCAGATCACGCGGATGGACGGACCCTGAACCTGCTCACCCTGCCCGCCTGGAACTTTAGCTGGCAGATGATTTACCGAATCAAGCCCGGTGACGCCGTGCTGTCCGCTGGGACCATGGTGCGCGCTCGGGCACTTTTCGACAACTCGAGGCAAAACCCCTACAACCCGGATCCCTCCGTGGAAGTGCGCGCCGGAAAACGGACGACCGATGAAATGCTCGATGTCGTCCTCATGGGGGTGCGTCCCTTTGAAGCCCTGAACCTGACGCTCGATCCCGCCACTCAGGCAAAGGCCTTCAAGCATGCGCCCCTGCCACAGGAAAAGAAGGTGCAGTAAAGATGGAGCAATGGGTCTCGCCAGAAGTGAAGTTTTCGGGGCGCATCTTTACCGTGCGCGCCGGGGGGATTACCCTTGATGACGGCACCCCCGCTTACCGCGAGGTCGTCGAGCATCCCGGTGGTGTGTGCGTGCTTCCCTTTGACGGCACCCATGTAACGCTTGTTCGCCAATACCGCATCGCCGTGGGGGAGGAGGTACTGGAAGCGGTGGCCGGAAAGCTGGAGCCTGGTGATGATCCCGCCCATCGGGCGAGGCTGGAACTCGAGGAAGAAGCCGGCATCCGCGCCGATACGCTGGTGGAGGCGGGAACGATATTCGGGTGTGTCGGTTTTTGTAGTGAGCGAATTTTTCTTTTCTTGGCCCTTGACCTTCACTACGGCATCGCCCGCCCCGAGGCGGAGGAGCAAATCGAATTGGTGAAGCTTCACCTTGATGAGGTAAAGCAGCTCCTGGACAATCACACCATCAAGGATGCAAAGACCATCGTCCTGCTGGAACGACTTCTGCGACGGAACGAGCAATGTTAAGTAAAGCCGACTCCGCTGAAATGCGTAAAATGTTTATACTGAACATAGCACTTATAAAATGAAGTGTTGACAAGGCGTGCTTTTTCCTCTAGTATGTGGCATTAGTCGCCGGGAAATTGGGTTGAAAGGCGACGAGGCAGATATAGCGGGCGGGTCACGTCGAAAGACATTGATTCCATACATTTTATACCCGTGACGGACTGTGTTAGTCTGGTGCGGTCGTGATAAAAGTTGAGAACTCATGAAGCAGGGCGTTCCTTTGAAGGGGGGCGTCGGACAACTTGAGGGAGGATCATTGACGTGAGAAGGTTCAAACGAGGCTCGGTGGGCGCATGGCTCGCCACAACGTGCATCGCGTTGGCGATGACGGTCGCGGCGGTACCCGCTTCGGCCGACGTCTACGACGCGAATGACGGCGGGGGTACCATCGGTACGCTCTCCGTCGCGGCAGGCAACATTGTAATTGACACCAGCGGCACGCCGTCGATTTCCGGCGCGGCTTCGTTCACCGGCGAGGTGGAAGCGGGCGAGGGCAACGGTGTTGCCGTCTTCCGTTTTGACAGCGTCGACGTGAGCGGTGCTGCCACCGTGACGATCACGGGCGACCGTGCGCTGGCCATCGTCTCCGCCACCGACCTGAACTGGGCTCCGGCTTCCACCGTCGATCTTTCCGATGGCGTGGCGGGCGGCGGCGCGGGCGGCTCGGGCGGCGCGGGCGGCTCTGGCCTTGGCGCTGGCGGCGCTGGCGGCACCACGGGCGGCACGGGCGGCAGCGCTGGCGGCGCTGGCGTTGGCGGTCTGTCCGGTGTCGATGGCACGGCTGGCGGCAACGGCGGCACCGGCGTTGACGGTGCTTCTGGCGCTGTTGGCGCGGACGGTGACGCCGGTGATGCCGGTGGCGCGGGTGCGCTCGGCAGCGGTACGGCTGGCTCGAACGCTGCCAACGTCGCTGGCGCTGCGGGAAGCGCCGGCACGGCCGGCACCTTCTCCGGTGCGGTGGCCAACGGCGGCGCGGGCAATACCGCTGTCGTCGCTGGTGGCGGCGGCGGCATATTCGGCTCCAATACCCCCGGCGCGGCGGGTACTCCGGCCGTGAATGCTCTTAATCTCGATGGCACCGCGGGTGACGTGGGTGTCAACGGTGGTAACGGCGGCAATGGCGGCGACGCCACGGCGGCCTTTTTCACTGTTGCGGCCAACACCCTTGACCTCGTGGCTGGTCCCGGCGGCGCCGGCGGCGGCGGCGGCGGTCAGGGCGCTGGCGGTCAGGGCGGCGGCAAGGGCGGTGGCGGCGCTGGTGGTGCCGGCGGCGGCGGCGGCGGCGGTGTCGATGCTTTGAACGTTTGCGGCGGTGCTTTCACGCCTCCGGTTCCCCCGGCCGAGACCGAAGGTCGCGGTGAAGACGGTGCGGCCGGTACGGCCGGCGCTGATGGCGGCAATGGCGGCAATGGCGGCACGGCCCTCGCGGGCGGCGCTGGCCAGAGCGGCGCCAATGGCGGCGGCGCGATTCTGCTGGCGGCCCAGGGCTTGGCCCAGGTCGGCGGCACCTTTGACGTTTCCGCGGGCGCGCTTGGTACGGCGGCCGGTGCTGGCGCAGCTTCCCAGGGCGGTGCCCTTGGCAGCGCGGGCGGCACTTCCGCGGCGGTGGGCAGCACGGGTGGCAACGCCATCACGGCTTCCTGGCGCACCATTGACGGTTCGAACTATTGCACGGTGGGCAACACCGCTGCCGGTGGTACCGGTGGTGGCGCGGTTCAGGGTGGCAACGGCGGCGCTGGCGGCGACGGCGGTGCTTCCGGTTCGTCCGGCGACGGCGGTGCCGGTAGCCTTGGCGTTTCCGGTATGGTCAAGCTGCATGGCTCGGTCGTTCTCGGCGCTTCCAGCACGGTCCTCGGCGGAAACAACGCCGCGGGCGAGCTTGGCAAGCTGACGCTTGTTTCGAACAGCACCCCGGCGAGCGCCGCGGGCACGGCCGCTGCGGCTGAGCCGACTGCGAACCCTGCGGACATCGAGACGGGCCGCACGACCAATGCTGCCCTGCTCAATGGCACGACCACCTGGTACCCCTCCGGAACCAACCCGAAGATCGGTCAGCTCGATACGGGCGCCGCGACGGAAGGCTTCCTGGACAACGGCACTTCGTGGAACTCGACTCAGGTTGGCGCCGACACGCCCGTCCTTGACGATCCGCGTGTTGATGTCGTGGTGCTCGAGTCCGGCACGGACGGCGGCGTCTACGACGGCTACGCCCAGATCTTCATCATCAACCAGATGGGCAAGACCCTGAATGGCGTGACGATCGATGTGGGCAATGGCCCGGTGCTCATCCCCGGCGGTTCGCTGGCCACGGGCAAGTCCTTCACCACCACGGTGGCGTCGCTTGACCTGCCGAGCTTCGAGGTGGACTTCGCCCGCCTTGGCGCCGAGCTTCGTGATGGTGCCTTCACCGGCACCGGCATCACCGGCCTGCAGAGCAGCACCTCCGGCACGACGACCTCGTACACCGGTACCGCTGTGACCCTGGCCGCCGACGCCCTCGAAGGCCTCGATCCCTACACCTTCACCTGGCAGCGCAATGGCACGACCTTCACGCCCTTCTCGACCACCCCGGTCGGTGTTGGACAGGAAGACGCGACCATCATCCTGTCGGGCATCCACCTGACCGGTGGTCTGTACAAGGCCACCGTCAACGACGTGACCTCGGATCCCAGCGCGGAAACGGCTGAAATCCAGATCAACGTTGTGAACTTCCTTAGCACCCCGTCGGTTACCCCGACCACCTCGACGAAGAACGTGGGCGATACGCACTCGATCAGCGTCAACGTGACGGGCGGCGTGGCTCCGCTGAACTACCAGTGGCAGATCGAGTACCCGTCGGTCAGCCCCGGCGTGTGGACGAACCTCGGCACTGGCGACCTCCCCGCAGTGGACGCGTTTGTGAGCGGTGCTGACTCGGCGACGCTCAACATCAACGTGAACGACGAGTTGCTGCTGGAAGGCCGCTACCGCGTGATCGTGGGCGACAGTGGTATCGACTCCAAGACGTCCAACACCTCGACGCTCAACGTCACCAACTTCCTTGGCATCACCAACCCGAGCGCGGCCAACGCGTACACCGGCGAGACCCTGACCCTCAGTGTCAGCGTCTTCGGTGGAACGCCGCCGTACACGGTGGAGTGGTTCAAGGGAGCGATCAGCGGTTCGCCGGTTGCCACCGACAACACGGCCCCGTACGAGCTGCCCCTGAGCCCGGCGGACGCCAGTGACATCGGCACCTACTTCGCCCGCGTGACGGACAACGCCTCGGATACGGATAACTCGGCTGGCGCCGCGGTCGACGTGCGCGCCCTGCCGACGACCACCGATCCGGCTGCGGTTTCCGGCTACGAAGGCGACGACGCCGTGTTCAGTGTGACGGCCTCTGGCGGTTACACGCCGTACAGCTACGAGTGGCGCTTGAACGGTTCGCCGATCCTGGGTGCCCCGGACGCTCCGACCTACAACCGCACCCTGGCGCTGGCTGACGATGGTCAGGATATCAGCGTGCAGGTGTCGGACGCGGGTGGCGACACCGGTGTCAAGACCGACCTGTCGGCCAATGCGCTGATGAGCGTGGTGGCGGCCCCGGCTGTGACCATCACCAGCTCGGGCTACACGGGCTACGTCGATGACGTGATTCCGACCCAGACGCTCAGCGTCACCGGCGGCTTCCCGTCCAAGACCTACGCCTGGTTCCTCGACGGTGTGGACATCACGACCCTGGGTGGTGTGGTGAACGGCGCCAACGGCGACCTGACCCTCCCGGCCTCGTCGCTTGAAGGCACCCTGACCGCGACGGTGACCGACGCGGGCGGCTCGGAAGACTCCGACAACAGCGTTGACGTCCTCCTCGTCGAGCACCTCACCGGTGTGACCGTGGACGACGCCACCGCCAACGACGGCTTCCCCTTCAGCAACCCGGCCATTCTGGCGGGTCAGGGCCTGCCGCCGCTCAGCTTCGAGTGGACCAAGGATGACGGTTCCAAGGCCTTCATCCCGCTCGTGCCGGCGCAGACCGGTCAGGCGCTGGTCCTCAACCCGGCCACCTTCGCGGATGCGGGCGTGTACCAGGTTGAAGTGAGCGACTCCGGCACCGACGGTCCGTTCTTCGACACCTTCGTCCTGACGGTGGAAGAGGGCGTGCCGGCTGCGGGTGGCTTGGGTCTCGGTGCCCTCGCGGTCCTCAGCGCGCTGGGTGGCGCCTTGGCGCTCCGTCGCCGCAAGAAGTAATCGCCACGGCGATTGCTGAAATAGTCTAACCTTGAGGCCGCTGGTCGGAAGACCAGCGGCCTCAGTCTTTTGTCGCCTCCTCGGATGGCTCGATTCTCGCTTATTCCAGATCCTCCGCAGTTTAGGCAGGAAAAAGTGATTCAAGTGGATTTCACTTTATCGTGCATCCCTTACGGCGATTTGCTAAACTGTTACCCCACACCAAGGGCAGCGGAATAGGGACCCGGGGAAGCAGAATGCCGGCCTTCGAGTTGGTGCTACAGTTGCCAGGCAAGGCAACAACCACGCGGGTGCGCGTACCGGAAGCCGGACTATTGATCGGCCGCAGTGACGACTGTGACATCGCGCTCCCCCAGGACCCGGCGGTTTCCCGTCACCATGCCCGTGTCTTTCCCAAGGGCGACCAGCTTGCGGTGGAAGATTTGGGTTCTCGCAATGGGGTCTTTGTCGGCTCGGAGAAGCACCTGCTCTGTCATCTGGGAGATGGCGCCGAGTTTCGCGTGGGCGAGCAAACCCTGCGCGTGGCGCGTACCGACGATAGCACGATCAAGCACGCCGTCATTCGTCCGGACTACACCACGCGCATCGAGCGTGAGCTTCTGGGGCCCACATCCGACGCATCGCTGCGTGTCCTCTTTCAAGCCTCGCGCCTGCTTGGCGAATCCTTCCAGCTCGATGCCCTGGCCGATGGCATCCTTCACCTGATCTTCGAGGCCCTGCCGGTGCGTCGCGGCTATATGCTCACCCTGCGCGGTGAGCCCGCCGAACCCGTGGTGTGCGCCTCGCTCTCGCGCTCGGCCCAGGACACCGGCCCTCCGTTAAGCCGCACACTCATCGATCACGTCCTCAAGACGCGCGAGTCCGTGCTCATCCACGACGCCCAAAAAGACAGCCGCTTCGACGAGTCGGCCAGCATCATCGGGCACGAGATTCATTCCGCCATGTGCGTCCCCCTGGTTGGGCGCGACTCCCCCGTAGGCGCGCTTTATATCGACTCCGGCACCGACGTAAACCCCTTCGAGCGAGCCGACCTGGAGTTGCTCACGGCCATTGCGCGCATCGTGGGCATCGCTGTCGAGAATGCCCAGCTGCACGGGGAGCGCGTGAAGCATGAGCGCCTCGCTGCCATCGGCGAGGCTACCGCTGGCCTCGGGCACTGCATCAAAAACATCATGACCGGCGTGCGCGGCAGCGGCGAGATGATCAGCAAGGCGGTCGATACGGAAGACTATCGCAGCATGAAGACGGCCTGGCCCATCATGAACCGCTGCATCAACCGCATCGATACCCTCGTGATGAACATGCTCAGCTATTCCCGCCCGCTCGATCTCGAGACCATGCTTACCGACATGGGCAGCATCGTGCGCGAGGCCATCGAGCTGGTGCGCCACGAGGCCGACAGCAAAAAGGTCACGCTCGAGTTCAGCTCCCCGGAGAACACCCTCATTCACGCCGATGGCCGCGAGATACAGCGCGTCATCGTCAATCTGCTGTCCAATGCCATCGAAGCCTGCGAACGCAACGGCGGCACCGTGGCCACCAGCATCGAGCGCGACACCCTCGGCCTCACCGTCACCGTGCACGACACCGGCATGGGCATTCCGGAACAGGTGCTGCCCCATATCTTCGAGGCTTTCTATACCACCAAAGGCTCGCGCGGCACCGGCCTCGGCCTCGCCTGTTGCGAAAAGATCGTCGCCCAGCACGGCGGCCGCATCGACGTGCAAAGCAAGCCGGGAGAGGGAACGTCTTTCTTCGTCTTCATTCCCTTCGACAAGAAAGACGGCAAGGTCACCCAAAACCTCACCCTGCTGCGCCGTCCTTCCCCCTGATGGCCTGCCTGCGCCCTGCAGGACAGCGGCGTGGTATAGTGCATTCAGGAGAGCGTGACCATGAACATCAGGCCTGCGGCGGTCGTCGGCCGCTTCTATCCCGGCGCGGCAGATACGTTGGAGCGCACCGTGCGCTCGCTGCTGCACAGCGCGGGCGCTACGCAGCCGGCCCCCATGCAGACGACGGGCATTCTCGTGCCCCATGCGGGATATCCCTATAGCGGCCCAGTGGCCGCGCATGCTTTTCGTCGCATCGAGGGAAAGTGCCCCGGGCGCGTCGTGCTGCTGGGTTGCTCCCACCACTATCGCTTTTCCGGCGCCTCCATCGTTACGTCGGGCGCCTTTGAAACACCCTTGGGTCTGTTGCCGGTGGATGCCACCTTTGCCACCGCGCTCGCCAAGGAGACCGAGACCGCCTCGCTCGCTGCACATGAGCCCGAGCATGCCCTCGAGGTGGAGTTGCCCTTCCTGCAGGTGGTTCTTGGCCCCGTTCCCATCGTGCCCGTGCTGTTTGGCGCCGAGCCTTCCCCTTGGCATGCCCAGTTCGGCCGTAGTCTGGCCGCGCGTCTAGACCCCGGAGACCTCGTGCTCATCTCCACCGACCTTTCTCACTACCTCTCCAATCCCGAGGCACACGCCCTGGATCACCAGTCCCTGGATTGTCTGCTCGAACAGGACTGCTTCGCCTTTCAGGAAGCCGCTCACAACGGAGGGGTGTCCATGTGCGGGGCCACCGCCGTGCAGGCCGGCATGGCCTGTGCCCTGGCCCGTGGCGCCACGCAATGGCGACTTCTCGACTATCGCACCAGCGGCGATGTATGCGGAGAGCGCTCCCGGGTGGTAGGCTATGCGGCAGTATCCTTTGAATACCCCGGCTGATTTCCGCAAAGGAAGACATCGACGTGCCCATCTTCGTTAAAGACATCATGGCCAGCATGGAGGCTTGGGCTCCCGCCAGCCTTGCCTACGATTGGGACCGCGTGGGACTTCACACGGGCGATCCTGCCGCACCGGTGGAGCGGGTGCTGGCTTGCCTAACCCCCAACCGCGACGCGCTCGTCGCCGCCCGCAAGGCCGGGGTGCAAATGGTGGTCGCCCACCATCCGCTGATCTTCAAGCCCCTCGGCAGCCTTCGTCTCGATCAGCCCGCCGCACGCCTGTGCCTGGACTACCACGACGCCCGCATAACCGTTTTCTCCGCCCACACCAATCTCGACGTTGTGCCCGGCGGTGTGAGCCATGTGCTCGCCACGCAGTTGGGGCTCGGCGCGCTTCGGCCGCTTTTCCCCGTGCCGCAGGCCACACTCCTCAAGCTGGTGGTCTTCGTCCCCGACAGCCACCTCGACCTTCTAAGAGATGCGGTCTCCAAGGCGGGCGCCGGAAAGATTGGCAATTACTCCCACTGCACCTTCAGCGCGCCCGGCGAGGGCACCTTTCTCCCGGGTGATGGCGCCGCGCCCTATGTCGGCGCCATGGGCCAGGTCAACCGGGAACCCGAACGACGTTTCGAATCCATCGTGCCGAAGCCCGCCCTCGCAGCGGTGCTCGCCGCCATGCGCGCCGTGCACCCTTACGAAGTCCCCGCTTTCGACGTGATACCCCTGGAGAACGCCAACCCCGACATTGGTCTCGGGGTGCGCGGCGAGCTACCCGGCAAGGGACTCCCGCTTGAAGCCTTCGCGGCCCACGTGCGCGACAGGCTCAAGGCGCGTAGCCTGAGGCTCATCGCGCCCCGCAAGAAGGCTACCGTTCGCACGGTGGCCGTGCTTGGCGGCAGCGGCGGGGGAGACATCGCCCGCGTGCCCGCCGATATCGACTGTTATGTGACCGGCGATGTGAAGTACCATGATGCCGACTTGGCCCGGGAGCGCGGCTTGCCCGTCATCGATGCGGGGCATGTGCCCACCGAGTTGCCTATCGTGCCGGCCATCGCCGCCTATCTGGCCCAGCGTCACCCCGGCCTGAAAACTTCAACCCATATCGAGGCCGACCCATTCGGCCTGCTGGAGAGCTAATCTTGGGCGAAAGCCGTCTGTACCTCAGCCCCGGAGACTGGTCCATTCTCACCAGTCTCGCTTTCGGTGGAATGCTTTTGTATCTGTTTGTAGTGATTTACGGCACCGTAGGCACTCAGGACCGTTTCATCCGCTTCGATGCTCCCGGTGTCATCGAATTCGATTTGGAGTGGTCCGGCACCTACATTGTCTATCACGAGTTCGACCGGACAGCCGACAACAAGGGCGAGATACGTCCGGCCCAAGGCGGAGCATTGGTCGCGCGTTTGCAGGCCGCAGGCGGGGGCGCCATGTATCCCGTGGAACCCGCGCCCGAGGGACACGAGTACAAGATGCAACGCATGCTTGCAGAAGGCATGTACCAGTTTACCGTTGAGCAAGCGGGTCGATATCGGTTTGTGACGGAATATAAGTCAGGTGATGGGGGGGCTCCGATACGCATGGTCATCATCCCCACGCCGGCGGGCCGTGCGTTGCGGGTCTTTTATCTGGGCACCGCCATGGCCGTGCTCATCTTCGTTGGTGTTCTGGGCCTGGCCTACCTGATGAACCGGCGTGGTCGCCGCCGCTTCGAACAGGCGGTCCGGGCATGAGCCGTCCCCTTCGCATCCTCATGGTCGCGGCGGAAGTCGCGCCGCTCAACAGCACCGGCGGTCTGGCCGAGGTCATGGCGGCGCTCCCTGCCGCCCTTCGGGACCGGGGGCATGATGTGCGCCTTGCCCTTCCCTGTTACCGTCAGATTCCCCCCGCCCAGCGTGGAGACGCGATTGGTCTGAGCATCGCGGCGATGGGGGGGCATACCGAATACGGGGCACTCCGGCTTGCGGAGCTGCCGCCGCACGGCGTGCCCATCTATCTGGTTGAGCATGAAAACTACTTTGGTCGGGAATTCCCCTATGGCAGCCGCGAGCACGAATACGCGGACAACGCCGAACGCTTCGCCTTTTTTTGCCTATCCCTGCTGGAAGTCCTGCCGCATACAGGCTGGATGCCCGACGTGGTGCATTGCCACGACTGGCATGCCGCGGCCTTTCCACTCTTTCTAAAGACCCGCTATGCCAGCCATCCCGCCTGGCAGTCCGTTCCCTGCGTGTTCACCATTCACAACATCGCCTTTCAGGGGCGCTACGGGGCGGACAAGTTTGCATCCACAGGTCTCGACCCAGTCCTCTTCGATGGCGGTGATATCGAGTATCACGGCGACATGAACCTGATGAAGGGGGCGCTCCTCCATGCGGACAAGCTCTCCACGGTAAGCCGTCGATATGCCGAGGAAATCCAGACCCCGGAATTCGGCGAAGGACTGGATGGGGTGCTGCGCGCCCGGCGTCACGACCTGCGTGGAATTCTGAATGGCGTGGACTACGAGGTGTGGCATCCCTCGCGCGACCCTGCCCTGCCGGAGCCCTTTGATGCGGACCGCATTGAGAAGAAGCAGGTGTCGAAGCGGGCCCTTCAGGATGGTTTTCACCTTGAGCATGTGGACTTGCCGCTCTTCGGCATTGTGTCCCGGCTGTATTGGCAGAAAGGCGTCGATCTGTTGGCAGATGCCGCCGCCCGTCTGGAGCAGGGCGCATGGCAACTGGCCGTGCTGGGCGCGGGCGACCCCGCCATCGAGGGGCAGCTGCGTGCTTTGGTAGAGCGCTTCCCCGGACAGGTCGGCATCCGCTTCGGCTACGATGCCGACCTTGCGCACCTCGTGCAGGGAGGCAGCGACTTTGTGCTCATGCCTTCGCGCTACGAGCCCTGCGGCCTTGGGCAGATGTATGGCCTCGCCTATGGCGCTGTGCCCGTGGTGCGACGCACCGGCGGCCTGGCCGACAGCGTGCGCGATATTCATCCCGTCCGTGACGCCCGAGGGGAAAGCAATGGCGTGAGCTTCGTGCCCAAGACTTCGGGCGCGCTCGCCCGCGCCATGCAGCGCGCCATCGATCTTTTTGCCGAGCCCGAGCGTTATCGTGCCGTGCAACGGCGGGGCATGCTCCAGGATTTCTCGTGGCAACGCAGCGCCGTGGAATATGAGTCCCTGTTCCTCGACGCCCTGGCCGGGAGAAAGAGCGCCGCTGCCTAAACCAGAGTCACGCAGCAATCGCATGCGACGAAGCGGGCGCGCGGCTTGCTCCTCGCCGGTGTCGTCGAGGTCCTTCCGGGACGCGTTCTGCGTATAATGGCGGTTTAGTCAGGAGAGGGTCTGTCCGTGCAACGTCCGCCAATGAAGAAGAAAAGCAACGCGGGAAAGCCGTCGCCCAAGCGGCGCATGCCGAAAAATCCCGGCCAGATACGGGTGAAGTGCCGCGAGGCGGAGGGTTGCTACAACTTCGCCGGCCCGGAGCCCAAGCGCTTCTATCAGTTGGAAACCCTGGGCAGTTCCGTCGAGGGGCTGTTGAACCAGGGGGACTCCTGGCTGATGGCGGTCTTGCGCGAAAGCACCCAGGGGCTTGCGCCCTTGGCGGTCACCATGGAGATGCTCTGGGAGAATCCCTACGCCATGGCCTTCCGCGTGGGCGCTTCGGTGGCGCAGGGACGGCCGGGGGTCATTCTGCTGGTCTGTGCCAAGAACCATCAGGAGCATTCGGTCCGCCTTGAGGGAGAGATCGAGTCCATACGCACCCTCTCGGCACGTCCGGAATCCGGCATTTTGCCGGTGCGCGGCGAGGGCACCTTTTACCTGCCAAACAAACACCAGCGGGCGGACGGTAAGGGACGCAAGGTGCTGGCTTATGCGCGTGCCTGGACGGGACCCTTTGCCGCAACCGAGTTGCGCCCTTCGGGCCAGTACGTGTTGGTGGGCAAGGAGCGCCGCCTCCTCTCCGTTGCCGATTCCGAGGCTTACGGCAAGGCCCTCGCGGTCGCCTTGTTGAAGGCGCTGGATCCGGTGAGCCGCAACGCCCCGAGCCTGAATTCCACGCACTGGGGTGACGTGCTGTGCCGCGTGGGCCGCACGGGCCTGACGCCCGCACTGCTGCATTGTCCGCGCGTCACGCGCTATCGCTCGATTCAGGCCTATCTAAAGGGCATGCTGCTATGGGAACCCGTGCCCGGTAGCGGCGTCTGCCCGATGCAATTGGTTGCTCCGGAGTTGCTGGCCGAGGCGATCCGCGAAACGCTGGACCCGGTCATCGCGGCAGAGTCGGTGCGGCGCCTGAGCGGCCCGGGCGGAGAGTCCGACGTGCCCGAGGCCTATGTCGAAAGCCTTCGTGCAGCGATGATGGAATAACCCGCCCCCGCAAGGGCAACGGAGAATGGGTGCTTCTATGCTGGCAATCTCACTCTTATTCGGCGCGATGCTCGGTGCGGTGGAATCGCCAGTCCCGGACTCCACGCCCACCTATCCGGTCTATTTTGTTTCTCCCTCGGGCAACGACGCCTGGTCGGGTGAGTTGCCTGATCCCTCCGAAGCGGCTGACGACGGTCCCTTCGCCACGCTCGGCCGCGCGCTTGAAGTCCTGCGCGCACAGGCCGCGCCCGATGGCCATCCCCTCGGAGCCACCGTGCATGTGCGCGCCGGGGATTACACCCTGACCGAGCCTCTGCGTTTCGATGCGCGGGACTCGGGCCGTGAAAACCTGCCCGTGATGTTTCGCGCCTATAAGAATGAAACGGTGCGCCTGCGCGGCGCGGTCACGGTGACCGGATTCGAGCCCCACGAGGGCGCGATCCTCAAGGCCTCAACGGCCGGCCTCTTGCCCGCGGGCAAGCGTGCCCCCGCCGTTTATTGGGGTGACGCCCGCCAGACCCTCGCCCGCTGGCCGAATGCCGGCGGCGGCGAACTGCCGGGTGGCGAATGGACCTTTGTGAAAGCCGCCACGGAAGAGAACCGCAACCGAAGTTTCCAACATGCCGGAGATCGCCCCACCACATGGGCAGGACGGACCGGGGTCGAGGTATCGATTTGGCCCAATTACAACTGGTGGCAGACCATCGCCCCCGTGGCCTCGATTGCCGACGGCGTTGTCACGCTGGGCGAAGATCTTCCCTACACCATTGAGGCGGGCCGCCGCTATTTCTTCCAGAATGTCCTCGAAGAGCTCGATGCTCCCGGTGAGTGGTATCACGATGTCGAGGCGGAGATGCTCTATTTCTGGCCGCCCGGGGATGGCGCGAAGGAGGTGCAGGTGCCCGTGGCGGAGTCCCTGCTGGTGATTGAAGGAGGCAGCCACATCAACC
The DNA here is from genome assembly GCA_046047315.1 of Candidatus Hydrogenedentota bacterium. Classification (GTDB taxonomy): domain Bacteria; phylum Hydrogenedentota; class Hydrogenedentia; order Hydrogenedentales; family JAEUWI01; genus WGMK01. The sequence goes on along the minus strand of JBJOID010000160.1, from coordinate 2,205 downwards.
TCTGGGGCTTTACCCTTGAGATGACGGCGGGAACCGCCGTGACCATGCGCGACGCGCACGCCTGCATGCTCGCCAAGAGCACCATCCGTCATACGCAGGACTTCGGCGTCGAGGTCTCCGGCGGCGGTCATTGCCGTCTGCGCGGCAACGACATCTACGCCACGGGGCGGGGCGGCATCAGCCTGTCCGGAGGCGACCGCGCCACGCTCACCCCCGGGAATCATCAGGCCATCAACAACCGCATCCACGATTTCGGCGTGCTCTACCAGACTTACCAGACCGGCATCAACGTCTCCGGGGTGGGCAACACGCTTGCGCACAATCTCATCCACGACGCGCCCCACATCGGCATCCTGCTCGGCGGCAACGACCACGTGATTGAGTACAACGAGATTCATCACGTCTGCATGCAGGGGTCGGACAATGGCGGCTTCTACATGGGCCGCGACTGGACGCAGCGCGGAAACATCATCCGGCACAACAAGTTCCACGACATCTATGGGTTTGGTCTCGCGAACCTGGGCCCGGACAAGGATGGCGTTTACCACTACGAGTCTCCCCATCAGGCCTGGGCCGTCTATCTCGACGACTGCTCAAGCGGCACCTACGTCTATGGAAACTGGTTCTACCGCGTGCCGCTCTGCGGCGTGATGATTGGCGGCGGTCGCGACAACGTGGTGGAGAACAACGTCTTTGTCGATTGCATACCGGCCTTACACATCGACGACCGCTGGGACAGCTACCCCTGGGACGTGATGCATGAGCGCCTGAAGGCGATGAACCCCGAGCAGCCGCCCTATAGCGAGCGCTATCCGGAGCTGCTGAAGATGGGAGACGATCCCCGCAAACCTGAGAACAACCGCTTCGTGCGGAACATCATTTACTACCGGCATGACACCTTCCGGGGACTGAGCACCACCTCGGAATCCAGCGGTAGCGCGGTTGTCTACGACCTCGACCAGTTTGACCCCGCGAGCACCCTGATCGACCAGAACCTGATTTATCACGAGGGCCTGCCCGTTCGCGTGGCGTGGAGTGAATACGGCAAGCCGGACAGCCATGAGACCATTGACTGGGCGACCTGGCAATCCCGGGGATTCGACGCAAATTCCATCGTTGATGATCCTCTGTTCTTCAGCCTTGAGGACGACAACTACCGCCTGAAGGGGGTGGACGTGCGCACGGGCGAGAACTTCACCGGTTCGGAAGCGGGGGAGCAGGGCTTCATCATTCCCATCTCGCCCGCCACCAAGCTGGATTGGCAGCCGATCCCCGCGCATCTCATGGGGTTGATCGACGATGAATTTCGCGCGTCGCCGCCGCCTCCGCCGGATCCCCGCCGCGAAGGTTGGCAGCATCGCAGCATTGCCGTGAAGCCGGAGTAACAGTGCGCCGCATGGACGGCGCGGCGGCCGCGCTGCTATGCTCTCGCACGATGGAATCGCCTTTCTATTCAAGCTCCAACGCGCGCCGCGCCGCCGGTTTTCTTCGGGACCTGCTGCGCTCGCGCGAGCTGCTGCTGAACCTCATCCTCAAGGACATCCGCGTGCGGTATCGCTATACCGCCGTGGGCATGCTCTGGGCTGTGCTGGAGCCGCTGGCATTGATGGCGGTGCTTGCCTTCGTGTTCGCCACCGTGCTCGGCGACCGCGCCGGATTCGCGCAGGCGCCGGGCGGGGCGCCGTATTCCGTGTTCCTTCTCACGGGGCTGGTCTTTTGGCAATTCACCGCGAATGCGCTGACGCACGCCGCGGCCGCCATTCTGGACAACCGCAACCTCGTGCAGAAGGTGCGCTTTCCCCGCGAGGTGTTGCCCCTGTCGGCGCTGGGCTATCCGATGCTGAATTGGGCCATCGGCTTTGTCCTGCTGCTGGGCCTGCACCTGTTGCTGGGGGGAAGCTTGGGGCCGGGCGTCGCCCTCATGCCTTTTGTGTTCGTGCTTCAGTTGACGATGACCGCGGGGCTTGCCCTGCTGCTGGCCTGTGGCAATGTGCATTACCGCGACGTGGGCTACATCCTCGCCGTGGCCCTGATGCTCGGCTTCTACGCAACGCCCATTCTCTATCCTTCTGCCTTATTGGAAGGTGCTTCCCTGCCCGAATGGGTGCGGCAGGCTTATTTTCTGAATCCCATGGCGGGCTTCATCGAAACCTATCGCGCGCTCCTCTTTGGGCATCCCGTGTCGCCAGCAATGGTGGCATGGCC
>JBJOID010000159.1:0-13612 GCA_046047315.1 Candidatus Hydrogenedentota bacterium | reverse complement strand
CGGCGAGTACGTGATCAATGGCGGGAAGATGTGGATCACCAACGGCACGCAGGGCGACTGGATTTGCCTGCTGTGCAACACGGGCGACGCGAGCACGCCGAAGTACCAGGACAAGAGCATTATCGCGGTGCCGCTGCGCGAGAATGGCCAGCTTTACAAGGGCGTGACCATCGAGCGGAAGCTGGAGAAGATGGGCATGCGCTCGTCGGACACGGCGGAGCTGCACTTCGAGAACGTGGTGGTGCCGGAGGAGAACCTGGTGGGGCAGGAAGGAGCGGGCTTCATGTACCAGATGATGCAGTTCCAGGAGGAACGCATGTACCTGGCGTCGAGCTGCCTGACCATGCTCGAGCGAACCGTGAACGAGACTATTGAATACACGCGGCACCGCGAGGCTTTCGGCAAACCCATCCTGCACAACCAGGTGGTGCATTTTCGCCTGGCCGAATTGATGACGGAGATTGAGGCTTTGCGCGCGATGACGTGGAAAGCAATCGAGATCCACGTGAGCGGCAATGACTGCACGATGCTGGCGTCGATGTGCAAGCTGAAGGCGGGCCGTCTTATCCGCGAGGTAAACGACTCGTGCCTTCAATATTGGGGCGGCATGGGCTTCATGGACGAGACGCCGATATCGCGCGCGTATCGCGATGGACGGCTCGCGTCCATCGGCGGTGGCGCGGACGAGGTGATGCTGGGGATCATCTGCAAGCTGATGGGCACGTTGCCCTCAAAGAGGAAGGGTTGACCCATGGCCAATCTTCCCGAATGCGCCAACCTGTTGGTGGAGCATCAGGGCTCGCGGCTCTACGTGACCATCAACCGGCCGGAGTCGCGCAATGCCCTGAGCAACGAAGTGGTACAGGAACTGAGCGACGTGATTGACGCCATCGCGGAGGACCGCGCGATTCGCACGGTGATCCTGCGCGGCGCGGGCGGCACCTTCTGTGCGGGCGGCGACATCAAGAGCTTTCAGGAGAGCTTCCAGAGTTCGGCACCCACCGATGGCAGCGCGGATCCCATCGCGGTGAACAACCGCCGCTTCGGGGATTTCATGCAGAAGATCAACGGCATGCCGCAGGTGCTGGTGGGGATCATCGAGGGCGCGGCCTTCGGGGGCGGCCTGGGGCTGGTGTGCGCGACGGACATCGCCATTTGCATGGCGGACACGAAGTTCGCCCTGAGCGAGACCGGGCTGGGAATTCCGCCCGCGCAAATCGCGCCCTTCGTGATGAATCGCGTGGGGATGACCAATGCCCGTCACATTGCGCTAAGCGGTGCGCGCTTCAATGGAGAGCGCGCCAAGGAACTCGGCTTGGTCCATTACGTGGTGAAGGACGCTGCGGAACTGGAGGCGACGCTGAAGCTGTTGTTGAACGACATCGGCAAGTGCGCGCCGGGGGCAAATGCCGAGACGAAGCGGATCCTGCTGGATGCGCAGACGAAGCCCTTGAACGAAGTGCTGGATTACGCCGCGGACGCCTTCGCCCGCCAGTTGCGCGGGCCCGAGGGGCAGGCCGGGGTGATGGCGTTCCTGCAGAAACAACCCGCCGCCTGGGTGGAGACCATCGAATGAGCCGACGTTTCAGCAAGATACTGGTGGCCAACCGGGGCGAGATTGCCTGCCGGGTGATGCGCACGGCCAAGGCCGAGGGCTATGGCACGGTGGCCGTGTATAGCGATGCCGACGCGGGCGCGCTGCATGTGTCGATGGCGGATCAATCCGTGCGGATAGGGCAGGCGCCCGTGGGCGAGTCCTACCTGTGCGCGGAGAAGATTATCGACGCGGCGAAGAAAAGCGGTGCGGACGCGATACATCCGGGCTATGGCTTCCTAAGCGAGAACGCCGGGTTCGCGGCGGCGTGCAAGGAAGCGGGCATCACGTTCATCGGACCACCCGCCTCGGCCATTGATGCGATGGGCGACAAGGCGGCGGCGAAGCGTTTGGTGCGCAAGGCGGGTGTGCCGTGCGTGCCGGGATACGAGGGCGAGGCGCAGGACGACGCGACGCTGAAGGCGGAGGTGGAGAAGATTGGCTACCCCGTGCTGCTGAAGGCGGCGGCGGGCGGCGGCGGACGCGGCATGCGCGCGGTGCGCAGCGCGGCGGAACTGAGCGAGGCGCTGGCCACGGCGCGCACCGAGGCGAAGAGCGCCTTCGGTTCGGACACGCTGATCATCGAGAAGCTGGTCGAGCATGCGCGGCACGTGGAGATTCAGGTCTTCGGTGACGAGCATGGAAACTGCATACACCTGGGCGAGCGTGACTGCTCAGTGCAGCGGCGCCACCAGAAGATCATCGAGGAGTCGCCCTGCCCCGTGATGACGCCGGAGCTGCGCGATGCCATGGGCGCGGCGGCGGTGAATGCAGCGCGCTCGGTGGGCTACACCAACGCGGGCACGGTCGAGTTCCTGCTGGACGACGATGGCAACTTCTACTTCCTCGAGATGAACACGCGCCTTCAGGTGGAGCACCCGGTGACAGAACTGGTGACGGGGCTGGACCTGGTATCGCTGCAACTGGCGGTGGCGCAGGGCAAGCCGCTGCCGCTGAAGCAGGAGGAGGTGTTCCTCTACGGCCATGCCATCGAACTGCGGCTCTATGCGGAAGACCCCGCGAACAACTATGCCCCGCAGATCGGCACAATCCATACGTGGCGTCCGCTGGAGAACTCGAGCGTGCGCGTGGACCATGGCCTGCGCGATGGCGCGCAGGTGACGCCCTTCTACGACGCGATGATTGCCAAGGTGATTGGCTGGGGCAAGAGCCGCGATGAGGCCCGCGAGCACCTGCTTGCAGCGCTGCGTGAATCGGTGGTGCTGGGGGTACACACGAACGCGGACTTTCTGGCCGACATCCTGCGGGATGCCACCTTCGCCGCTGGCAATGCGAAGACGAACTTCATCGAGTTGTCTGGCTTGCTCGACAAGCAGGTGGCAGAACCGGATGCCGAGCGGCTGCTGGCGGCGGCGGCCGTGTTCATCGAGCGCGATGCCGCCAAGGTATCGCCCCTGCTGAAGGGCTGGCGGTCAACGGGCAACGCGACCGTGCCCGTAAAGCTGGCATGGAAGGATCAGGAGTACCTGCTTTCCATCGGCATGAACGGCAACGTTTATTCGCTGACGCACGGCGATGCCAGCGCGAGCATCCAGATCGACCAGTGCGCGGAGGGAGTGCTGAAGCTGCACGACGCGGGACACACGACGACCGCGCACTTTGCGCTGGTGGAGAATGATCTCTACCTCAGCCTGGAGGGCCGCGTGGACCACTTCCGCGACGTGACCTATGCACCACCCGCATCGGATGCGGGGCTGGCCGACGGCCTGCTCAAGGCGCCGATGGTGGGGCAGGTGAAGGAGGTGAACGTGCAGCCCGGCGACCGCGTGGCCAAGGATGACGTGGTGGTGGTGCTCGAGGCGATGAAGATCGTGAACATGATCACCGCGCCGTTTGATGGCGAGATCGAATCCGTCAACGTGAGCGTAGGTGGACAGGTGGCGGCGGGGGATGTGCTGTTGAAGATTAAAGTGGAAGGCCAGGACGAGGGCAAGGAAGGCGCGGAATCATGAGCAGCAAGACCATCAACATCGGCTGCGCGTCCGGATTCTGGGGTGACTCGAACCTGTCGGCGCACCAACTGATTGCCAGCAAGAAGCTGAATTATCTCGTGTTCGACTACCTGGCCGAGGTGACGATGTCGATCATGGCGCGCGCCCGTCAGGAGAACCCGGAAGAAGGTTACGCCACGGACTTCGTGACGGTGGTGATGCGCAACAGCCTGGTGCAGATTGCCAAGCAGGGCATCAAGGTGATCTCGAACGCGGGCGGCGTGAACCCCGAGGGATGCGCGCGCGCCATCGAGGCGCTCATCAAGGAACTGGAGCTGGACCTGAAGGTGGCTACGGTGACGGGGGATGACATTGCCGCGATGGTGCCCGCCCTACGCGAGGCCGGGACCACCGAGATGTTCACCGGCGAGGCCATGCCCGACAAATTCATGAGCGTGAACGCCTACCTGGGCGCGTTCCCCATTGCCTCCGCACTGGACAAGGGGGCGGACATCGTGATCACCGGGCGCTGCGTAGACAGCGCGGTGACCCTGGGCGCGTGCATCCACGAGTTCGGCTGGAGCGCCACGGACTACGACAAGCTGGCTGGCGGGAGCCTGGCCGGGCATATCATTGAATGCGGCGCGCAGGCAACGGGTGGACTCTTCACCGACTGGGAACTCTCGGGCCGCTGGGAAGACATCGGCTATCCCATCGCCGAGGTGGAGGAGGACGGCAGCTTCGTCATTAGCAAGCCCGACGGCGCGGGCGGATTGGTGAGCCGCCAGACGGTGGCCGAGCAGCTGGTCTACGAGATTGGCGACCCGCAGGCCTACATCCTGCCGGACGTGGTGTGCGATTTTTCGCAGGTGGTGATTGAAGACGTGGGCACCGACCGCGCCCGGGTGACCGGTGCGCGCGGCAGTCAGCCGACGAATCAACTCAAAGTGTCCGCCACGTGGAAGGACGGTTATCGCGTGGGCGCGTACCTGACGATACGCGGCATCGACGCGGCAGGCAAAGCGCGCAAGCTGGCGGATGCGGTTTTGAAGCGCAGCCGCGGATTGCTCAAGCAACTCGGCGCGCCGGACTTCACCGAGACGAGCGTGGAGATTCTGGGGGCGGAGGACGGCTACGGTCCGCATGCCACCGGCAAGGCCCCGCGTGAGGTGGTGCTGAAGTTCGCCGCCAAGCATCCGGTGCCGATGCTGCTGATGGCGCTGCTTCGCGAACTGACCTCATCCGGCACCTCTATGGCGCCGGGCATTTCCGCCATGGGCGGCAACCGCCCCAAGCCCGCGCCGGTGGTGCGGCTTTTCTCTATGCTTATCGACAAGTCCAGCGTGACCCCGAAGGTGAGCTTGGGTGAAGAGAGCTGGGCTGTGCCCTTCGAAGACGGCGCTCCCTTTGACGCGAGCGCTCTTGATCGGCCACAGATTTCAGGCGAAGTCCCGGCGGGTGAGACGGTCGAGGTCCCCCTCGTGGCCATTGCCCATGGCCGCAGCGGCGACAAGGGCAACGACAGCAACATCGGCATCATCGCCCGCAAGCCGGAGCTTTATCCGGTGCTGCGCGAGCAACTCACCGCCGAACGCGTGAAGGAGTACTTCAGCTACCTGATGACCGGCGAGGTGGACCGTTACGATCTGCCGGGCATCCATGCGTTGAACTTCGTGCTGCACGAATCCCTCGGCGGCGGCGGCATGAACAGCCTCCGCAATGATCCCCAGGGCAAGGCCTACGCGCAAATCCTGCTGGACATGCCGGTGCGGGTGCCGAAGGCACTGGTGGACTAAACTGGCCGGGCCTCTCCCCCACGCCCCGCCTTGCCTGCAAGATGACGGTGGGGCTCGCGATGCGGTATCCTATGGGCTCGGTGGTCCCGCCACCGGGCCTTTTCTTTTTCCTTCACCGCCGCAAAGGATATCCCCATGCCGCTGAGTATTGGCATTGTCGGCCTGCCCAACGTGGGCAAGAGCACCACCTTCAACGCCCTGACCGAGGCGCAGAACGCCGAGGCCGCGAACTATCCCTTCTGCACGATCGAGCCGAACAAGGCCATCGTGCCGCTGCCGGACCACCGCATCGACGCGCTGGCCGAGCTGGCCAAGCCCGAGCGGGTGCTGCATGCCACGGTGGAATTCGTGGACATTGCGGGGCTGGTGAAGGGCGCTAGTCAGGGGGAGGGACTGGGCAACCAGTTTCTGGGAAACATCCGCGAGACCTCGGCCATCGTGCACGTGGTGCGCTGCTTCGAAGACCCCAATGTCATCCACGTGAGCGGCGCGCCCAATCCGAAGGACGACATCGAAGTGATCAACACGGAGCTGGCCCTGGCGGACCTGCAACAGCTGGAGAAGAAGATCGAGCGCCTTGGCAAGCAGATCAAAGGGGACAAGAAACTTCAGGCGCAGTTGGACACCGCCGAAGCGCTGAAGGAATTCATCGAAGGCGGCGGCCGTGCGGTGCTGTTCCCCGACCGGCAGAGCGACGCCTGCGAAGCGCTTTGCGAGGAACTGCGGCTTATCTCGGACAAGAAAGTGATTTATGCGGCGAACGTGGACGAAGCCTCGCTGTCGGAAGACAATGCCCACGTGCGCCAAGTGCGGGAAATCGCCGAGGCCGAGGGCGCCGAGGTGGTGAAGATTTGCGCGAAGTTCGAGGAAGAGATGAGCGGCATGAGCCGCGAGGAACGCGCGGAATTCCTGGCCGACATGGGCGTGAAGGAAAGCGGCCTCGGGCAGATTATCCGGAAGGGTTTCCATGCCCTCGGCTTGATCACCTATTTCACGGTGGGGCCGAAGGAAGTGCGGGCATGGACCATCCCGCAGGGAAGCACGGCCCCCAAGGCGGCGGGGGTGATCCACACCGATTTCGAGCGCGGCTTCATCCGAGCGGAGGTCATCGCGTTCGACGCGTATATGAAGCACAAGACCGAAGCGGCCGTGAAAGCCGCCGGTGAAATGCGCGTGGAAGGCAAGGACTACATCGTGCAGGATGGCGACATCATGCACTTCCGCTTCAACGTCTAGTCATCACCGCCCCGCTTGGGCGAGGTGCTCCTTCAACAAGCCGACGACTTCGGACTGCTGCGCTTGGGAAAGTTCGGGATACATGGGCAGCGCGAGCACCTCGCGACAGGCCCGTTCCGTCTCGGGGCAGGGGCCCGAGCGGGCGATGCCCTGGAAGCATTCCTGCTGGTGCAGCCCCTTGGGGTAATACACGCCGCATCCCACGCCGTGTTCACGCAGGCGCTGGAGGGCTTCGTCGCGCCGCGGCACCCGGATCACGTATTGGTGATAGACGCTCTTGCCCTCGGGGCGCATGTAGGGCAGGGTGATTTCGGGCATGTCGGCGAAGAGGGCGTCATAAATGCGGGCCACGTGTCGGCGTGCATCGTTCCATTCCGCCAGGTGACGCAGCTTCACGCGAAGGATTGCCGCCTGCAATTCATGCAGATGGCTGTTGGTTCCGACGACGATGTGCTCATACTGCACGGGGCTGCCGTGGCACCGCAGCAGCTTGACACGGTCGGCCAGCGCATCGTCCGACGTGAGGATGGCGCCGCCCTCCCCTGCGCCGCCGAGATTCTTGGTGGGATAAAAGCTCACTGCCGAGCCTAAGCCGATGGAGCCCGTGCGCGCGCCGCGCCAGGTGGCGCCCAGCGACTGCGCATTGTCCTCGAGCAGCAGCAAGCCATGCTTCTCGGCCAGCGCACGGAAGGCGTCCATATTGGCCGACTGACCGAAAATGTGCACGGGCAGCAGGGCCTTCGTCTTCTCGGTGATCTGCGCCTCCACCAGCTCTGGGTTGATGTTGAGGGTGTCCGGTTCGATATCCACAAATACGGGCATGGCGCCCGCATTGACCAGCGCCCCGGCGGTGGCGAAGAACGTAAAGGGCGTCGTGATGACCTCGTCGCCCGGCCCAATTCCCGCCGCCTTGAACAGGAGCAGAAGGGCGTCCGTGCCGCTGGAGACCCCCAGGGCGTGCCGCGTTTGGCCGAATGCCGCCAACTCCGACTCGAAGGCCACGGTCTCGGGCCCTCCCCGAAAGGTCTGCGACTCCAGCACCCTGAGCACGGCGGCGTTGGTCTCGTCGCGCAGGGTGGCGTACTGGGCTTTCAGGTCGAGCATGGGCACGGGCATGGATGAGCACTCCGGTGGATTGACGGAAGGGTAGCAAACGCGGCGACGCCGGGGCATCTCGAAGCGTCGGTCGATTGACTGCCGCGGCTCATGAAACTATGCTTGGCGGGTGCTGGCGAAGTCCGGCGTTTCGATGCAAGGAGATAGGGCATGTCTTGGAGAAGGGCGATAGCCTTGGCGCTAGCGATGGCGGTGGCGCCGGGCGGAGCAATGGCGGACAGCATCCGCGTGGACGGCACGGTGTATACCGGCGTAAAGATCACCCAGACCGGATCGCGGTACTACTTCCGCACGCCGGACGGCGCGCCCATGAGCGTGGCCAAGGATCAGATTGGGCCAAACGATATCGCTTTCGGCACCGCGCCCCTACCCGACACTGCTCCCGCTGAGGAACCTGTGGTCGAGGCTCCGGAGCCCATGCCCGCACCGGCACCCGCACCAGAGCCCGCGCCGGAACCAGAGCCTGCGCCTGCGCCTGCGCCTGCGCCTGCGCCTGCGCCTGCGCCCGCACCCGCACCCGCTCCAGAGCCTGCTCCAGAACCCGAGCATGCTCCAGAACCCAAGCCTGCGCCAGAACCGGAGCCTGCACCACAGCCGGAACCAGCGCCCGTCTCTGAACCAGAGCCCGTGCCTCAGCCCGAGCCGATGCCTGCGCCTGCCCCAGAAGAAAAATCCGAGGTGACTCCCGCGCCCGAGCCTACACCGGAACCCGAACCCACACCGGAACCCGAGTCCACGGCTGACGAAGAAGTTAAGGCCGAGACCGAGGCTGCCGTTTCCGAGATGGTGGAGGAAACCCCTGCGACTACACCTGAGCCCGTGCCGGCTGAGGCCGAGACCGCTGTGGAGGAGATGACCCCCACAGAATCGCCCGCGCCCGAGGCCACAGAAACAGCGGCACCTGAGGAAGCGGCGGCAGCGCCTGCGGAGACCAGTGAGTCTGCTCCGGCTGAGACACCTGCCGTCGAGGAGGAAGCCGCCGCCGCACCGCAGCGCAGCGAACCTGTGATTGGCGCGGTGAGCGCGGGCGCGGCCCGGGTGGTGGATGGCAGCGACGCCATGGCGTTGAAAAATTTCGAGGTCAACGCCTTGGTCATCGCCGTGGGTGACGCGCGCTCGGCATTCCTCGCAGCGGATGTTCCCGCGCTGGACCGCACCCTTCACGACGCGGTGATGGAAAAGCTCGCGGCGGCGGGCTCTCCCGTGGCCTCGGGCGCGCTGATGCTCGGAGCCACCGGCGCAAACACCGGCTGGCGCAACGGCATCCTCAAGGGGCCGCTGAACGAAGTCATGTTTGGTCGCTTCGATCAGGCCGCTTTCGATGCGATGGCCGACGCCTGCGTGCAAGCCGTGCTGTCGGCGGAATCATCAATGAAGCCGGCGGAATACCTGATGGGCGAGACCGAGGCCCCCGCCTTCCAGACTACCGTCGAGGGCGGCAGCGCCACGCTTGACAGCACGCTCGGGGTGATGCTGGTGCAGGACCATGCGGGCGCTCCCATTGGGGCGCTGGTGAACTACGCCATTGTTCCGCCCAAGACTTTCGGGGAGAACCCGCTGAACGGCCGTGGCGTTCCGGGGCGCATCGCCGAGGCGCTGCGTGCCCGCATCGCGCCGGAGCTTCCGGTGGTGTTCTTCAATGGCGCCTCTGAGGACCTCGCCACGAATTTCGGCGACACCCCCGAGGCGCGTGCCGCAGCCTTTGACCAGATCGCCGGGCTGGCCATGGATGCCTTGAAGGGTGCGACCGGAAAGCGCGAGTCGTCGCTTTCGATGGCCACCTGGGAGGCCGCCATGCCCCCCACGCTGTTGGGCGAGATTCTCCCATCGTCCACCCTGCTCACCGAGGTGATGCTGAGCAGTGACCGTTTTGTGTCGATGCCGGGACTTCCCGCCGCGCAGATCGGCATGTTGTTGCGGGTCAAGTCGCTGGCGATGGGAGACGGACAGCTCTTCCTGTGCTCGGGGACCAACGACTTCCAGGGGGTACACCCTGGAGTGAACGAATTCTTCAGCGAGAGCGAGCGCGCGCTCATGGCCTTCCAGGGTCCGCTGATGATCAAGTGGTACGGAGACAACCTGGTGTTGGGCGAGTCCGCCGAGGAGCCCTGGCGCATGGTGCCCGAACTGGCGGATCGCGCGGCGGCCTTCGAGGCGGGACTCGCAGCAGCCGAGGAGCGCAGAGCTGAACTTGAGGCGGCTTGGGTGAAGCAAGAAGAAAGCCTGGCCAAGCTGGCGCGCATTCTCGTATCGATGAAGGGACAGTTGAAGGGCGAGATCCCGCCGGAAATCGACGCCCTGATCGGGGCCTTGAGTCCGGAGCAATTGCCGCTGGTGGGGCGCCAGGCCGCTGCCGCCTATCTTCGTTCTCAGGTGGCGGGCTATACGCCCGACGAACGCACCAAGCTCATGGGCTATTCCGACGCGCTTGGCATTCCCTTCGACGGACTGATGCTGATGGACTTGCTGGGCAGTCCGGACAAACTGCCGCAGCAGGTTCAGGGCATACTCGTGCTGGTGCAGGTGACCGGCCATAAGGTGCTGAACTAGGATGCGAATCTGGACGATAGCAGCCTTGACGGCAGCCAGTGCCCTGACTGCCATGGCGGGCGGGGACGTGAAGGTATCCGTGCGGTACGAGGGCAAGGTGCCCGCGATGCGCCCCATCGACATGGGCAAAGACAAGATTTGCACCGAGCACTACAAGGACGGCGCTCCGCCCATGACCGAAGTGCTGGTGCTGGGCGAGAACCAGGCGATGGCGAATGTGCTGGTCGAGGTGGTTTCTGGATTGCCGGAAGGGGCCACGTACCCGGTGCCGGAGGAAGCCTTCATCCTGACACAACAGGGCTGCCGCTATTCGCCCCGGGTCTTTGCGCTGCGTGCAGGCCAGACGCTGCGCATTCACAATCCCGATGGCACCTTGCACAACGTCAATGCGCAGCCGCGCGTGAACCCGCCTTTCAACCGCGGGATGCCGGCCAATGTAAAGGATATCGAAGTGGTCTTCGAGAAGCCGGAGCCGCTGTTCCCCTTCTCCTGCAATGTGCACCCGTGGATGCAGGCCTTCTGCGCGGTGATGGAGCATCCGTTCTACGGCGTGACGGACACGACCGGAACGACTACGCTTTCCGGGCTTCCGGCCGGAGAATACGAAATCCGCGCCACCCATGAAGTGCTGGGCGAGAAGAGCGCCAAGGTGAGCATGGAAGACGGGAAAGCCGTGGAGTTGGCGTTTACGTTTGAGCGGCCCGGCCAGCGACCCTGAGGAGCGCGCCCGAGCTTACGGACGTTGGCCGTAGATACGCTCGATGGCGGCGGTGATGGCGGAGGGCGTGGCCACGGCGGGCGCGGCCTTGCGGTTGCAGGAAAGCTCCACGTTCTCTATGGCGAGCAGATCCAACGGATTGGACATCGCCAGGGTGATGCGGCTGAGGTCGCCATCGATGGGAATGCATTCGTGCCGACGGGCAAGCTCGCCCGACAGCTGAAGCGCCGCGGCCTCGACAATCTCGAAGGCAGACAAGTCCACGAAAGGAAGCTTGAGCTGCGCGGCCAGCACCTTGGCGATCATCTCTTCCGAGGTGATCCCCCGCTCCACCAGCAGCGCGCCCAGCCGCTTGTGCTTGCCGCCGGACTGTTCCGCCAGCAGCGATTCCAATTGTTCCGACGAGAGAATTCCAGCTTCAACGAGTATGTCACCCATACGGCGCTTGTGTCCGGCAGGGTCATGGGCCTCGAAGGTGATCTCGACCGCGCGCTCGGTCGGGACCGCAAGGGGTTCGTTCTTCTCGCCATCCGAAGGCGCGTCCCTGGTGGCCGCGTTCAACTGCTCTTCCAACTGCCGGATACGCTCGCGCAGCACATCGCGCTCCTGCTGGAGCGCCAGGATGCTGGCACGCATTTGCTCGCGTTCCCGCATAACGAGGTCGCGCGCCTCCGTGGAAGCCTCCCCCCCGCCTTCACCGGGCAAGTGAAGGAAGCCCTCTGCCGACGGCATGGTGGGCACCGCTTCGGCTTCCGCAAGCGCCTGCTCCACGCGCGCCTTCAGCGCGTCGGCCTCGGGGTTGCTGTCGTCTCCCGGCTGCAGGGTTTCCAGAATGCCACGGAGGCGGTCGGTGAGTTCGCGGGCGTTCATTGGAGATGGCTCAACGATCGTAGCAGCGGTTGATAGCGGCGGCGATGTCCATGCCCGTGGCCACCATCGGCTGAATGGGGCGGCCGCTTGCAAGTTTCAAGTCTTCCAGCGCGACCAAGTCCAGCGGGTTGGCCATGGCGACGACCAGGTCATTGAAGGCCGTACGAATCGGAATCACCGTGTGGTGCTCTGCCAGCTTGCGCGATATCAGCCGCACGGCGCCAGCATCTGGGGGCTGTTCATTCAACCGCACGAATTCCGTGCGGGTCTGCGCGGCAATGGCACGGGCCACGGCTTCGTCTTCCACATAGCCCAGCTCCACCAGGATTGAACCAAGGTGGCGGTTCCAGGCGCTTCGCTGGTGCGACAGCGCCAGCTCCAGTTGCTCGGCGCTGATCAGCCCCGCCTTCAAGAGTATCAACCCCATGGGGCGCCGCTTGCCCGCCCCATCAAAGGCTTCGTGCTGAATGCGTTCCTCCACCGGAGGCCCCTGTGGCGCGGGCTTCGCCGCGTTCTCCTCGCGCAGTTCCTCCACCTCCAGTCGCAGTCGCACCAGTTCGTCCTGCATCGTCTTGGGAGCAGGCTTGGCCTCGGGCGCGGCGGGCACTTTAGGTGCCGCCTCGAGCTCCGCAATGCGTTGCTTCAGGGCGGCCACCGTCTCCCCGTCTCCCTCCACGAGCTCTGGCGGCACGGGCACCACGAATCCACCAGCAGGCTTTCGGCCGCCGGACAGGGCGGCAAGGCGGGACACGGTATCCTCCCCGGCGCGCAGGGCGCGGTTGGCCTGAATGGCCAGCGCGCGCAATTCCACATGATAGGCCGCCAGCGCTTCCGCGAGTTCGTCCAGCTTCGCGCCGGAGGCATCGCCCGACTGGCGCATCACCATGCTGCTGGAGAGCAGGCGACCGTCCTCGAAAGCGCGGAGCAACTGCGTGAGCGCGCCGCGCGCATCGTCCAGCGAATCCTTCAAGTCGGGGAAGCTGGCCGTGGCGACCGCATTCCAGCGGCGTACCGCTGCCTCGATATCATGCTTCGGGTTGGTCGCGGGCGGCATGGACAATGGAAGACTCCCCGTCTAAGGTACGCCGCGCATTATAAGGTCGATAGGAGATGGCTGCAACGGACGCACCGCAGCCCGGACGGAGGCAGGCAACGCTTTTGGTCTGACAAGAGAAAGGTTAATGGCCGGGGGCGTCGAGGAGGCCGAAGGTCATGGTGGCTTCTGCGGCGACCATGCCATCCACCTTCGCGACGGCCTTGACCTTGCAGGCGTTGTGGCGCAGGTGGACCATGTCACACTCGATGACGAGCTGGTCTCCAGGGACGACGGTCTGGCGGAACTTGGCCTTGTCCACCCCCAGGAAGAAAGCGAGCTGGCCGCTGGGTTCGCCGCTTTCGCCGAAGATGAGCACCGAGCTGACCTGGGCCATGGCCTCGATGATGAGCACGCCGGGCATTACGGGAACGTCGGGCCAGTGCCCCTGGAAGAAGGGCTCGTTGACTGTGACGTTCTTGATGCCGACGACGTGCTTGTAGGGCTCGAACGAGATCACGCGGTCCACCAGCAGGAAGGGGAAGCGGTGGGGCAGGATCTTCATGATCTTGTTCACGTCGAGCGCGGGCGTGGCGCGCGAGGAAACCTTGTAATCCTTGAGCGGCTTGGCCTCGTTGAGGTAAGCCTTCTTGATTTGCTTGGAGAAAAGCACGTTCTTGGCGTGCCCGCCTTTTACGCCGATGATATGGCCCTTGATGGGACGGCCAAGCAGGTACATGTCGCCCA
>JBJOID010000158.1:0-2575 GCA_046047315.1 Candidatus Hydrogenedentota bacterium | reverse complement strand
TAGTCGCCAAGAAAGGCAAGCAGTTGGAGGCCATCGGCGGCAACGTCCGCAATTCCGTCTCGAAGGTTTCGATCGCGGTTGACTCGAAGGGTCGGCTGAAAAGCGTCCCGCGGCGGCCCTGGTTCATGATTCTGCGGAATCGGCTGTAGGACCGGCACGGCCGGGCTTGCCAAGGCCGCACGGCGGGATGGCAAGCAGCAATCCAGGGTAGAGTAGAGAGCAGGTGTCCCACGTCCGTAGACCCGGCCTATCTGTAGCCGCCCCTTTCGTCTGGCGGTGCCTCATTAGCTGGATCATAGTCACAGTAGCCTGCCCCCTCTCATCAAACCGTGCGAGCGGTTTTCCCGCACACGGCTTTCCGATGTGCTTCACGCCGAGGCATGCGCCGAGCGCCAGCCTGCGGTGGAGGGAAGCTTGAACAGTCCGAGACGGCCTTAGATGTGCGCGTTTGGGAATCGCTGCCAGCCCCGCCAGCGCGTGCGGACCTTATGCCGCTCGCGCAGTTGGGTGCGGATGCGCTCCTCAGTGAACCAGCGCACACGACCGAAAACCTTCGTGCAGTGCCCGTAGTGGAAGTAGCCCGACCAACCGCGCATGGTCTGGTTGACCTCGGCGATCAGCCGCGGCATCGGCACCGGGGCGCGGCGCCGTGCGGTGAGCTCCTTGACGCGCGCCTTGATCCGTTCCTCGGCGCGGCGACGCGGCTCGACGTTGGGATAGCCCTTGCCGGTCCGTCGACTGCGTGCCCACTTGATGCTGAAACCGAGGAAGTCGAATGCCTGCTCCCGGGCATCGACCACCTTGGTCTTGTCCGGGTTGAGCGTCAGCTCCAGGCGTTGCACCACGGCTTCAAGCACCTCCATGGCGGGAGCGGGATCGCCGCGACACAGGATCACCGCATCGTCAGCGTAGCGCACCAGGCGTGCGCCCAGCCGCCCCTCCAGGTCGTGCCGTTCCCAAATCCGGTCCAACAGATGCAGGTAGAGGTTGGCCAGCAGCGGGGAGATGACTCCACCCTGCGGCGTGCCCTTGCGGTTGCCCCTCCCCCCACTCGGGCGTGT
Organism: Candidatus Hydrogenedentota bacterium; assembly: GCA_046047315.1. Lineage (GTDB taxonomy): Bacteria > Hydrogenedentota > Hydrogenedentia > Hydrogenedentales > JAEUWI01 > WGMK01. The sequence continues at coordinate 1,514 of JBJOID010000158.1, read as the reverse complement.
CCTACCCCGCTCGTCTTCCTCAATGACCGGAGCCTTGAGCCATTGCCCGATGAGGGCGAGGACGCCTCCATCGGCGATGCGCTCGGCGACCACGGCCATGAGCTTGGCGTGGGGGATCGTGTCGAAGGACCGTACGACACACTACCCACCTCGACGATTTTCCGCCGTCGGTCACCATCATTCGCCCCCATCACCCCTTCGAGGGCCAGGCCCTGGAGCTGTTGGGGTGGTCGCATCGTCACAACCGCCTGCACCTGCTCCTGATCTTGCCCGACGGCAGCCGTTCGCTGATCCCCGCGCAGTGGACCGATCTGCAACGCCCCGCTGAAAAGGCGGCGGACGCTGATGCCGGCACCGGCATGGCACCGCTCCCTTGCCCGGGGTCGCTGACGCAGTTGCTTCAGGCCCGCGTCCTCGTCGAGGCTCTCCTCGAGCGCCTCGACGCCACGGGGCGCAAAACCACACCGGAGGGCCGCCGTGCAACTGCATCTGAATTTCCCCCAGCTTCCGCTCCCCCACCAGGAGGTGTGGGCGCAACTGAGCGACGCGGATCGCGCCGCGGCGCTCCAAGCGCTGGCGCAACTGATCGCCAAGGCGGCACTGGACGTGGAGCAGGAGGTAACCGATGACTGACCTCAGCAAGATCCAACCCGTGCACCGCCAACGCGCCGCCTATGTCTATATCCGCCAGTCGACCCCGCACCAAGTGGAGCAGCATCGCGAGTCGACCGCCCGCCAGTATGCCCTGGTGGAGCGGGCGCGCGCGCTCGGCTGGGCAGGCGAGCAGATCCATGTCATCGACGAGGACTTGGGGGTCTCCGGCGCCGGTGATGTCGAGCGGGCCGGCTTCGCACGCCTGGCCGCGGAGGTCGCCTTGGGACACGTCGGCCTCGTCCTGGGCCTGGAGGTCTCGCGTCTGGCACGCAACAATGCCGACTGGTACCGGCTGTTGGACCTGTGCGGCATGACCGATACCTTGATCGGCGATGACGACGGACTTTACCATCCGGGGCAGTTCAACGATCGGCTCTTGTTGGGGTTAAAGGGGACCATGTCGGAGGCGGAGCGTCACATCATTCGCGCCCGCCTCGACGGGGGCATCCGCAACAAGGCCGCGCGCGGGGAGCTGCGCCGGGGTCTGCCGGTGGGCTTCGTCTGGGGCGAGGCCGACGGTGAGGTGCTGTTGCATCCCGATGCGGCCGTTTGCGGGGCCATCCGGGCGGTGTTCGAGCGCTTCGCCGAGTTTGGCTCGGCGCGCCGGGTGTGGCTGTGGTTTCGGTCCGAAGGACTTGAATTCCCTTTACAAACGATCACCCTGGCGGAGATTCGCTGGGTAGCCGCCTCCTACCACGCGATACACCAGGTGCTGACCAACCCGGTGTACGCGGGCGCCTATGCCTATGGCAAGCGCCGCCAAGAACGTTACCTGGACGAGACCGGGACCATCCGCAAGCGGGTGCGCAAGCTGCCCCGCGCGCAATGGGCGGTGCTCATCCGCGAGCATCACCCGGGCT
>JBJOID010000157.1:0-5071 GCA_046047315.1 Candidatus Hydrogenedentota bacterium | reverse complement strand
CGCGGTGAGTCCCAACACGATTGCGCGGCCGCCGGTGATCCAGAACATGTCGAAGCCGCGGAGGGCGTCGATGGCCATGACGCGGGCAGGCGCGCCGGGCGGGAGGGATTGGGACATGCCGTGTTTCTCCTGGGGCGGGGTGAGCGGATTGTAGAACGCCGGGAAACCAAAAGGGGAATCGGCGTGTCTGAGCCGGAGATTCGATTTCCAGAGTGGGTACCCGTTGATTTCGAGGCACGAGTTTGGGGCGTACGCCCGTGGCAGCAGGAAGGGAGCATGATCATGCGAGGTATGCAAATGATTCCGGGGCAGGCGCTGGCGGCCGCGCGGAAGGCGCCGGCCTGGGTCCTGGCGGCAACGCTGGCGCTGCTGGGTTGCGGGCAGGCGGCGGAGACAACGGGCCTGGACTGGAAGAAGGAAGAGGGACGCTGGAGCGCGGAGCGCGTGAACGCGTGGTATGCGGCGCACCCGTGGCCGGCCGGGGCGAACTATGCGCCAAGCAGCGCTTCGAACCAGCTGGAGATGTGGCAGCCCGAGACGTGGGACCCCGAGACGATCGATCGCGAGCTGGGCTGGGCCGCCGATATCGGGTTCAATGTGATGCGGGTGTTTCTGCATGACCTGGTGTGGCAGGCGGACCCGGCAGGCTTCGAGCAGCGGGTGGACGAATTTCTGGCGATAGCCTCGAAGCATGGCATCAAGACGATGCTGGTGCCCTTCGACAGCGTGTGGGACCCGTTTCCGAAACTGGGCCCGCAGGAAGAGCCGGTGCCCGGGGTGCACAACTCGCGCTGGGTGCAGGGGCCGCACATTGACATCCAGAAGGATCCCGCGCGTCACGAAGAAGTGAAGCCCTATCTCACGTCAATCCTTCGGCGCTTCAAGGATGATGAGCGCGTTTACGCGTGGGACTTGTTTAACGAGCCGGGCAACCCGGTGCCGCAGTATCAGCCGCAGGAAGGCTGGACGCGGGAGGAGAAGGAGAAGGCGCACGTGGTGTTCCTGAACAAGCTTTTCGACTGGGCGCGGGAGGTGAATCCGTCGCAGCCGCTGACGGCGGGGGTGTGGGTGGAGGTGGGCGACCGCAAGAACCCGGTGACCGAGCTCGACCGGGTGATGCTGGAGCGGTCGGACGTGATTACCTTCCACAGCTATGCTCCACCGCGTGGATTGAAGCGGGCGGTGGAATGGCTGAAAGAATCGGGGCGTCCGATCCTTTGCACGGAGTACATGTCGCGCGGGGCGGGCAGCACCTTCGAGGGGTCGATGCCCTACCTGAAGGAGCAGCAGGTGGGGGCCATCAACTGGGGCCTTGTGGATGGGCGTACGCAAACGATCTACCCGTGGGATTCCTGGGAGAAGCCGTATGCGGAAGAGCCGCAGCCGTGGTTCCACGACATCTTCCGCCGGGATGGCACGCCCTACGATGCGGCCGAGGTGGCCCTCATCCGCGAGCTGACGGGAAAATCGAAACCGTAGTCAGCGGGGTTTAGCGGGAGTCGGGCCCGGGGGCGTCCTTCGCGCGTTCGGCTTCAAAGCGCTGGGCGAGTTCCGAGACGCGCTGGGGTTGATCGGCGGCGAGGTCCCGCTGTTCGTTGGGGTCGTCGGCGAGGTTGTAGAGTTGCCACGCGCCCACGGACTTGCCTTTGTTTAAGCGCACGATTTTCCAGTCGGCGAGACGCAGGGCTTCCCATCGGCGCGCCTGGCCCCACGCGGTGTAGATGGCGCGCTCCGGCATGGGCTGTCCTTGCAGTGCGGGCCAGAGGTCGTGGCCATCCCAGGGAACTTCCCTGTCCGGCGCGCCGCCCGCGCGGGCGACGAGGGTGGGGAGCCAGTCCACGGCGTGCATGGGGGTGGCAACCTTGCGGGGCGCGAGCTGGCCGGGCCAGTGGGCGAAGGCGGGCACGCGGATGCCGCCCTCGTGGGCCTCGGTCTTCTGCCCGCGCAGGGGCGCATTGGAACTGAAGTCGGTAAGGGCGGGGTCGGGCGGCGGATATTGGTTGCCGGAATGGTTGACCTGCGCGCCGTTGTCCGAGGAGTAAACAATGAGCGTGTTGTCGCGCTTGCCCGCTACCTCGATGGCTTCCATCACCTGCCGCACGGCGTCGTCGAGGTGCGACAGGGCGGCGGCGTAGAGGCGGCGCTCCGGGTCCTCGATGTGTTTGTTCATCTCCAGCCAGCGGTCTTCCTCGACCAGTGGCGTATGCGCGGCCTGGAAGGGAAGATAGAGAAAGAAGGGGGCGTCGCCCCGGGCTGCAATCCATTGCACGGCTTCGCGCGCGGCGAGGTCGGTCACGTGGCCCTCCTCGTCCACATACTCGAGGTTGCGGTGCCATGCGCGTTCGAATTCGTGACCGATGCGGTAGCGGTGGTCATACATGCCCGTCGCCCCGGTCATGGCGCCGTAACTGTGGTCGAAGCCGTGGTGGTTGGGGCCGTGGTCAAGGCTGGAGCCGAGGTGCCATTTGCCGATGAGGGCGGTGTCATAGCCGAGGCGCTTGAGCTCGGAGGCGAGGGTGGGGGTGCCGATGGGAAAGGCGGGGTCGTTGGAGGCGGTCATGCAGTGGGGACCGAAGCGGCTGGGGTAGCGCCCGGTGAGCAGGGCCACGCGGGTGGGCGTGCACTGGGGCTGCACGTAGTGGGCGTCCAGCTCGACGCCCTCGCGGGCGAGGCGGTCGAGCGTGGGCGTGCGTATCTCCTCGTTGTGATAGCCGATGTCGTTCCAGCCCTGATCATCGACGAGGATGAACACGATGTTGGGGTGGGGTTGCTGTGCGCCCGCCGCGAAGGACAGGCCGAGCAGGGACAGGAAAATCCATCGTGCCATGGGGTTGCTCCTGGGTTCAGGCGGTTGCGCCTGTGATGCAGCAGGAAGGTATGCCGATGTCCGCCACGATGACCTCGCCGGTGTACTCGCGGGATGCGGGATGGAGAAAGCCGCGCTTGGGGCATTGAAAGGTGACGGTGAGCTCGGCGCGGATGGCGCATCCGCAGGGCTCGCCGGTGTCCGCGTTGAGGCCGGAGGGGATGTCGACAGCGACGGTGTAGGGTCCGGGCCAGGCCTCGATGGCGGCCTTCGCCACGCCGCGCACTTCGCCCTCGATGCCGGTGCCGAGGATGGCGTCCACCAGCACATCGCAATTGCCGAGGGCGGCCACGGCCTCGCGGGCGGAGGCTTCGCCAGTGGCGACTGTCAACTCACCGCCGAGGCGGCGGTAAGCATCGAGGAAGATGCGGGCGTCGCCGGTGATGGTGTCGGGGGCGGCCAGCAGCACGAGGCGGACCTCGCGCCCGGCCAGCAGCGCATAGCGCGCCACCACGTAGCCGTCGCCGCCGTTGTTGCCCTTGCCGCAGACGATGCCGACGCGGCGGCCATCAAGATTCTTCCATACGGCCTTGCCGGCGTGATCCATCAACACAACGCCGGGGATGCCGATATCCTCGATGCAGCGGCGGTCGGCCTCGCGCATCTGCGCGGCGGTGAGGGCAACGGGCGAGTCGTTCACGCGCGGCATTTCGCGAAGGCCTTGCGGGCGGCCTCGAGGGTCTCGTCGAGCTCGGCGTCGCCGTGGGCGGAAGAGAGGAAGCCCGCCTCGAACTGCGAGGGGGCGAGGTAGACGCCGTTGTCGAGCATGGCGTGGAAGAAGGTGGCGTAGCGCTGGGTGTCGCTGGCGGTGGCCTCGGCGTAATTGCGGATGGGGCCCTCGTGGAAGAAGAGGCAGGACATGGTGCCCATGCCGGTTTGGAAGACCGGAATGCCTGCCTCGGCCGCGAGCTTGCTCAACTCGCAGGCGAGCTTGCCGGACTGCTTCTCGATGGACTCGAAGACGCCGGGCATGGCGAGGGCATCAAGCGTGGCGATGCCGGCGGCGGTGGCGAGGGGATTGCCCGAAAGCGTGCCCGCCTGATAGACGGGCCCAAGCGGGGCGAGATGATCCATGAGGGATGCGGGGCCGCCATAAGCCGCGAGGGGCAGGCCGCCGCCGATCACCTTGCCGAGCACGGTGAGGTCGGGCGTTATGCCGAGGCGGGTTTGCACGCCGCCCAGGGCCGCGCGGAAACCGGACATCACCTCGTCGAAGATCAGCAGGGACTGATGCTGCGCGGTGAGGGCGCGGAGGCCCTCGAGGTATCCGGGCTCGGGCATGATGACGCCCATGTTGCCGGGCAGCGGCTCGAGCACGAGGCAGGCGATCTGGTCGCCGCGTTCGGCAAAGACCGCCCTGGCCGCTTCGAGATCGTTGTAGGGAATGGTGATGGTGCAGGCCGCGAAGGACGCAGGGATGCCGGGGCTGGTGGGCACGCCGAGCGTGGTGAGTCCGCTACCGGCCTTGACGAGCAAGCCGTCCACGTGGCCGTGGTAGCAGCCTTCGATCTTGATGACAAGGTCGCGGCCGGTGACGCCGCGCGCGAGGCGGATGGCGCTCATGCTGGCTTCGGTGCCGCTGTTCACCAGGCGCACCTTCTCCATCATGGGCAGGTGCTTCGTGATCCGCGCGGCAAGCTCGGTCTCGGCCTCGGTGGGAATGCCGAAGCTGGAGCCGCGATGCATGGCGGCGCAAACGGCATCGACCACGGCGGGGTGGGCATGGCCGAGGATGAGCGGTCCCCAAGAGAGCACATAGTCGATATAGACATTGCCGTCGGCGTCGGTGACGCGGGCGCCCTTGCCCGACACGGCAAAGAAGGGATCGCCGCCGACGCCCTTGAAGGCGCGCACGGGGCTGTTGACGCCGCCGACGAGGCGGCGCTGGGCTTCGGCGAAGAGGGCCTGGGAATTCATTCGGTTCATGCTGCACGGGTCTCCGCAAGGTTGGCGAATGGATATCTTAGCGGCTGGCGCGGATAATCGAAAGCCTGCACGCCACGCCACGCAGGGGACACGCATGGGACGACTAACGCTGATTCGACATGGCCAGGCCTCGTTCCTCGCCGAAGACTATGACAACTTGTCCGATCTGGGCCGTAAGCAATGCCGCTTGCTGGGGGAATATTGGGTGGCGCATGGCGTGCAATACGCGCAGTTTTTCGTTGGCCCCCGTAAGCGCCACCGGCAAAGCGCGGAAGAAGC
>JBJOID010000156.1:0-7635 GCA_046047315.1 Candidatus Hydrogenedentota bacterium | reverse complement strand
AACTGGGGATATTGCATCTCCATGCTCCTGCCACCGCTTGCGGTGGCGGCGATGATGTTGCGTTACCCTCTCGATTTTCCCATGCTGGACCAGTGGGAACTGGTGCCGCTCCTCCAGAACTGGCAGGTGGGGCGCTTTCGCCTCGGTGATCTTCTCGCGCAGCACAATGAGCACCGGCCCGTTTTGTTTCGCGCCATCGTGCTCCCCTTGGCCATCCTGACCCGCTGGGAGGTCCGCATCGAGCCCTGGCTAGCCTTCGCCTGTGCTTTAGGAACATTCGTTTTGCTGCACGGCAGACTTTCCAGCATGCGCTCCAGCCATGGACTGTCCAGCATCGTGCTGGCCGTGCTGCTATTCTCTGCCGCCCAGTGGCAGAATTTTCTGCTGGGCTGGCAATTCCAACTCATGCTCGGCGCATGCCTATGCCTGTCGTGTCTGCATTGCCTCACTGGGAATTCGATTACACCGAGACAAGTCACCGTTGCGGCCGCGCTAGCTCTTGCCGCCACCTTCACCTTTGGCAACGGCGCGCTGCTCTGGCCCGTTGGCGCATTGATACTTCGGGCACGACTCGATTGCACTCCCCAAGAGCGGTTTGCTTTCACAGCAGGCTGGCTTGCCCTGGGCGCACTGGCCATCGCAGGCTATCTCTGGAATTTCGAGCGCGTCGTGTCAGAAGGCTCGACGTTTCTTCCCGGCCCTCTGGTCGCCTATGCCTTGGCCTACTTGGGCGCGCCGCTCTTCCCCTACCATCCACTTGGCGCCGCGCTCCTTGGCGGGCTGGGAATCGTCGCGGCAACGTGGTTGGCATTGCGAATGCGTTCTGCTTCGGAATCTGACGCAGGGCCGCGCTTTTTCTTTGTTGGACTCTTGCTGTTGGCGGTCGGCAGTGCTTTAATCACGGCGCATGCCCGTGGCTCCCATGGCATGGAGCAGGCCCTCAGCAGCCGTTACGCCACCTTCGCCCTCTGGTTCTGGATCGCGCTCTTGTTTGGCGCCTTGGAAAGCTTACCGCGCGCCGTCTGCTTGCGCGCCAGCATGGCAATTCTGGCGTTAGCCGCTGCGGCCTCCATGCACGGGGCGTATCGCTGGAGCGAGCATGCCAACGCCTATGCCACCGCGCGACCTGCTTTGTTGAATCTACAATCCGCGCCGGAATTGCGTTGGCTCTATCCCGATGAACAGCGCCTGCTCGAGCGGGCTGCCTGGTTGAAGGAGGGCGGCTGGAGCCTCTACCGGCACCCCTGAAAAAGCTTCGGGCGGAGCCAACCGGCTCCGCCCGTCCCCGCTCCCGATTCCACTGGGGAATCAGTCACCACCGGCGAATTGATTGTTGCGGCGCCCACCCAAAAGGTTGGCCGTTCCCACGATTAGGCTGGCCCCCATCAGCGAGTAGACCATGGCCCGGCACATGGCAGAGTTTTCGGCGCCGCCTTCCTGTTTTCTCGCCCCATCCTCCTCGGCCTGAATGGCGCTCGCCTGCGACCCGCTGCCCGGAAGCACGTGCGTAATGGCCTCCGCGACCGCCATGGGCGTAGCCAAGGCAAGCAACGAGGCTGTAATTGCACCTGCCGCATAGCGCCATGTCTTGCGCATCACTGTATCTTTCCTCGTTTTCTTTGCGCCGGGTCCGGCCGTATCCTTTGGCCGGACCCGGACAAGAAGGGGGGATGGACTGTTCGAAGCTCGCAACGTAAATTCGTAGAATTCAAGTTTTAAACTTCGTCTCGTAACAGAGCAGTTTTCATGCCAAAACGACGTTGTCAGTGGGGCAAGACTCCAGGCTTCATAAGGGTTTGAAAATAGGATATTTAGGATCCCATGCTGGTGTGATCTGTCGAGAAAATGTAGAGCTGGATGAGGATATTCCAAGAATTTGGATTCCTTGTCTTGGAATGGTTTAGACTGAGATTCAGAACGCGGAGGGGAGGTAGCCTTACGTGATTCGACGGATAGGTGTCTATGGATAGCGGCCCCTTAAGCCGCGTCTGGCAGGGCAGCCACAAGCTCGTGCGCGAATTGGGGCGCGGGGGCATGGGGGTGGTCTGGGAAGCTTGGGACGAACGCCTCGAACGGCGCGTCGCCGTAAAGATGCTTCACCCCTACCTATTTACCGACGCCCATGTGGCAGAGCGACTCCTCAAGGAAGCCCGCATCGCGGCGCGCATCGAGCACCCCAATGTCGTGCGGGTCTATCGCGTGGACATGGTCGACGATCGGCTGGCCATCGAGATGCAGTACATCGAGGGGGGAGCGCTGCCCGACGTGCTCACCATGGCCGCCCTGCCCGGGTCGCAAGCGGCGGACCTGCTCGGCCAGATTCTCGCGGCACTTACGGCCTGCCATGCGCAGGAGGTCATTCACTGCGATCTCAAGCCCGGCAACCTGCTCGTCTCGGTCGAGGGGAATGTCTACCTCAGCGACTTTGGCATCGCCCGTGCCCTGACGGCCATTGAGCAGACCAACCCGGGCACGCCCGTCACCTCGGCTCCCTTGTGGGGCACGCCGCAATACAGCCCTCCCGAAGCCTGGCAAGGAGGCGATCCCTCGCCCCTTTGGGACCTGTACTCTGCCGGGGTCATCGTCTATGAGTCGTTGGTGGGCGAGCCGCCCTTCGAGGGGCGTACCCCCCTCGCCGTGATGTTGGAAAAGTACGCCAAGCCTTTGCCGCCCATCGAATCCCGGCGTAACGATCTCTCGCCGGAGTTCGCCGCGCTGATAGATTCCCTCTGTTCTCAGGATCCATCCAAGCGTCCCGAGTCTGCCCACGCCGCCATGGAACTTTTGCGCGCAACGCCGGAGCATCGCAATCGCGATTCCCGCACTGAGCCCATTCGCGTTGCGCCCCGGCCGCAGCCCACGGTGCCCACGCCCGCGTCGGGCTACCGCACGCACCTGAAGTCTTTGGGCAAGCGATGGCCTTGGTTCGTTCTGGCCGTCGGGCTCATCATGGCCGGGGCCTTTCTGGCGAGGCAAACCTTGGCTCCGGGATTGTTGGGCGGGCGAGGCATGTCTCCGGCGATGACGCCTGTATCTGCTGAACTGGGGCAGGCGCTCTCCCTGCATGTGCAACTACAGCGCGCATTCTTCAGCTACGATGACGGGGTTCATGGACGGGAACTTTGGTGCGCCAATCCCGATGGCGAGCCGTGGATGGTCGGCGATCTTTACCCCGGCCCCATCGGCAGCGACCCCGGGGGATTTCTCATTCGCTCTTCCACCGAAAGCGTGTTTCACGCGAGCACGCCCGAGCACGGCGATGAACTCTGGCGCATCGTCGCCTCAGACGCCGTCGTGAATCCTGCGCTCATTCGGGACATTTTTCCCGGTCCCATGGGTAGCGAACCTCGCGCCATGCTGGCGGATGGAATTCTCGCCATCTTCTACGCCACCACGCTGGAGCACGGCCGGGAAATCTGGGCCACCAACGGGCGCGCCCCGCAAACGGCCATCGTCGCTGATCTCATCCAAGGATCAAGTGGCTCGAACCCCATGCAACCCCATTACCACCTCATGGGGCGGCACGCCTATCTCATCGCATTCACGGAAGCGGCAAACGGCATGGCGCTTATCCGTTATTCGTTCGAGAAAAACGAGTTGGAGACCCTCTTCAAAGTCGATGCCCACCACCTGGGCAGCCTCGATGGCAAACTCTACCTGAACCATTTCGAGGGCGAATACGGCCGGGAGCTCTGGCGCTACGATCCGGAAACGGGAGAGTTTTCCCTGTTCGCCGACATCCAGCCTGGTGCGGGTTCGTGCAGTCCTGCCGAGTTCTTCGCCTGGAAGAACCGGCTCTACTTCCAGGCCACGACCGAGGCGCATGGTCAGGAGCTATGGTCCACCGATGGCACGCCGGAAGGGACGAAAATCCTTTTCCACGGGCAGCCCGGTTCCACTGGCAGCAATCCCTTTGGCTTCGTCGATGCGGGGGATACTTTCTTTTTCAAGGCCACCTCGGAGCTTTATGGCACGGAGCTCTACCGTTCTGAGGGAAGCGGCGCACACCTCGTCTCGGACCTGATGCCGGGCACCCGCTCTGCCATGCCCTACAATATGGTCTATCACGATAACACCCTTTTCTTCTCGGCGGACGACGGGCAGAGCGGGGAGGAGCTGTGGTCCCTGGACACCCGACAGCCGGACTCCAAACCGGCACTGGTCGCGGACATCAACCCCGGACCCGCGCACTCGGGAGCGCATCACCTTCAGTTTGACGAGCAGGGCACGGGCTATTTCACCGCCACCAGCGAAGACGGCCTGCGCCACGTTTACCGGCTGCGCCGTGTAGGTGAATCATGGACAGCAACCCGGTTGCGTCTCCCCGTGCCGAAGGGCTGGGAGCAGCCGCAATGAGCGATGCCGCCACCCCCGGCGCCGAGGTCCAGGCATCCTGGTGCCTCAGGCTTGTGGATGGAAGCCTTTCCGGAAGCCATTGGCCCATTGGCGCCACGCCGATTGTCGTTGGCCGTGGGCTTGGCTGCAGGCTGCGCCTTGAGGATATGCGGGTGTCGCGCATCCAGTGCGAGGTGCGGTTGCATGAGGGCGAACCCCGGTTGTGCAATCGAAGCGTGGGCAGCCCCACCCACCTGAACGGCTTGCCCGTCAACGAGGCTCCACTTCATCTGGGCGACCTAATCGAGTTTGCGGGCCACCGAATTCTTGTGGACCGCATGCCGGAGCGGGTGCCGGAGCCGCTGCCCAAGACCCATCCCCCCACCACCCGCATGTTCGATGATACGCTCTACCGTCCCGCCGCGAGCGGCGGACTGCGGGCGGACTCCCTGGCGGAAGCCTTTGTCAGCGATCTCTTGTCGCTGTTTCATTTCTCCCGCAAGCTGGCCGGTTCCGAATCACTCGAAGAAGTCGTGCAGGAACTGCGCTCCCAGATGGCCCAGCGCCTGCATCCCGATTTCCGCTGGGTGGCATGGCGTACACGGAGCGACGCCGATGTCACTTTGTATCCCCCGGCCTCGCCGGAAGAGTTGCCCCATACCCCGCTCAATGCCATGCGCAACGCGGTCACCGAAGGGGCGGGCCTGCTCGATAACCGCGATTCTCAGAGCCTAATCGTTGCACCCCTCCGCCATGGCGGCGTCGTCTTCGGAGCCATTGCCGCGAAGCGTTCGGCGGAGCGCAGTTACCAAGACGCCCACCTGCAATACCTGTTGGCCCTGGCGGAATGCGCCGCTCCCCACATCCGCGCGGCCGAGCGCCATGAACAGTGGCGGCGGGACGCTGAAGTTGCGGGACATGCCCTGGATTGGGGGCGTCAGTTGCTCGGCTCAAGTCCAGTGATGGTCCAGCTGCGGGAGGAGCTTTGCCAGGCCGCGCAGGCCTATGCAAACGTGTTGCTGATTGGGGAGACCGGCACCGGCAAGGAACTCGCCGCCCGCATGATCCATGACGCCAGCCCCCGCGCTTCCGGGCCCTACATCGCCGTCAATTGCGCCGCCATTCCAGAGCATCTCTTCGAGAGCGAGCTGTTCGGCCACGAGAAGGGTGCCTTTACCGGGGCTACCCAAATGAGGCGGGGCTATTTCGAGCAGGCTCATGGCGGCACGCTGCTGCTCGATGAAGTGGGGGATCTAAGCCTGGCGAATCAGGCGCGCCTCTTGCGCGCTGTCGAAACCGGGGTCATTCGACGCCTTGGCGCCGAACGCGATCTCATGGTTGATGTCCGTGTCATCAGTGCCACCAACCGTCCCATCCCCGAGCCTGCCGCCTTCAGCTTTCGTCAGGACCTTTACCATCGACTTGCGGGCATCCTGATTACCCTGCCGCCCCTGCGTGAGCGCAAGGCCGACATCCCCGAGCTGGCGCAGCATTTCCTCAATCTCTGCACCCCCAAGACGAGGGCAAGACCCAGCGCGCTCGATCCTTTCGCCATTGATCAGTTGCTTGATTACGACTGGCCCGGCAACGTGCGCGAACTCAAGAACGTCGTTGAGCGCGCCTGCTATCTGGCCAAGGGCCCCACCGCATCTCTCGCCTCGCCGCTCGTGTTGCAGTCCTTTCCCCCAAGGAGACCTGAAGCGACCCCCACCCCGTCGCTTGGAGAGATTGAGCGCCAGCACTTGCTCGATGCCCTGAAGCAGCACGATGGCGACGTACCCGCCACCGCCGCAGCCTTGGGTATGCCCAAGAGCACCCTCTACTACAAGCTGGCCAAGCACGGCATTTCTTTGCGCAAGAGCCGCACAAAGTATTCCAAATAAACAAGTTAGATCTTTGTGTAAGATCTCGTGGCGATTGGATTACTATACCGTCCGGACGGTAAAGCAACATGTCACGACCCAGCTGCAAAGAACGCATACTTGAATGCGCCGACATCGTCGCCCTGGAAGGCGGCGCGGCGAACCTTACCCTTGACGCCGTGGCCGAGCGGGCCGGGGTGAGCAAAGGCGGGGTGCTCTATCACTTCCCGAGCAAGGACGCCTTGCTCGCCGGAATGGTGGCGCGCCAACTTGAAATGGCCCGCGCGCGCCGCGAGGTGCTTGCAGCTGGAGAGACGAGCCCGGGAGCCGCAGCGCGTGCCGATATCCTCGCCACGCTCACGCGTCCCACCGAGGACAACCGCGTGAGCGCGGCCTTGCTGGCGGCGGTGGCCAACCAGCCGCGCCTCCTGGAACCAGCCCTTGAATTTCACCGCGAACGATTCCTGTCGATTGCGGGGGAGGGGGCCGACGATATCTTCGCTCAGAGGGCGATAGCGGCCCTGGCCGCCGACGGCCTCTTCTTTCTCGAACTCCTCCAGATTTCCCCGTTCAGTTCCGCGCAACGGGAAGCGCTGCTTTCCTCATTGCTGGCCCATGCCGCGAAGGCAAATATGCATGGTGAAGTAGAAGGGGAAACCAAGCTCCATACCATGCGCCCTGACCGGGCTAAAGAAGTTTAATTGATCATGGAGTGAAGCATTGCTTCCTTCGTGATACGGAAAGGAAACCTGCATGTCGTACCGCAGCACGCGAGTCCTGCTTTCTGTTCCCCTGCTTTTCCTGGCGAACGCCGTCGGCGCGCAACCACCGGGTGGTGATCCGCCGCCGCCGTCGGTTGGGGTCGTCACGGTGGAAGCTCAGACTCTCCCGGTCAACTTCGATTACATCGGCGTGACCGAAGCCTCCAAGACCGTCGAGGTGCGTTCGCGGGTGCGCGGTTTCATTGAAAGCCGCGACTTCGACGAAGGGGCATTCGTGAAGGCGGATGATCGCCTCTTCACCATTGATCCACGTTCCTTTCGGGCAGACCTCGACATTGCGCTGGCTCAAGTGGAACAGGCCGAGGCGCGGCTCAACCTGGCCGAGCAGGAAGTGCGCCGCCTTCGATCTGTGACCGAGCCCGGCGCCATCGCGCAAAGCGATCTCGATCAGCGCGTGGCTGAGCAGTCCAATGCCGCGGCGGCGTTGCGGCTCGCCCGCGCCCAGCACGCCAAGGCCGAGCTCGAACTGAGCTACACCACGGTGCAGTCGCCACTGACGGGTTATGTCGGCAAGGCACTGAAGGAAATCGGCAGCTTCGTTGACGAAAGCCAGAACAGCCTGCTCGCCATGGTGTGGCAGGTGGATCCCATTTATGTAAGCTTCCAGATCAGCGAGCGCGAATACCTTGACTTCAAGACGCGTACTGAGCGGGGCG
>JBJOID010000155.1:0-4002 GCA_046047315.1 Candidatus Hydrogenedentota bacterium | reverse complement strand
GCTGAAACCCGCAAAGTGACGGTCGGCGAGTTCAACAACAGCTTTATCGAAATCCAGTCCGGCCTTGAGCCCGGCGAACGCGTGCTGCTTCGCGCACCCGACGCCGGAACCAGCCGCGAGAAAAAGGGCGAGGGCGAGCGCGGCGAGAAGCATGAGAAGGAGGGCGGCGAAGGCAAGGGCCGCGAGCGCTCAGCCGAAGGGGCCGCGCAACAAGAGCAGCAGCAGTCCTAGCGTGCAGCCAATCGTCCATCTGGATAACGTGCGCAAGACGTACGTCATGGGCAGCGAAACGCTTGACGCGCTCGCGGGGATCAACGTGTCGATACCCGCCGGTGAGTACGCCGCCATCATGGGCCCGTCGGGCTGCGGCAAGTCCACCCTGCTCAATATCCTCGGTTGCCTCGACCGCCCCTCTTCCGGCAGCTATTTCCTCGGCGGCGAAGACGTCTCCACCTTCGATGATGATCAACTCTCCGCGAAACGCGGCGCCCACCTCGGCTTCGTCTTTCAGTCCTACAACCTGATCCAGCAGCTAACCGTCGTGGAAAACATCGAGGTCCCCCTCTACTACCAGGGCGTCCCCGAGGGAGAGAGCCGCGAACGCGCCATCGCCCTTGCCCAGCGCGTGGGCCTTGGCCATCGGCTTGGCCATAGGCCCTACGAACTTTCCGGCGGCCAGCAGCAGCGCGTCGGCATCGCCCGCGCCCTCGTCAACGACCCGCTCGTCATCCTCGCCGATGAGCCCACCGGCAACCTCGACTCCTCCTCCGGCAGCGACATTCTCAAGCTGCTCGACGAACTCCACGCCCAGGGTAAGACCATCATCATGGTGACCCACGACCCCGACATCGGGCGACGCGCCACCCGCGTTGTGCGCCTGCGCGATGGAAAGATAGAGTCCGATGAGCAGCGCTAACCCCGGCTCCGCCGTATCGTGGCGCGCCCTCCCCTCGCGGCTGCGGCGCAGCATCGCCTCGGGCTTCAAGTCCCTATGGCTCCACCGCCTGCGCTCCTTCCTCACCGTGCTGGGCATCGTCTTCGGCGTGTGCTCCGTCATCGCCATGCTGGCCGTGGGCGAGGGCGCCAGCTTCGAGGCACAGGAACAAATCCGCCGGCTTGGCAGCCGCAACATCATTCTCAAGTCCGTGCCGCCCGTCGAGCAAAGCCGCGCCTCCGAGGGCCGCAGCTCCGTGCTGGAATACGGCCTCACCTATCAGGACATCGCGCGCATTCGCGAGAGCATCCCGGGCGTCGAGGTCATCATGCCCAGCCGCATCCTGCGCCTCGAGACCTGGAACGGCGCGAACCGCCTCGACGCCACCATCGCCGGCACCGTGCACTGGTACCCCGAGATGCGCAGCCTCCCCATGCTGGAGGGACGTTACTTTACCCCCACCGAAATGGACGACTGGGCCAATGTCTGCGTGCTCAGCTCCTCCACCGTCCCCAAGCTCTTCCCCCTCTCGAAGCCCGTGGGAGACTCCATCCGCATTGGCAGCAATTACTATCGCGTTGTCGGGGTGATGGAAGCCGAGACGCCGCCCCCCACCGGCGCACCCGGCGGTGGCGACAGCGGCGACGCCCCCCTCCCTGACGTCTACATTCCCCTCACCGCGGCCAAGCACCGCTTCGGCGAAGTCCTCGTCAAGCGCACCAGCGGCAGCTTCGAGGCCACCCGGGTCGAACTGCACGAGGCCGTGGTTCAGGTCGCGGATCAGGATGACGTCGAAGAGACCGCCATCATCATCGATCAAATCCTCGCGCGAGACCGCAAGAAGACGGACTACAAAGTGATTGTGCCGCTTGAGCTGTTGCGGCAGGCCGAGCGCACCAAGCAGATCTTCAACATCGTGCTGGGCGCCATCGCCGGCATTTCCCTGCTTGTCGGCGGCATCGGCATCATGAACATCATGCTCGCCAGCGTCACCGAGCGCACCCGGGAGATCGGCATCCGCCGCGCGCTCGGCGCCAAGAAGCGCGACATCGTCATGCAGTTCCTCGTTGAGACCGTCATCCTCTCCGGAAGCGGCGGCGTGCTGGGCGTTGCTCTCGGCCTCGTCATCCCCCTCCTCATCTCCACCTTCGCAGAGATGCGCACCATCGTCACCCCCGGCGCGCCCATGCTCGCCTTCACCATCTCCGCGCTCGTCGGCGTCGTATTCGGGATCTATCCCGCCATTCGCGCCGCCAATATGGACCCCGTCCAAGCCCTGCGTCACGAATAGGCCAAGCCCTCAGCCGCCCATCCCCAGCGCCCCCGCAATGTCCCTCAGGATGGGAATGTTCCATCCGAACACCGCCGAGGCCAGCGCCGCGACCACCACGATAATCACGATCGCCACAAGCCCCATGAACATCTCGCGCACCTTCGTGGCCTTCATTGCAATCTCCTTCTTGCGGGGCTTGCCCTGCCCCATTCCCCATCCAGCATACCGCACCCGCCCCGCCTGGAAAAATCCAAGCCCTGAGGGATAATCTCGGTGAGCATCACCCAGAGAATGGCAATGCCCCGCAGCCCATCGAGCGATGGCATATGCGCCGCCGAGAGGCGATCACCCACTGCGCCGGGGTGAAGCTCCGACTTCACCCGTAGCACCGCACCTCAAACACTCGCGCTTCCGGTGCGCCGTTCGTCGCGTGCACCCGGAGACGAAGGCGCGTCGTGCTTACGGCATCGAAGCCATGGCGCCGCAGTCGCCGGTAATTCCCCTCGACCTGCTCCAGCACCACGTACTCCGACCCGCCCTCCGGCCAATACTCCAGCGTGTAGTCCCGTACGGTCTCCGGCTGCGGCGCGCGCACATGCTTGGCCTGCACCCGCTGCGCGGCGGACAGCGTCAGCTCGCGCTGGAAACCCGTGTCGAAGGTAAGCTGCACCTGCGATATCGTTTGCGGCTGCTCCCAGCGCAGTTCGATCCACGCACCCTCCTCCCCCATTGGTCCGCCCCAGCGGTTCGCCCATTCCCCCGGAGCGTCGCGAACCCAGCCATTGATGATGCTCTCCGGCGTGCTGCCTTCAACGCTGCCCGACGCCGTAACCGTGGCCTGCCTTGCCAGGTCGCGCCGGTCCTCGTTGCGCAGTCCCTTGATGGTCTGGTCATCGCGCAGCAGTTCCTGCCGGAAGGCCGCCAACTGTTCGGCGTCGGATACCAGTGACCCGGGCAGCACGCCGCCCCGCGCGCACCACGCCGCCGCCGTGCCCACCGCCTGTCCCATCACCGAGCAGGTCGCCATTACCCGCGTGGACGTGAATGCCACGTGCGACGCGCTGATGTTCCGACCCGCCATGAACAGGTTGTCCACGTTCGCCGAGAACAGCGACCGCAGAGGGATATTATACACCTCGTCGATCTTCACCGAGTGGTAGGGCGGAATCTCTGTGTCGTCAAAGCCGCCCGGCGTGTGGTTGTCGAAGGGCCAGCCGCCAATCGCCACCGCGTCCGCGAATTCCCCGTTCAGCCCCATACAATCCTGCTGCGTGAGGATGTGCAGCCCGTCCAAGCGGCGGCTTGCGCGCTTCCCCGGGATCATTCCAATCCAGTCCATCGCCCACGACTCCGCCTCGGGATGCTCGCCGGAATTCTTAATGTAGTCCCACACCCCCAGCACGATGGACAACAGCTCGAAGCGGATGCGTTCGTTGTCGTGGATGGCACTGTGCTGACCGCCCCACTCGATCCACCAATACCCGTATTCCCACGACCCGATCTTCCGGTGCTTCAGGTGCTCCTTCGTGATCTTGCGCGCCCACGCCGGCGCCACGAACTTGCGCGGCGCGTAGTGATCCTGCGCCGTAAACAAGATGCTGCTGCCCAGCGTCTCCTCGCCCGCTGTCTCCGGGGCAAGTTCCTCACCGAAAGTAGCGCGCGATTCATGCCCCGTGCGATACGTTGCCCCCGCCTCCAGCCCCAGCCGGCAGTCGCCCGTGCAGTCCGCGCAGAACTTCGTGGTGATGCGGTAGAGGTGCTCCGTCTTGTCGCTGCGCGCAAGCACCCGCGCGAT
>JBJOID010000154.1:0-4760 GCA_046047315.1 Candidatus Hydrogenedentota bacterium | reverse complement strand
CGCCGTCCTTGGTGTTCGTATTGATGTTGAACGGATTGAGATGCTCGTTCAACAGAATTAAGGTCTCCACCTTCGCCGTGATGGTGGCGTCCTTCACTTCCTGCTTGACCTGTGCCCCGGTCAGCGCGGTCAGGCACAGGACTGCGAGGGTTGCGCTAAGGGTCTGGATGGAACGCATGGCGAATCCTCCTCGGGTTGGCCCCGTTCATTGTAAAGAGTTTTGTTGCAGCCGCCAAACGACGCCCGCAATCCCGGGAAACGCGATGCGGCCTGTGTTATGATGACAGACCGTACTTTTGGAGTTGCCATTCAATGATTTCCCGCCAATGTTTTTTTGCCGCATTTCTTTCGGTGGCCTGTTGCGCGCTGGCCCCGGCCCAGGAGGCGACGGACGCGCGCGCCCTGTTCGAGCGTTCCATGGCGCACGTGAGCGCGCTCGACGCGCTCTCCTTCGAGGCAGCAATCACCGCGAAGGTGACGGCGCAGAACGGCCCGTCGGAATCGAAGCTGAACGTGGAGGGCCTGTTTCAAGGCGAGAAGCAGGGCCGTATTCGCTCTTACACAGCGGACGATGAAGCCATCATCTACTCCGATGGCGCGGAGGGCTATGTCCATCTTGTGAAAAAGAACGAGTACGTCAAGATGAACGCTGTCCCGGACAACCGGAAGGTGCTCGTGTCGATGACCGGCGCGGGGCCGATCCGGCTGGCGGTTACCTGGCTGGGCGAGTACCTGACCAACTTTCCGGACCTGACCTCGAAGTTGGAGTCGGCTGAGCTGTTGCCTTCGGAGGCCGGCACGGAGACCGACCGCCTTAAACTTGCCTACGAGAATTTCGACGTGACGCTGGAGTTGTCGCGCGGTGAAACGCCGGAGCCGCGGGGATTCTCGGTGGATTTCGCCAAGAGCATCGCCAAACAGCAGGGCGCGATTCAGGGAATTCAGATTGATGTGTCCTTGACGAACTGGAATGGCGCTCCGGAGATTGCGGCGGATGCCTTCGGATGGCGCCCGCCCGAGGGCATGGCGGCCTATGCCCCGCCGCAGCATCAGGGAGCCGACGCCCCGGAGCTGGGCAAGGCCGCGCCGGAGTTTAAGCTGGCGACGCTGGAAGGCGGCGAAGTGAGCCTGAGCGACCACAAGGACAAGGACATCGTGGTGTTGGATTTCTTCGCCTCATGGTGTGGCCCCTGTCGCACGGCGATGCCGGTGGTGCACGAGCTGGCCGAGTCGTATGAGGAAAAGGGCGTGAAGCTCTATGCCGTAAATATCCGGGAAACGCCGGAGAAGGTGAACCAGTTCCTGCAGAGCGCGAAGCTGGAGGGGATGTCGGTGCTGATGGATCGCAGCGGCAAGGTGGGCATGGACTATGGCGCGATGAGCATTCCGCGCATGGTGGTGATTGGCAAGGACGGCACAGTGCAGGCGATCCACTCGGGCTTCTCGCCGGACTTGCGCCAGCGGCTGGCCGACAACCTCGATACCTTGCTCTCCGGCAAGAAGCTGGTCGAGGGGGCTAAGGCTTCCTGAGCGGCGCGGGCGCAAGCAAGCTGGCGGCCCACCCGAAACCAAAGGCGGCGAGGAATCCGATCATCCCGTAGAGCAGGGGATGCACATCGGTGAGTTGCCGCACGGCAAGCAGGATGACCGCGCTAAGTCCCGCGCCAGCCATGGCGCCGATGGCATTCGCCCGGGGCACGTAAATGCCGAGGGCGAAGATGCCCGCAAGCCCGCCGCCCGCAAGGCCCAGCAGCGCGAGGAAGGGATCCCAAAGGGATACGGCATTGATGCGCGCGATGTAGATGGCCGCGCAAGTGCCGAAGACGCCGCAGGCGAGCGTGACCATGCGCGCCGCGCGGAGCATGGCTTTCTCTGACCAGCCACGCGCGGCGAAGCGGCGCAGGTAGTCATTGACGATGACGCTCGAAACGCTGTTGATGCTGCTGTCGAGCGACGACATGGCCGCCGCGAAGATGCCGGCGATAATCAGTCCCCGGAGGCCCACCGGGAATTCCGCCATGATAAAGACCGGAAGCACGGCGTCGTTCTTCATGCCGGGGGGAAGCAGCAGGGGATGCTGCTGGAAATAAGCCCAGAGCGCGGTGCCCAGCGAGAAGAAGAGCAGCGTGATGGGAATGGTGAAGAACATGTTGGTGAGGGCGGCGCGCCCGGCGGTCTTGCTGTCTCGGGTGGTGAGATAGCGCTGCACCACGGTCTGGTCGGCCGTGCTGGGGTAAAAGCTCGAAAAGATATTGCCGAGGATGATGACCCACATGCTGTCGCTGGCGTAGCTCCAGGCGCCATTGGACAGGTTGAACTTGCCCGCCGCCGACCCGGCCTCGATGACGCCGGCGAATCCGCCGTCCACATTCGCCGCCACAAGATACAGTGCAAACACCGCGCCGAAAACGAAAACGCAAGCCTGAAGCACGTCGGTCCAGATGACCGCCTCGATGCCCCCCATCACGGTGTAGGTGGTGGCCATGACGCCCATCAGGAGGATGCAAACGGTGGGGTCCATGCCCGTGGTTTCCGAAAGCGCCAGCGCGGGCAGGAAGAGCACGATGCTGACGCGCCCGAACTGGAAGAGCAGAAAGCAAAGGCTGCCATAGATGCGCAGGGGGAAATTAAAGCGCAGCTCAAGGTACTCATAAGCCGTCTTAATGTTGAGCTGCCGGAAGCGCGGAATGTAGGACAAGACGACAAAGGGGGTGACGACAAGCACGCCGAGGTTGGCGAAGATCATGTTCCAATTGGTGGCGAAGGCGCGGGCGGGAATGGATAGGTAGGTGATGGCGCTGAGGGAAGTGGCGAAGATGCTGAGACCAACGGCCCACCAGGGCACATGGCCACTGCCCAGGAAGAAGCGGCGGGTGTCCGCCTCGCGCCGGGAGAAATAGAAACCAATCAATACGACAACCCCAAGGTACACGGCGATGACGGTGTAGTCGACGGCGTTCAGCCGTTGCCGCTCCGCCAATACCTTCACGGCATAGGCGTTCCCAATCCGGTGGCCGGGGCGATCCTCGCCGCCAACAAGGACGGGGTTGTCCTTCCATTCCGCGACCGGGACGGTGACAACCGGGTCGGCCATCTCGCCCACGACGGCCCAGGTGTTGAGGTTGGGCGAATAGGCAAGCACGCTGCGCGAAAAGCCGGGGTGTTGATCCCCCAGCTCGGCGTTGCGCGCAAAGAGCGCACCGGTGTCTCCTCCATGGATGAGCCAGCGGGCGTCTCCCTCGGTGGTGCTGGCTGCCGCCACCGTGGCGTGCGGCAGGGGGGGGGCCTGCGACCAGCCGTTGCCAGGCGTGTAGCGCCAGACGTCGGTGAGATACTCGCGCTGCTCGGCGCCATCGGCCCCCTTGGACAGGGCTGCGCCGCTGGCCACATAGACCGAATTGCCAAGCTCGGCCATGCAGGGCAGAATGCGGCCCAACCCCGGTAGTGGCTCGAGGGCCTGCCACTCCGCGTCGGGATTGGAGAGATCAAGGGACCACAGGGTGTTCAGCGCTATCCCGTCTCCGGGGGCGGACTGGCCACCACAGACATAGACCGTGTCTTTTACAAGGGCGGCGGCATGGTAGGCAAGCGGAACCGGCAAGCGTGCCGGAAGCACTTCGACCGCGAGGTTGCCCTCCAACGCGGTGAGTCTTACGACATCGTCGAGGTGGTATTGCCCGTTGCTGCCGCCGATGAGATGGCACCCGGACGGATGCGTGACGCCCGCGCCATAGGCGCGAGGCACGGCGAGCTTATCCGCCACGAACCACGCGGAGGGCTCGCCATCGTAGAGACGGTAAACCCGGTTGTGCCAATACTTGGTGCCGCCCTGCCACGGTGAGACCGGGAAACTGGTGCCCCCCGCCACCACCAGCACACCATTGACCGTGCCCGCGAAGTGACCCGAGAGCGCCTCGGGTAGGGGCGGCAGGGCTTCATAGCGCAAGGCCGGGTCGGCGGCATACGCGGACCATGGAACGATCAAGGCGAGCAGCAAGAGCAGGACGATTGTGGGGCGGTTCTGTGGCATCGCGAGACTATAGCAGTGGTGAAGCCCTCAAGCCACCCGCCCGGGGCATGGACGCCCCTGTCGTGGTACCCTTAGGCATGGGCATCAAGTACCAGAGAAGGGACGGTCTGCGCGAGGCCGTTGCCGCGCGGCAGACGCCGTACCAGTCGCTGGAGCGGAAGCCACGCCTGACACAGCGCGGGCGGCTGTTGATCATTTACAGCGGCATCCTGTTGTTTTGCGCGTTCATCCTGGTGGGCGAGATGTATCAGCGGAGCGTTCGCGCGCGCAGGGATGCTCCCATGACGGTGCGGGGAATCATTTCGTCTATCGACGCGGCGGACACAACGGACGAAACGGTGGTGCGGATTGACTTGGTTCAACCGGTGGGCGGAATGAACCAAGTGACGACGACGCTGACCGAGGAGCACGCGGGCGGCCTCAAGCAAGGCGACACGGTGGCGGTGCTGTTGCGCCCCTCGGGGGACAAGCCACCGCAAGTCCTTGAGGTGTCCCGGTTTGCCCTCGATCCGGTATCGCGCATAGAATAGAAGTCCCGGGCCAAAAGGCCCTTCAGCATGCGAGCAAGGCACCCCAATGGCCCTCTCTCCCCAGAAAATGCGCGCCATCTATGAGCAGACGCACGTGGTGCGGCGGCCCACCTATGGCATCATCAGCGGCTACCACGAGCTGCCCTACGTGTGCATTGGCGAGGATCACGACCGCGGCTTCGGCACGGTGCGAGTGCGGG
>JBJOID010000153.1:0-8905 GCA_046047315.1 Candidatus Hydrogenedentota bacterium | reverse complement strand
GGATTCTCGAATCCATAGAGGGCGATCTCGCGGTCCACCATCGCTTCGCCAATCAGCGGGTTGTGCCCTTTCTCCTCACCCAGCGCCCGGTATTTGGCGCGCACGAAGGACATGCTTTTCTCGTCTACCGCGATGGCGCCCTCGGGTCCCATCGATATGGGGGTGGAGGCGCCAATGTTGGTGGCTGGCCCCATGATGATGTGGTCGCAGGCGTAGCTGATGATCGCGCCCGCCGATATGGCGCCCATGCCCTCGACGTAGGCGAAGGTCGGGCATTCCGCCGCCATGATGTGGCGGGTGATTTCGATCGCGGAATCAACGCGGCCGCCGGGCGTGTCAATCACGAACACGAGGCCCTTGGCATTCTTCGCCGTCTTCACGGCCCGTTCAACGACCACGGCGATGCCATCATCGATTTCGCCCGTGATCTTGCACAACACCACATGGTTTTCTTCCGGCGGTTGGCCGGAGTCGGAAGCGGGGAACCAGGTGCCACCGGTGGTTGGGCGGCTCGGGCCCTGCGCGCCGCCCAGACAGGCCACGGCTGCCAGCAGTAAAGCCGCCGGGCATCGATAGGTGTGTTTCATGAAAGCCTCGATCTGCGCATGGATTCTTGGAGTGCATACACACGCGCGCATCGATTTATTCTAGCCGCCGGTGGAAGATTGCACAATCGCAAGGGTATGGCGCGGGGCGCCCCTGCGTGCTATGCTCTCCCGCGGCGCGGCTGGAGACGGCGGTCCCGGTGGCGCGCCACATTCCCGGAGTATCCTGTATGCCTAAGAATTCCACCAGCGCTTCCGAGCGCAGCGAGCCGCTCAGCATCGTCGTCATCGGCGCTTCGGGCGATCTTGCCATCCGGAAGATTATGCCGGCGCTCTTCGCGCTGCACTGTCAGGGCCGCCTCCCCAAGCCCTTCCGCATCGTGGGCTACGCCCGCTCCGACCTGTCGAGCGCTGCTTTCCGCGAAAAAGTGGGAGCTGGCCTCAGCTACCGTTACGCAACCGAGAAAGACTCCAAGCGCTTGACGGAAGACTTTCTCTCCGCCTGCACCTACGTGTCCGGTGACTACGACTCCTCTGAGAGTTTTCGCAAGCTGCACGCCGAGCTGGACCCCAACGGTCGCGAGAACCGCATCTTCTACCTTTCCATTCCGCCCTTCCTCTTTCTCGACGTGGCCCGCGCGTTGGCGGCAGCGGATCTCGTCCACCGCGAAGAGCCCTCCGGCTGGTCGCGCGTGGTGGTCGAGAAACCCTTCGGCAGCGACCGCGAAAGCTCCGACGAGCTGACCCGCGAGATGGCGAAGGTTTTCGACGAGAGCCAGACCTACCGCATCGATCATTATCTGGGCAAAGAAGTCATCCAGAACTTGATGGTGCTGCGCTTTGCCAACCTCATATTCGACCCCATCTGGAACCGTCGTTATATCCACAGCGTCAGCATATCTTGGTCGGAGCAGATTGGCCTTGAGGGGCGCGCCGGATATTTCGACGGCTACGGCATCATTCGCGACGTGATGCAGAATCATCTGCTGCAAATCCTGGCGCTGGTGGCGATGGAGCAGCCGGTGGGCTATTCGGCGGGATACATTCGCGACGAGAAAGTGAAGGCGTTGCGCTCCGTTCCGCCGCTCACCATGAATGAACTCGTGGTCGGGCAGTACACCGCGGGACAGGGCAAGCCGGGGTATCTTGAGGAGCCGGGCATTCCCCGTGGCTCCATCACTCCCACCTATGCCGCCGCCGTGTTGCACGTGCGCAACCGCCGGTGGGACGGCGTTCCCTTCCTCATCCGCGCGGGCAAGGCCGTGAACACCTCGATGACTGAGATCGTGGTGCGTTTCCAGCAGGTGCCCGGCAACATCTTCGCCAAGTCGGCAGGGCACCTGTCGCCCAACCAGCTCATCATTCGGGTGCAACCCGACGCGGGCGTTTCGCTGCGGATTGTCAATAAGGAGCCTGGCCTCCGTATGAGCCTCAACGAGAGCGAACTCGACTTGAGCTATGCCTCCGCCTTCAATGAAGTCATCCCCGACGCCTACGAGTCGTTGATACTCGATATCATCCGGGGCGATGGCAGCCTCTTCATTCGCTCCGACGAACTTGAGGCAGCCTGGGATATTTTCACCCCGGCGCTGCACGAGCTGGATGAACGCCGTGTTAAGCCCCGGGGCTATGCCTTTGGCGGTCCCGGACCCGAGGCGGCCGTGGCCCTGGCTGCGCGCTACGGCGCCACGTGGTGATGCGCGTATGAACCCGATTATCGAGAAGAACTTCGGCACCCCGGCCGCGCTGCACGCCGCTGTCGAGGCCCTGCTGCGTGAGTCTTTTGCCGGTGCGGCAGGGGAGGCGCTTCCTTTCGCCGTCATGCTGTCCGGAGGGAGCACACCCTTGCCGGTGTATCAGGCCATTGCCGCCGAGCCATCGCCTTGCTCGCCGCTGCTCACGGTGACCTTCAGCGATGACCGTCATGTGCCCCTTGATTCGCCGCAAAGCAATCATGGCAACACCCTGCCCATGCTTGCCGCCCTCAAGATACCCACTGATCGCGTCATCGCCGTGAACCCGGAAGTGCCGCTCGACGAGGCCGCTGCACAGTACGAGCGTGACTTCGACGCGTTTTTCGCGCTCGATGGCGTGCTGCGCCTGGCCTTGCTCGGGGTGGGCGAGGACACCCACACCTGCTCGCTCTTCTCCGATGCGGACCTCGCGGCCTCGGAGGGACGCCTAGCGATACCGGTGCGCAAGGACACACCGCCCGATCGCGTAAGTGTCACGCCTTCCGTGCTGGAATTGGCGGACCGTGTGGTCTTCCTCGTGTCAGGTCCCGGCAAGCTTCCCGTCATCCGCCAGCTGCTCAAGGCGCCAGAGAGCACCATCGCCGGGCGAGCCGTGGCGGGCTGCCCCTCTGTTGAGCTTTGGCACGACCAGTAAGCCGGCGGCTTTGATTGCGGCATCTCCCGCAGGTAAACTGCCGGGGAAAGCCCCGCTGCTTGGGAAGCTGGGGCTGGCGTTACAAGCCGCGTTCGAGACAGGTATCGGTATCGCGGCGCGTGTAAACGGTTGGGGCGCTGCGCTTGTCCAACCCCGAAAGCGTCTCCGGAGAGTAGTCATGTTTCGGTCCACGTGCATCCTAATCCTCGCGTTAAGCCTGTCGATTCCTGCTTTCGCCGATGAGTCCGCGGAACCGGCTCCCATCGTCGAAGCGGAGAGTGTCGCCAAGCCCGACTCCACCGGCGCGGAATCACCAGCGGATGCGGCGCCTGCGGAGGCCACCGCTGAACCGGCGGCGGAAGCCGAGCAGGCAGGTCCCGCAGATAGCGCCACACTGGACGACCTCTGGTCGCCCACCGGCGAAGTCTCGCTGACTTACGACGACATCTTTATGGAAGACAGCGGCCGCACCATCGCCGAGGAAATCCAGATTGAGTTGCTCGACGTCGATTCCATTATGCGAGCCTTCGATGAGAGCCGGCGCGAGCGCCTGGTGCGGCTGAGCTTGGAAGACTGCATCCAGCTGGCCCTGTCCCAGAATCCCGATATCCAGATAGCCGCCATTGAGCCGCTTATGGCCGAAAGCGACATCAAGGCTGCAAAGGGCGAGTTTGATCCCATAGCCCAGCTGACCGGCAACTACAACGTGGCGGAGGTTTCGCTTTCCGCACAGCAGGTGGTCTTCGGCGGCATCGACGCCATTCGCAGCTACACGACCAATCTCAACGCCCAGTTGGGCGGCAAGCTGCACACTGGTACGCAGTGGGGTATCGTGGGCACGATGGAGAAAAGCGAAGACACGTTCAACCAGTTTATTGAAGAATTCAATACGCAGGTGGCGCTCACGTTGACCCAGCCGGTACTGCGTGGCTTCGGTCTCAAATACAACCGCGTGCGCATAACGGCGGCGCAGAACAACCGCGCACTAACCGAGGCCCAGTTGCTCCTCACGGCGATGAACACCGTCGCCGAGGTCATCAAGGCCTACTGGGATCTGGTGGGCGCGGTCGAGGCCGTACAGCTCAATCGCGCCTCGCTCGACAATGCGAACCGATTGCTTCAGGTGAACGAGACCCGACGGGAAATCGGCACGGCTGCCGACATCGAGGTGCTTAGCGCCAAGACCGGCGTGGCCACCCGGCAGAGCGATCTCATTTCCGCACGCTCGCTGGTGGGCGACGCGAGCGACAGGTTGAAGCAGCTCATGAACCTCCGCGAGGGCGAGATGTTCTCCCGCCTGTTGGTGGTGCCGGTGGACCGTCCCAACGTGAGCGACGAGATGAACTTCGACCCCGAGGCTTACGACGCGAGCATTGAAGCCAGCATTGCCAAGGCGCTCGAAAACCGCCCCGAACTGGACATCGCCGATTTGCAGCTGGCGAACGCGCAACTGGATGAATACCGCGCCCAGCGCGACATGATG
This sequence comes from Candidatus Hydrogenedentota bacterium, assembly GCA_046047315.1. GTDB lineage: Bacteria > Hydrogenedentota > Hydrogenedentia > Hydrogenedentales > JAEUWI01 > WGMK01. Next base: position 4,489 of record JBJOID010000153.1, on the reverse strand, counting down.
CCCCAGCTTGATCTCACCGGAAGCTATGCCCAAGGCGGCCGCGACCACAAGGTTCGCGAAACGCTGTATGCCGTGCGCGATGGCGACGACACGGTGTACTCGGTGGGTTTTCAGGCCGCTGTGCCCTTGGGCAACCGCGCGGCGCGCGGCCAGTACCAGCGCTCCAAGTTGACCCGTCGCCAGGCCGAGTTGCAGGGTGAGCGCGCCAAGACCGACGTGATGATGCTCGTGCATACGGCCGCCCGCAATGTGCTCAAGAACCAGACCCTGGTTGAGAGCAACCAGCAGGCCGTGCGCCTCAAGCAGGCGGAAGTGGCCGCCGAAGAGAGCCGCCTGCGTCTTGGCGTAACCACCAGCTGGCAGGTCCTCCAGGTGCAGGAACAATTGACCGCCGCCGAAACGGCGCTGCTGCAGTCACAGATCGCCTATGAGAAAGCCCTTATCGATTTGCAGACTGCGGAAGGCTCGCTGCTTCAGAAGCTTGAAATCACGGTTGCCCCCCCCGAGGAAGAGGGGCTCGACGTTGGTTACTTCGAGAGCATTCGTCCGCGTTGGAACTAGCCGGGCCCTGCGCCCGAAACGAAGGGTCTCTTTACATGTCGTTCCTCGATCGTCGTGGGTTCTTGCAGGGAGTTGTGGCGGGTTCCGCCGCCATGATGGGGGTTGCCGGTGCGGAGCAATCCGCCAAGCCCGAGGAGAAAAAAAAGCCCGGACGCAAGAAGCGTCCCCGCTTTCAGGGTGACGCAAGCCCATTCCCCGTGCTGTTGAACACAAGCACCATACGCCCAGCCTCCCTGCTGGAGAAGATCGATGCCACCGCCGAGGCGGGCTACGACGGTATCGAGCTCTGGATCGACGACATCGAGAAGCACGAGCAGGAAGGGAACGACCTCAAGGATCTCGCCAAGCTGATCCAGGACAAGGGACTCTACGTTCATAACGTCATCGGCCTGTGGAATGCCGTGCCCCCCACCCAGGAAACTTGGGACAAGCAACTGCCCGACACGCGCAACCGACTCCGCATGATGGCCGCCGTCGGCTCGAAGCACGCCGCGGCCATTCCTGATTCGCAGCTGGAAAACATAGACCTTAAGTGGACGGCCGCCCGCTATCGCGACCTGCTCGAGATCGGCATCAGCGAGTACAACGTCATTCCCGGCTTCGAGTTCGTCGGGTTCTTCAAAAGCATCAACCGTATCGGCACCGCGTCCGCCATCGCGCTCGATGCCGATCACCCTGCGGCGGGCCTCATCGCCGACACCTTCCACCTCTTCCGGGGAGGCTCCGGTTTTAACGGCGTCAAGCACCTTCAGGGGAAGTTCATCTACAACTTCCACTGGAACGACGTGCCCGCCAGCCAGCCCGCCGAAACCGCCGCCGACGAGCACCGCGTCTTCCCCGGCGACGGTCACCTGCCGCTTGTTGCGCTGCTCAACGATCTCGTGGCCATCAAGTACACCGGCCCCCTCTCCCTTGAGCTCTTCAACCGCGAGCACTGGAAGATGGACCCCAAGGAAGTGGCAAAGCAGGGCAAGGACAAGATGCTTGCCGGCATCGCCGCTGCCGGCGTCTAACGATTCCGCAGGGTCGGCATTCGCATTCCACCATCGATTGTGGTATAGTCAACGCGTCCAGTCCTGCGGCTGTTGCCGCGATTCCATGTGGACGCAGTTTGTGCCACTTGCTCATCTTCTCCCCGGGCGTTCGCCTGTGCGTTTCTTCCCCCTTTTAGCTGAGCCAGTGACCTCAGCCATGGTGTGCGGACTTTTTCGATCCGCCCCGCGAAAGGGATCTCTATGTCTTTTCTTAACTTCAACCTTGATCCGAAATGCCTTGACATTTTACATGCACAGGGAATTACGGAGCCGACCCCGGTGCAGGCCGCAGCCATTCCGGTGGCCAGTGAGGGGCGCGACGTCATCGCCGTGGCCCAGACCGGCACCGGTAAGACGCTTGCCTTTGCGCTTCCGGCCCTCACGCGCCTGTCCGCTGAGCGCCCGGGCCGCAACCGGATGCTGGTGCTTGCGCCCACCCGCGAGCTGGCCATTCAGGTGCACCGCGGCATCGAGCCTCTGGCGAAGGCCTTGGGCATGCGCTCGACGTGCATTTACGGCGGCGCCGGCATGGAGCCGCAGACGCAGGCCCTGCGCCGGGGCTGCGATATCGTCGTTGCCACGCCCGGGCGCCTCCTGGACCACATTGGCCGGGGCACGGTGAAGTTCGAGCAGCTCCGCGTGCTCGTGCTCGACGAGGCTGACCGGATGCTCGATATGGGCTTCATGCCCGACATTCGCCGCATCCTCAGCGGCCTGCCGGCCGAGCGCCAGACGCTGCTCTTTTCCGCCACCTTCCCCGATGAAATATCGCGGCTTGCCCGCGACTTCCAGCGCGACGTGCACCGCATCGAGATCGGGCGCATCGCGGCTCCGGCCGACGCCGTTAAGCAGCGCATGTACACGGTCGACGGCAACGCGAAGACCACCCTGCTGGCGAAGCTGCTCTCCGAGCCGAATGTAGATTCGGCCATCGTGTTCATCCGCACGAAGCATCGCACCGACCGTATCGCCCGGCAGCTGACGGCGCAGGGCATTCCGGCGCAGGCCATCCACGGCGGCCGTTCCCAGGGTCAACGCGAGCGCGCGCTTGATGGATTCCGCCGTGGACGTTTCCAGGTGCTGGTTGCCACCGACGTGGCAGCGCGCGGCATCGACATCCAGGGGGTGTCGCACGTGTTCAACTACGATATTCCGCGCACCTATGACGACTATGTGCACCGCATCGGCCGCACCGGCCGCGCCAGCGCCAAGGGGCATGCGGTCACCTTTGTCAGTCCCGAGGATGTGAAGGAGCTTCGCGATATCGAGACCGGTCTCGGTGAGCGTCTCGCCCGCATTGAGTGGGAAGGCGCGGTGCAGGTGGCGTCGCTTTACGGCGCGCCGCAGCAGCCCCAGACGGGGCGCGGCCGCAACCGCGGCCGGGGCGGACGCCCCGGAGCACCCGGCCGGAATGGGCAGGGCAGCGGCGATCGCCAGGGCAAGGCGGCTTCGTCCTCTCACGGGGCATCGTCGCAGGGGCAGGCCCAAGGCCATGGCCGCACGCGGCAGTCGGCCCCCGGTGCCCGCTCTGGGCGTCCCGGCGCTTCGCGTTCGCGGGCCGCTTCGCGTTAAGCCCAACCCCGCTTTCCTGTGTTAAGCTTCCCGCCCGGGCTAGTTCCGGGCGGGTTTTTCATTTGGTCTGAAAGGGTTTTGGCATGGCCAGGCTGGGAGAGATTGCGCACGCCCGAAGCGGCGACAAGGGCGGCGGCGCCAACGTGGGCATCATCGCCTATACAGAAGCCGGATACGCCTGGCTTTGTGAGAACCTCAGCGCCGATCGCGTCGCGTCCTACTTTGCGCCCATGTCGCCGGGCGAAGTAAAACGTTACGAGATGCCCAATCTTCGCGCCCTCAATTTCGTATTGCCCCAAGTGCTCGATGGCGGCGGCAGCCGCTCGCTTCGTGTCGACGCGCAGGGCAAGGCGCTCGGGCAGATAGCGCTTGAAATGCCCATCGAGTTATCGGAGGATGAGATCGCGTCGATGCGCCGGCGCTAATCCGCGCGCAGGGGAGATTCCACTTATGGTGAGCCTGCTGAATCGTCTATTCCTCTTTGCCGTCTGCGCCCTCGCCGTGTCGGCCCATGCGGCACAACCCATGAACGTTGTGTGGATGGTGGCGGATGATCTGGGCTGGCGCGACCTTGGCTGCTATGGCAGCGCCTACCATGAGACCCCTCGCCTCGACGAACTGGCGGCGGGCGGTGCGCGCTTTACCCAGGCCTATGCCACCTGCCCCGTGTGCAGTCCTACGCGCGCCAGCCTGATGACGGGCAAGTATCCGCAGCGTATGGCCGCCACCGATTACTTCGGCGCGCCGCAGCCCGACGGCGTGGCCAAGCATTGGACCGCGAAGAAGCCCTTGCTGCCCGCGCCCTACAACAACTTCCTTCCCCTGGAAGAAGTCACTGTGGCCGAGGCCCTGCGCGAGGGCGGCTTCAAGACGTTCTTCGCCGGCAAATGGCATCTCGGCGGACTGGGGTTTCTCCCCGAAGATCAGGGTTTCGAGATCAACATCGGCGGAGGGTTCGGTGGGGGGCTGCGCAGCTATTTCTCCCCCTATCACAATCCGTCGCTGCCCGATGGCCCGGAGAGCGAGCACCTTCCCTTGCGTCTAGCCAAGGAAACCGCTGATTTCATCGAAGCCAGCCGTGACACCCCCTTCTTCGCCGCGCTGTGTTTTCACTCCGTCCACATCCCTTTGCAAGCCCGCGAGGACCTGACGACGAAGTATCAGCGAAAGAAGGAAGCGCTCGCCCTCGAAGAGGAGCAGTGGGGGCAGGACCGAGACAGCAAAGTTCGCCTCACCCAAAATCATCCCGTCTATGCCGCAATGGTGGAGGGGATGGACGAAGCCGTGGGAATCGTGCTGGATGCCCTGGAGCGCGCTGGCCT
>JBJOID010000152.1:0-10788 GCA_046047315.1 Candidatus Hydrogenedentota bacterium | reverse complement strand
CACCGCCGAGAAGTGCTGCTCGATGGCCTTGTCATCAAAGGGATAAAAGGGTGGAGTGACCACGGCCGACGCGTCGGCCCCGCACTCGGCCGCATGCACGGTCAGCTCGATGGTGGTGGCCGTATCCATCGCACCGCTGTGGGCGATGATCTTCGCCTTGCTGCTGCCCACGCTGGCCACCACTTCCTCCAGCACCGTCTTGCGTTCCTCGGCGGTCATCAACATGCCTTCGCCGGTAGTGCCGCACACGAACAAGCCGTGCGCCCCCATGCGAAGCACCCCTTCCGCCACACCGCCAATCTTGTCGAAGTCCACATAGTCCCCGTTCTTGGTGAATGGGGTGACCATGGCGGCGACAATGCCTTCCAACTTAAATCGCATGCGGAACTCCTTGGCGTGGGGGAATACGCGGCTTAGTGTGGTTCAAGCGTGTGTGTTCTTGCAAACACGTTTACGACCACGGCCTCACTCCGCCAGGCGGGCGAAAGCCTTTTTTCCAATGTCTTTGCGGAAATGGGCGCCCTCGAAATGGATGGCGTCCACAGCGGCATAGGCGCGCTCAATGGCCGCAGGCAGGCTTCCGTCGCGTGCGGTGACGGTCAGCACACGCCCGCCGCTAGTGACGAGTTGTCCATCCCGCTCGGCCGTGCCCGCGTGAAACACGGTCACCGCGTTGTCGCGCTCCGCCGCTTCGATTCCCGATATCGGCAAGCCCTTTTGGAAGTCGCCGGGGTAACCGCCGCTCGCCATCACCACCGTCACGCAGGCGCCATTGTCGAACTCAAGGGGGGTATCGGCGAGGTTGCCACTGATGCAGGCGTTCATCACTTCAACCAGATCGCTGGTCATGCGTGGCAGCACACACTGCGTCTCGGGGTCGCCCAGGCGGCAGTTGAACTCGATAACCTTGGGGCCCTCCGCCGTGATCATGAGTCCAGCGTAAATGATGCCGACGTACGGCGTGCCGAGCGTCCGCATACCTTCCACAAAGGGACGAAGAATCTCCCGATCGATCTGGTCCTGAAGCGCGGGCGTGACCACCGGCGCCGGAGAGTAGGCTCCCATTCCGCCGGTGTTGGGTCCTTGGTCATTGTCGTAGACGGCCTTGTGGTCCTGGCTGCTGGCCAGCGTGCGGAAATCTTTGCCATCGCAGAAGGCGAGAATGGAAGCCTCCTCGCCCACAAGGCAGGATTCAATGACGACACTGGCGCCCGCCTCGCCAAACTGGCGGTTGACCATCGCGTCGCGCAGGGCCGCGATTGCAGTGTGGAGGTCATGTGCGACGGTAACGCCTTTGCCCGCCGCGAGGCCATCGGCCTTGATGACAAGCGGGGCGCCGAGTTTTCTGCAATGGGCTTCCGCCTCGGCAAAGTTGTCGAAGCGGGCGTAGTCGGCGGTGGGAATGTTGAAGCGGCGCATGAAGTCCTTGGCAAAGGCCTTGCTCCCCTCGATGCGCGCGGCCGCCGCCACGGGGCCAAACACACGATGACCGCGACTGCTCAGGGTATCCACGATGCCCGCGCAGAGCGGCGCCTCGGGCCCTATCACCGTGAGCGCGATATTGTGATCGCGGATAAACGCCGATACGGCCGCGTGATCATTGGGGTCGAGTCGCGCGTTTTCCCCCTTGGGCAATCTGCCTGTGCCGGGGTTGCCGGGCGCCACATAGACTTTCTCGACGGACTCTCCCTGGCTGATTTTCCATGCGAGCGCATGCTCGCGGCCGCCGCCGCCAACCACCAATACATTCATCGACCCGACCCTCGCAGCGTTAATTCTCTGGAAAAACAGACTCAGCCTTCACCCGGTTCGTTGTCGCGCAGAAAACCCGCCAGCGCGAGGTCGTACTCCGCCACGGTCGTCAGCGCTTCCTGCGCCAGCTTGTAGCGCAGCGCGAAGCTCACTTCACCGTCGTGGGCACGCATGTCATGCATGACGGCGGGATAGCGCTGGGGATTGACGACCACCGTCGTATACCGGAAATTCTTCGCGGCGGAGCGGACCATGGCCACCCCGCCGATGTCCACCTGCGCCATCACCTCATCCACCTTCACGCCGGGGCGGGCGATAACTTCATGAACCGGGCGTGGATTCCCCACGAAAAGGTCCACCCATTTGAGGCCCTGGGCCTGCATCTGCTCGCAGTGCACCTTGTCCTCACGGATGCCCAAGAGCCCCGCGTGGATCTTTGAGTGCAGTGATTTCACCCGCCCGTCGAGCATCTCCGGCACGCCGGTAAACTCCGCGATGCTGATGGCCTCGATACCTTCGCGCCGCAGCACATCGAGGGTGCCAGAGGTGCTGATGATCTCGACGCCCAGTTCACGCAACTGATGCGCGAACTCGACGACCCCCGTCTTGTCGTAACAACTGAGGACGGCTCGCTCAATCTTCATGGATGGTGCTCCGGGCAAACTGCCGCCATCGCGGCGTGTGCCTGCGAAAATGGCCTTGCATCATAAGGGATTCAAGGCCTGAAAGCCAGAGCGGAACGACCGATATCACCGCCCGGAAAGCTTCTGCAGAAGCTTGCGCCAGCCGCGGCGCTTGCCCTGCTCGATGTAGCGATCCAGCCGAACCCCCTGTTCGGTAAGCAGCGTCTCGGAATCCCTCAGCACCGACTCGGGCAATCCCTCGGTGCGGTGCCCGATGCGCCGCGCGGGAACGCCGCCCCAGATTTCGTAAGGCTGGATGCTTTGGAGCAACACGCTATGCGGGGTGAGCACCGCGCTCTCGCCCACAGTGACGCCCGGGCCGATGAAACAAGCGCTGCCAATGAAGGCGCGTTCCTTGATGACGACAGGCCGTGTGATTCGAGGGGCGTCCTGCCAGGGCCCATCAAAGCCTGCGAGGTCGGGAAGAGAATCGGTGATGTGACAATACTCGGCGATGCCGACATACCGCTCCACTTCGATTCGCTCGCGCGCCTCGAAGAGGCAACCCCAGCTGCAACCGGAACGGGTGTGAATGATGATCCGCCCGTCGCCATAAGTGCGGAACGTGGCATTGTTGCGGAAGTGCGTCAGGTCGCCAAGCTCGAGATGCCCCTCGACGTTAAAGTGCGGCAGGGCCAAATTGGGATGCTTGCCGCAGGCCGCCAGCTTTCGACGGTGCCGCCAAACAAGCCACTTGCGCTCGATGCTGTTCATGCCGCTCTCCGCGGCGCCGAGCGTTCAAGGCATGGGAAGCAATGCTTGTGCACAGTCTTGGCTTCACTTCGCGCGCGCAAGCGCGTCGCCCTTGATCTCGCGCCCTGTTTCCCCGTCCACGGTGATGTTCAGGAATTCATCCGCGTCGAGGTAAAAAACATAGGCGTCGTTCATCTCGTCTTCCGTCTGCTCGCCGTAGGTCACCGTCACGCTTGGATCGGGGTTGTAGGCGTTGAACGGAGAGTTGTCGTAGTGCGACACCGTGCGCAATTCGGTGCCCTTGGGGAATGTCTTGGTGGCGGGAACGTACTGATAGGCGAGCTGCCAGTCGAAGCTGTAGTTCGGTATGACCAGCAGGGTCTCGGTCGCGCCGTCGGGATATTTCGCGAAGAAGCTCATGTCACGCCCACGCACATGCATGTGGCTGAAGAGCGCCAACGCGAGCGCATTGCGATCCACCGTCCACGAGGATTCCATCCGGTGACGAGCCACACCCGGCGGAATGTTGATGTCGGCGGGGCGAAGCCGCTGGTAGTAGACCCGCTTAAGGATGTTGCCCTCGGCATAGCGAATCCCCACGCGCATGCGGTTCTTCTGTTCCTTGCCGGTGGTCACATAATGAATCTGGAGGAACAGGACGCTGTTGCGGGGAATCAGCATCGCCACCGGTCCGGGGATATCCACTGGCGGATTGCCCGGAACCCGGCCCGTGAGAAAGTTGTTCTTCTCTTCGTAATTGCTGTCCGCCACGTTGTAGGCAAGGTTCACGTGATGCACCACGGACGGATTGCTGGGCATCAACTCGATGCCCTGCACCCACGTGTCCTCCGCAAACTGATGCGGCAGCGTCACATACTTGTAATCCACATATCCTGTTGCGGGAATCTCGTCTTCTTCCTTGGCCTCCAAGATCAAGTCAGGCTTGCCAATGTGCCACTCGGATTCCGGGGCGGGCGGCGGCTCGGGCGCGTTGCGCAGGTTGCCCTTTTCCATACCATCGCGCAGCCATGCCAGCAGCTTGTGGCGATCCTCGTCGGGGATCCTGCGCTCATTGATAAACTTGCCGTGCTCGGGAGCGGCATACCAGGGGGGCATGCGTTCCTCGCGAACGACCTCGGCAATCATGTCCGCACGGGCAGCAACCTGCTTGTAGGTGCGCAACGAGAAGGGGGCCGCCTCGCCGGGGGTGTGGCACGCCACGCAATGCTGGTTGATGATGGGCGCGATGTGTTCGGCGAAGTTGAGGTTCTTGCCGTCCGGCAAGGCAAGGCTGCCAAGGGGTTTTCCCGACTGCGGGAGGTCCGCTTTGGGGATTGGCTGCCCAGCCAAGAGCGCGCTCAGCGCCGCGCTGGCATCATCCAAAGGCCCCCGGTAGCGCAGCGACTTGGCGGCGTCCAGCAACACGGCGGATGGGGTCTTCTCGATGCCCAGTTGCCGGGCCGCGACGCCATCGAAATCCTTGAGCACGAGATAGTCGCCGTCCAGTTCGAGGGCATGCGCAGCCACTTCGACAATGGAAGCGTCCGGGGTAACGTCCACGGCGGCCACCAGCGCGCCAGCAGGCGCGGACTCGGCCAGCTGGTCGAGCCGCTTCAGGGCTTCGGCGTCGTCGGCGGTGTGAAAAAGCAGCAAGAGGGCGGTGGGGGAGCCGAAGTCTTCCAGCGTGCGGGAAAGGTATCGGATGTCCTTGAAGGTCAATCCCTCCGGCACCTCGCCTGGCGCGAGCGCCGAGACCGCAGGTGCGGCGGCGCTCAAGAACAGCATGGCTGCAATCCAATGGCGTTTCATCGGTGTTCCCTCCTCAAGGCCATGCCGATGGCTTCCCGCCAGTATGCCTCATCAAGAACCCTTTGCCAAGGGGACGCCCGCGCGGGATTAAGCGTACAGCCCGAGTTTCTTGCCCAACGGGCCGCCGCTGAAGTACCGCGGAAGCAGCACTTCCTGGTCTTTTGAAATCACCTGGCGCGCCACAAACAGCACAGCCGCGGGATGCTGGTACGCCAGATCTTTGAGGTACTGCCACCATTCGCCACGCTCGATCGGACGACCCAGCAGCATCGCGGGCACTTCCTCTGGGCGGAACCCCGCTTCCTGTGCGGCAATCTCGGCCTGAAGGGCGCCGTTTCCAGATCCCTGCGCCTGCTGCTCTTGCTCTTTCAAGCGCTCCGCCAGCCGGTTGACCTGATCACAAGCCTCGCGATAGCGCTGGGCGAAGGCATCCCACTGCGGATCGCGCAGTCGCACCAGCGCCGCAAGGAAGTCGGCCAACAGGTCAAGCGGCTTGTTCAACAGGCGCGCGGCCAAGGCGGGGTCGAGAAGGAAGTATTCCAACGCGACCTGCATCTGTTGTTGCGGCGGCAGCATCGCCACGCAGTCCTCGGGACGGCGGGGATAAATGGCATGCAGCATGAGCGCGCGCGCCTGATAGTTGGGCACCAGCGGCATTGGCTCAGGAAAGGCGGCGTAGTCGTAGCTCAGACCGGTGGCGATTCGGTAGCCGCGCGCGGCCTTGTCCGTGTCGCCGGCGTCCAGGGCGCGGTCCGCCTCGCTCGCGAAAAGGTCGCGCATCTTCTCGCGGATGCGGAGCTTCTCATAGGCCTGGCCCGCCACGGTGTACTTGTGCAACCGCACGGCGTTGTCGGCCAACGCGAGCACCAGCTCCGCGTGCAACTGGGCCGGCCGCTTCGACGAGAGCTGCTCCCGATGATGCGCCTGAATGTCAGCGCGCGAAGCCAGACGCAATGCGTCGTCGAAAGCCGGCGTGCGCGCTTCGGGTATCGCCCTCAGGTAAGCGTACTTCGGCGTATCCAGCACCTCGGGTGAGCCGTCGCGCAGGGGAGAGTTGGGAGAAAACGCGAAGGCCAGGTTGACCATGTCGCCTTCCGCCACGGCCCGCGCCACCACCCCGTCAATCGCTTCCTGCGTAACGGGCGTCTTCTCCTGCGATTTTTTGCGGCCGAAAAACACGGTCAGTTCCTTTCAGCCAGCATCGAGGCCACGGCGCGCCCACGCTCGTCCCAGTCAATCTCGGGGCGGGTGATGTCGTAAAAGGGCAGCCGCTCGTGAATCTGATGGTAAAGGCGCTGGCGATATTGACGCAGCACGCGCGAGGCATGGCGCTCGTGGTTCGCGTCCCAATGGCTCGCTTCCACGCATTCGGAATCGCGCCCGGCCTCGAGCATCAGCTCCTCCATATAGGCGGAAAGGTAATGCTTGAGTGCTGCGTCGTACTGACGGCGGAGCGGTTCCGCCTTGTCGCTTTTCGCAGCCACCTCCGCGCTCCACTCCGCCTCCAGGGCCATCGCCCGGTCGCGATCCTCGACGTATTTCACGCGGCGCGCCTCGTCCCGCAGGATGTAGAAGGCCGCATTCAGCTGGGCCATCTTGAGCAGGTACTGGTTGCGACCTTCCTCGGTGAGCTGGGCCTGAGAGATCTCGACCACGAGCTCCTTCATCAGGCGCTTGTAGCTCTTGCGCACTTCGCCGGGATTCGCATCCGGCGAGATCTCCAGCACGGAGAAGTAATTGATGTAGCCCTCGGCCACCATGAGCGTAACTCCAAGGTAAACGCGGATTGTACCCCTTGGCCGAGCAACCCCGCAAACGCGGTGGCGACAACAACGTCAGGGCAGAAAGATTCGCGCTACCCGTTCAGCAGGTCCGCGACGGCCTTGGGGCTACGGCAGTCCATGAGTTTGGCAAACAGACTGGAGTCCTTGCGCAGCGCACCCATCACCTGAGCCAGCAGCCGGAGGTATTCGCGGTCGGCGCCCTCCGGCGTGGCGAAGAGCACCATTACGTAGACGGGCTCGTTGTCGAGCGTGTCATAGTCGACACCCTTGGGCGCCAAGCCCACACCGACGATCAGGCTGGACACCTGCTTTAGCCGCACGTGCGGAATGGCGACGCCGCCGCCGATGCCGGTGCTCATGACGGACTCGCGTTCATGCACGGCCTTGCGAAAGAGCTCGGCATCCGTAATGGCCGGATGCTTGGCCATCACGTCGATTAACTGCTCCAGGGCGTCATGCTTTGAAGACCCGCCCTTCACAATCGTGACTAGCGAAGGGTCAATATCGAAACCGAACACGCTCATGCGATGCGTCCAATCGTGGTTCAGGCAAACTCAAAGCGGGGCAGTGAATCGCGCATGCGCTGCAACGCCTCATCAAGGCGATTCTCCTCAATGGTCAGCGAGAAGCGCACATAGCCCTCGCCGTTCTTGCCGTATGCCGCGCCCGGGGCGATCACCACCGCGCACTTCTCCAGCATGAAATCGCAGAACTCGGCGCTGGTGTAGCCTTTCGGCACCGGCACCCAGAGATAGAAGGTACCCTTGGGCGGATCGTAATTCCAGCCCAGTTCGCGCAGGGTGGCAATCAGGCGTTCGCGGCGGCCGGTGTACACCTCCAGCATCCGCGCGATGTCGGCGTCGCATTGATCCAGCGCCTCGATGCCCGCGTACTGGACGGCATTGAAGACGCCCGAGTCCGTGTTGGCCTTGCTCGTGGCGATGGCCTTCACCACCTCGGGATTGCCACAGGCCATGCCGATGCGCCAGCCCGTCATGTTGTACGGCTTCGAGAGGGAGTTGAGCTCGATGCCCACCTCCTTCGCACCCGGAGCATTCAGGAAGCTCAGGCGTTCCACGCCGTATACCACCTCGCTGTAAGGGTTGTCGTAACAAATAACGATGTCGTTTTCCTTGGCGAAGGCCACCAGGTCGTTCAGGAAAGAGCGCGTGGCCACGGCGCCGATGGGGTTGTTCGGATAGTTCAGGAACATCGCCGACGCCTTCTTCGCCACGTCCGACGGGATGCTCGAGAAATCCGGAAGGTAGGCGTTCTCCTCCTTCAAGGGCACGTCGTAGGGGGTGGCGTCCACGAACCAAATGCTCGGGCGGTATCCCGGATAGCCCGGATCCGTCACCAGCACCGTGTCGCCCGGGTTCACCACCGCCATCGCGAAATGATGGCAGCCTTCCTTCGAGCCAATCAGCGCGCAGATTTCCCCCTTGGGGTTGAGCTCCACGTCATAGCGCCTCTTGTACCACCGGGACACCGCCTCGCGGAAAGCCAGCATTCCCCACTCCTCGTCCGTGGGGTAGCGGTGATTCGCCGGGTCCTGCGCCGCCTTGCACAGCGCATCGATCACGGGCTTTGGCGTCGGGTCCACCGGATCACCGATGGCCAGGCTGATCACATCCACCCCGCGCGCCCGCGCCTCGGCGATCTTGTTGCGGAGCGTCATGAAAAGGTACGGCGGGATGCGGGTCAAGCGATCTGCGGTCTGCATGGACGAGCAAGCCTTTCCTGAAAGGGGTGTTGTTAATGGGAATTCGCGCGGCCTTGGATGCCGGGCACGCCGCCTGCGCCGCCCCCAAGGCGGCCTTGCGCGGCCGAAACTGGAATCTTACCGCGCATCCCCGCTCGTTTCAAGGAAAGCCGCATGCGTGTCGTTAACTACACTTGACTTTGAGGCGGCACCACTCCCAGCAAAGGGAGGCGAAGGCTTAGACCTCCGCCACCCGCTTCACCGTCACTTCCTCGCGGCGCCATTCGTCCATGAGGCGGTGCAGGTATACGGTGACCGCGTCGCCTTCGATGTGCAGTTCGGTGAAGGTGGCGCGTTCGGGGCTGGAGTGGCGGCTGAGGAAGAGGGCCCCGGTGCACAGGTGGGTCAGGTTGTCATGGCGGGGATCGTGAATGAAGCCGAATCGGTGGGCATGGCCGCAAACGTAGACGATGCGCTTGCCGGTAGCTGCGAGAGCGCGGCGAAAATCGTCGGCGCCCCGTAGCGTGCGCGACTTGGCGGTCTTGAACCAGGGCGTCTCTTCGAGGACGGGATAGTGCGCGCCGACCAGAACGACTTCCTCGTCGCACTGGCGCACCAAGTCGCAAGTTCGGGCGATCTGCGCAGGGCTGATGCGCCCGCGCGAGGAGAGCCAGTTAGGCACGGCGGTGGGCGCGAGCACCAGGGGCTGCCCCCCCTCGAGGCGTTGCAGGCAGGGATAGCCGTCAGGCGGCAGGTGGGGACCCAGCATTTTCTCGAAGCGCCGGTTGCGGTGGGACTCGAAGGTGTAGACATCATGGTTGCCGGGCACCACGTGCAGGCGCAGGCCGCGCTCACGCAGGTCGCGTACCCAGCGCTCGGCAAGCGCGAACTCTTCCTTGAGGGCGGTCGAGGTGAAGTCGCCCCCCAGAAAGACATCGGCCACACCCAGCCCGACCACGTAGTCGGCGATGGCGTCGGCCTGGTGCATCAGGAATTCGCGCCGCCGCCGGAGTATCACGTTCACGTTGCCCAGCGCGCGCTTGTTGAGCAGGCGCAGGGGATTCAACACCACGCGCCAGAAGTGGAAATCCGTCAGGTGCAACAGGCGCGCGGTCATGGGGCGGACTGCAATCCGAGCACGCGGGGCTCAAAGAGCGTGAGAAAGGCGGGTATGTAGAGCGACTTCTCGAGCAACGCAGGATCGCCCGGTGCTTCAGGCGCGCGCACGAGGAAGTCAGGAACACCGGCCAGCCGCAGCACGGCGGCGGCGTGGTGACCGTCGGCGTGGGCGGCGTAGAGCGCCTTCACATCGCGCCGGGTGGTGGTCCATTCATGCACCATGCGCAGGTCCCGCACATGTTCGCCGAGGGCCGTGGGCAGGAAGGTGTCACTGAAGCCGACACCCGCCTCGTGCAGGCGCTTCTTCGCCTCGCGCGGCGCCTCGGGGCCCGCCCCGTAGAGATGCACCAGCGCCACACTGCGACCCGCGTGGAGCGCGCGGGCCGGCTCTGGCCCCAGTTCTCCCGTCTCCGTGAGCCACGGACTCAGCGGAGCCGTGTTCACAAAGATCTCGATATCCTGCGGTGCGGCGTCTTTCTTGCGGATGTAGATCAGGGCGACCTGCTCGTCGCGCGACTCACTGCCCACCAGCCACCGTTCGATGACTTGTTCGCCATCGTCCTCGCGGGAGGTGCGGATGAAACGGGGCTTCTCCACGCTCAGGTCTCCACAGCCCGTCATCTCCATCAGCAGCGCCTGCGCGTCGTACTCCGGCTTCAAGCGCATCGCCCGCTGCGCCGCGAAGTAGTCTTCCAAATGCCGCACCAGCGCCTCCCCCGCCAGGTATCCCTCGGGCAACCTGCCGTCAGGAAAAACGCGCAGCGTTTCATCCGGCTCGACCGTGAACGGGGGCTCGGTGAAGTTCTCGTATCCCTCTTTGCCCAGCAGGTGCTTGGCGAAGAAGCGATACATGGCCTCGCGGCTGGCCTGGTTATAGTTGTGGCCCGCGTCAATCTGCACCTGCTCCAGGTTATCGAGCGCGTCGTAAAGCGCGTAAACGCTCTTGATGGAGGGATACTCGATGCGCGGCGTCTCGCGCGTCCAGTCCCCCGTGGCCGAGACCAGCAGCAAGGGTCGCGGCGCCATCATGGCCCCGATTTCCAGGTTGGAATGCGCCAGCCGCATGAGGGGGCCATTCTCGCAGCCGCAGCCCCCCTGCATCGAGCAGGAGATCATGTTTACCGGGGCCGCCACCTTGATGCGTTCATCCACGGCATAGAGGGCAAAGGTCTGGGTGCCGCCGCCGCTAGCGCCCGTGCACCCGATTCGCGCGGGGTCCACTTCCGGAAGGGATTCCAGAAAATCG